>CAIJKV010000209.1 GCA_903821335.1 uncultured beta proteobacterium
AAAATCGTTGGATGTTGTAGTCGCCGCTTCGGTTGAACAGGACTCTGAAATCCGTCTGGTGAGCGCCCTTGCTCGCGGGGTGTCGGTGCTGCGTTGCTTTTCGCCGACCCGACAGGAACTGAGTGCCAGGGAGATCATGGGCCTGACCGGGCTGTCCAAACCGACTTTGTTCAGGCTGCTTGAGACCTTGTGTGAACTGGGTTTGTTGCGCTATTCCCAGCGAATCTCCAAATACGTCGCCGGTCTGGGGCTGCTGAATCTGGCAGCGCCGACGCTGGCGCGCATGACGGTGCGCCAACTGGCGCGGCCCCTGATGCAGGAGTTGGCCAATCATATTGACGGGCAGGTGCAACTGGCTGTGGGGCATCAGGATAATTTGACCTTTGTCGAATTGGTTCAGGGCATCGAGAGCAAGGTGTTCCGTCCTGAGATCGGAGTCAGGCTTTCCTTGCCGCGCACAGCCTCGGGACGCGCTTATCTGCTTGCGATCCCCGAGCCCGAACGTCTTCAGTATCTTGCCGCCCTGGAGGCCCGTGACCAGACACGCAAGGTGTGGTTGATGGATCGGCTGGCCGATGCACAGCGCGATCTGGATCATCACGGCTTTTGCCGGGGGCACGGTGACCTGCATCGGGAGATCGCCAGTATCGCCACGCCTATGCGTCCACTGCGTGACGCAGAGTGTTGGATATTTTCCGCTGCTGTGCCGGGTTTCAGTCCCCAGAGCAAGCAGTTGGTCGAGGATGTCGGTCCCAGGCTGATCACACTGGTTCGCAACATCGAGGCATCGTTGGGGGGCGCCTCCTGAGTGGGGTGATCCCGTGATGGGTCGCTTGACTAGTCATGCGATAGTTTGGTCCGTTTGATCAAGTCTCCCCAGCGTACGACCTCATCGCTGACGAAGCCATTGAAGTCTGCCTGAAACCGGCCACCAGGGATGCCGCCCATCTCTGCGAATTTGCTTTCGATTTCAGGCCTCTTGAGCACGACAATCAAGTTTTCCTGAAGTTTCTGGATAATTTCCGGTGATGCTTCGGCATGCACAAAGAACCCCAGCCAGCCTGTCACCACAATATCGGGGTGCTCAGACTGTCTCATCGTCGGGACCTCTGGCAAGCTGGTGGTTCTGGCGTGTCCCGGATCAGCCACAGATGTTGCGCCTGTTCTGTTCTTTTTAGTGGATCCGTCAAATATTTATTTTGAAACAACTGTTTCGAAAAAAGTAATTTAAAACGTAATTATTGACCATTAATTTGATTTATTTGGTATTCATAGCGCTTTATCTCGTTGACGCTATATTTTCATGAGACTAGTATCTCAAAAAACAAAACACCATGACATCGGAGATTATCAGGCATGCCGCACTTGCACCAATGGTCGCTTCAATACCCTTCCAAGCCCGCGTTGATTGATCTCGCTTCGCAGCGGACGATTTCGTTTGGTGACCTGGACCGTCAGGTTCAACATGCCGCCTCCTGGCTGATTTCGCTGGGGCTCGACGCTGGCGCCGGGATTGTGATCCTGATGGAAAACCGTCCGGAAATCATTGAGCTGGGCCTGTCTGCGCGTCGCGCCGGTTTGTACTTCACGGTTGTCAGTACGCATTTGACCGCACCAGAGCTTGCCTACATCGTGCGCGATAGCGGTGCCACGGTGGTGTTTGTCTCCCGTGATACCGCCCCAGCAGTTGAGGCGCTGGCGGCAAACGGCGGGCTCGAAGGCCTTCGCGTGTTCAACGTCGATGCCGATGATCAGCCGCAGGCCTTTGCGTCCTACCTGCGTGCGCTGGCAGCCTTTCATCCTGTGGGCGCCTTGCCCGAGCGTCAGATTGGCCGTGACATGTTGTACTCCTCTGGCACCACGGGACTGCCCAAGGGCATCCGTCGTCCGTTGCTTGCCGCAGACACGCGCGACAAGCCAGAGCCAGAGGTTGAGGCCTGGCGCCGTGCATTCGGCTTTGACGAACATGCCGTGTACCTGTCGCCCGCGCCGCTGTACCACGCCGCGCCGCTGCGCTATGTGATGCGCACGATCGAGGCAGGCGGCACGGCCATCGTCATGAAAAAATTTGACGCGCTGACTGCTTTGCAGGTGATCGATCAGCACCATGTGACCCATTCTCAGTGGGTGCCGACGATGTTCGTGCGTATGCTTGAGCTGCCCCGGGCTGTGCGCGAGCGCTACGACCTGCGTTCGATGCGGGTGGCGATTCATGCTGCCGCCCCTTGCCCCATTCACGTCAAACAGGCGTTGCTGGACTGGTGGGGCGATATCGTCTTTGAGTACTACGCAGGCTCGGAAGGCGTCGGGATCACGGCAATCGGGCCGCGCGACTGGCGTGAGCATCCAGGTTCGGTCGGTCGTGCCAGCATGGGGGTTATTCACATCGTTGACGAGGATGGTCAGGAGTTACCTGCTGGCCAGGTTGGCAAAATCTACTTTTCTGGTGGCCCCACGTTTACGTACTGGAACGACCCACAAAAAACCAAGGATGCCTATAACGAGCGCGGCTGGGCCACATACGGCGACATGGGCTATGTCGACGACGAAGGTTTTCTGTATTTGGTTGACCGCCGTACCGACTTGATTCTGTCCGGGGGCGTGAACGTGTATCCCCAGGAAATTGAAAACGCGATCAGTCAGCACCCGCAGGTGCAGGATGTGGCGGTGGTGGGTGTGCCTGATGCATCCTATGGTCAGGTGCCCAAGGCCATTGTGCAGTTGCGCGATCCGGACATGGCGTCCGAGGCCATGGCGCAAGAGCTGGTGACATTTTGCAGCGCGCATCTTTCAAAAATAAAGATGCCGCGGACGATAGTGTTTGAAGAAAGTCTGCCGAGACTGGAAACCGGAAAAATGTTACGACGTGTGCTCAAAGAGCGCTATCAGACACAGCCCGATGCGGGCTATCGGGTTCGTTCCTGAATCACTACTGACGAGATCACTCATGAGAACTGTTTACCGCGAAGACCACGAACAATTCCGCACCCAGGTACGGCGCTTTGTTGAGCGCGAAATCATGCCTTTTTATGCCGAGTGGGAAGAGCAGGGCATTGTGCCCAAGTCGGTCTGGCTCAAGGCTGGCGCTGAAGGCCTGCTCAATCCCTTGCTGCCCGAGCCCTATGGTGGTGGCGGTGATTTTGGACATTCGGCCGTCCTGCTCGAGGAGTTTGGGCGTGTGAACTGCGCCGGCGTCGCTTTTCCGTTGCACTCTGATATTGTGGCGCCCTACATCTATACCTACGGTTCGCAAGCGCAACGTGATCGCTGGCTGCCCAACATGGCCAGCGGCGAGACGATCGGTGCCATCGCGATGACCGAGCCCGGCACGGGCAGTGACCTGAAAGCCATTCGGACCACTGCGCAGCGCGAAGGTGATCACTACATCATCAACGGATCGAAGACCTTTATTTCCAATGGTCAGAATGCCGGGATCGTGATTGTCATCGCCAAGACGGACCCGTCGGCGGGTGCCAAGGGCATTTCCCTGATTTGCGTTGAAGAGGGTACGCCGGGTTTCAGCAAGGGTCGAAAGCTGAAGAAAATCGGCTTGCATGCCCAGGATACGTCAGAGCTTTTCTTTGATAACGTGCGTGTGCCGGTCGGCAACCGCCTGGGTGAAGAAAACAACGGCTTCAAGTACCTGATGCAAGAACTTGCCCAGGAACGTCTCGTGATCGCTGTGCGTGCAGCGGCTTCGATCGAAGCTTTCCTCAAGCGCACAATCGTCTACACACGTGACCGCAAGATTTTTGGCAATTCTCTGCTGACTTACCAGAACACCCGCTTTAAGCTCGCTGAGGCCAAGGCACAATGCGTGATGTTGCGCACTTTTGTCGATGATTGCCTGGCACTGCACCTCAAGCGTGAACTGACCCCTGAGCGCGCGGCCATGGCCAAACTCAACGCCTCTGAAATGCAATGCCGTCTGCTTGATGAATTCCTGCAACTACACGGCGGCTATGGCTACATGTCGGAATATATGGTTGGCAGCGCCTGGGTCGATGCGCGCGTCGGCCGCATTTACGGCGGTAGCAGCGAGGTCATGAAAGAAATCATCGCCCGCAACCTTGAGGCTGACCTGGATGACTAGTTTCAGACCTTCGGCGGATCAGTATCGATAAAGGCCGGACGGGTGGACAGTTTCTTGCCCAGTCGGGTGAGGTTGGGGTGATTGAGCCGCCAGTCGACCTGGGGAAAGCGCAGGTCCAGGTAGCCGAGCACGCAACCGACCGCGATATCGGCCAGGGTGTAGTTCACGCCCATACAGAACGACTGTTCGCCCAGGCTTTCTTCCATGGCGCTGAGTGCCGCGTCAATCTTGCCATATTGCCGGGCGATCCAGTCAGCACTTTGCTGGGAATCAGGACGCTGGACTTCCTTGACAATGATGATGCATGCATCGAGCGCGCCGTCGGCCAGGGCTTCCCAGCATTTGACTGCTGCGCGTTCACGACCGGTTTGAGGGATCAGGCGACTGACCGGGGAAAGCGTGTCCAGGTATTCGACAATGACGCGCGAATCGAACAGCGTGCCACCATCTTCCATGACCAGACAGGGAACCTTGCCCAGCGGATTGGATTCCTGGATTTTCGTGTCTGGTGCCCAGACATTCTCGATTTCCATCTGGAAGTCGAGTTTTTTCTCTGCCATGACAACGCGCACTTTGCGCACGAAGGGACTAGTAAGTGAAGCAATCAGTTTCATGGATAACTATGATAAATGAAGGACGGACATAGCCAAACCACACGATTCGTCTATAACTAACTCCTTGAGTTTATCCCCTGATGCAGGAATTTGGTGCTAATCCGCGGTGATAAAATTCACCACGTCCATTTTGTCGTTTTTTTGATCAGTTCCCCCCTATGCAGACAAATTCCACCCTGAGCGTTCTCAATGCAGTGTCTCCACTGGACGGTCGTTACGCTTCCAGATGTGACGGCCTGCGCCCCTTGTTGTCCGAGGCCGGTTTCATGGCACACCGGGTCGAAGTCGAAATTGCCTGGCTGATTGGCCTGTCGGATGCGGGCTTGCCTGAACTGGCTCCCTTCACGGCACCTGCGCGGCAGGCCTTGCGTGCGCTGGTGGCCGAGTTCTCAGAAGCCGATGCCCAGCGCATCAAGCAAATCGAGAGCAAGACCAATCACGACGTCAAGGCGGTTGAATACTGGTTGAAAGAAAAAGTCGCTGACCAACCAGAGCTTGCGGCGGCTGCCGAATTCATTCACTTCGCCTGCACCTCTGAAGATATCAACAATACGTCGCACGCCCTGATGCTGGGTCGCGCGCGCGACCAGGTCGTGCTGCCGCAGCTGCAAAAACTGCTGGCCATGCTGCAACATATTGCCCATACCCAGGCCGACCAGCCCATGCTGTCGCGTACGCACGGGCAGCCTGCCACCCCCACCACCCTGGGCAAGGAATTTGCCAACGTGGCGGCACGCCTGCGCGGCGCGATTGACAATGTCGCAGCGGTGTTGCCGCTTGCCAAGATGAATGGCGCCACAGGTAATTACAACGCGCACCTGGCGGCCTACCCGGAAATAAACTGGCCCGCCTTTAGCGCCGGTGTGCTCAACGAGTTGGGACTGAAGCAAAATCCCCATACGATCCAGATCGAGCCGCATGACTGGATGGCGGCACTGTTTGACGCGCTGGCGCGTGCCAACACCATCCTGATCGACCTCAACCGTGATATCTGGGGTTATGTGGCGCTTGGTTATTTCAAACAACGCCTGAAGGAAGGCGAGGTCGGGTCCTCGACCATGCCGCACAAGGTCAACCCGATTGACTTTGAAAATTCTGAGGGCAACCTGGGTCTGGCCAATGCCGTATTGCGGCATTTTTCCGAAAAACTGCCAATTTCCCGCTGGCAGCGCGATCTGACCGATTCGACCGTGTTGCGCAACCTGGGCGTGGGGCTTGGTTATTGCCTGGTGTCCTATGATGCCTGTCTGCGCGGGTTGGGCAAGCTCGAGGTCAACGCGGCCGCCATCGATGGTGATCTGGACCGATGCTGGGAGATTCTGGCCGAACCGGTCCAGACGATCATGCGCCGCTACGGTCTGCCTGCTCCCTATGAGGCACTCAAGGAACTCACACGCGGCAAAGGCATCACTCAGGAAGCCTTGCAGACTTTCATCACCGGGCTGGCCCTGCCACCCGAGGTCAGGCAGCGCATGCTGGAAATGACCCCAAGGAACTATCTCGGACTGGCACAAGAGCTCGCACGCGCGGTATAGTCGGCCCGATTTTATTTCCCCGATGATCAAGGAGCTCTGCATGAAGAAAATTACATTGTTTGCTGTAGCATGTGCCGTTGCGGTGCCCCTGCTGGCCTCTTCGGCCTACGCCCAGTTTGCCAAGCCCGAGGCCGCGATTAACTATCGTCAGTCGGCCATGACGTTGATGGCATCGCATTTTGGTCGCATGCAGCCTGTTTTCAAAGGCCAGGCGCCCTATGATGCAGCCGCGATCAAGGCAAACGTCGCGGTGCTGCAGACCATTGCGGCGTTGCCGTGGGCTGCATTTGGCACCGGTACCCAGAAGGACAGCAATGCCAAGCCTGACGTCTGGACCGACGCGGCGGGTTTCAAGGCTGCACAGGATAAGTTTTCAACCGCGATGACCCAGCTGGTCGCAGCGGCTGATGCCGGTGACCTGGATAAACTGCGTGCGGCATCGGGCGATGTTGGTAGCGCGTGCAAGGGTTGCCACGACAAATTCCAAGTCAAAAAATAATCGTCAGTGCGTCCAGGGGGTGATGCCCCCTGACGAATCGCGCTTGGGTATCAGTTGAAGCTTGGGGCGTTGGCGGCCAGTTGCATCAGCCACCACGCGCCGGCCGATAACGCCAAGGCCAGCAACAGCGCCGCAAGCCGCACGCTGAAGTCATCGCGTGCCGCGGGCGTCTGGGGGGCGAGCGCCGTAGTGGGCACATCCCCGGTCAACATGGGTTTTACCAAGTTGTGCCCCTTGAGGGCGTACACCATGATCGCAATCAGATGCAGGCCGATGATCGCGAAGACAAACTTTTCATTGAGCTTGTGCAGTTTGGTCAACAATGAAGAGCTTGCACCGCTGACAAACTGCACAAGCGGGCCTTGTATCGCGATGTCATCATTGGAAAAGAGACCTGTTGCACCCTGGATCAACAGGATCAACAGCATCGCAATGACTGACCATGCCCCAAGCGGGTTGTGGCCAGCGTGCGTGTGCGTCGACTGACGGGATGCCCGCAGTGTTTGCAACACCCTTACCGGCGATTGTACGAACTGGCTAAACCGGGCGTAGCGCGGGCCAACCAGACCCCAGAGCAGCCGAAAGACAACCAGCGCCAGCGCCGTGATGCCCAGGCGCACATGCCATTCCATCCAGCGACCCTCAAGCTTGGCCGTCACGATGGCACCCGTGACGGCCGCGACCAGTGCCCAGTGAAACAGACGGGTTGGCAGATCCCAGATACGGACGAACAGTGCGGATGCTTTCATTAAATAAAGAGGTTCTGCGGTGATGGAGGGAGTCAATTTATCATGCAGGAGCGATGAGCATCTCTGGCCTGGGTTGATGCTGGGGTGCGGCTGGGACGCTGCTGCGTTGCAGCATGAGTGTGGCGTGTGTCATGTCTTTGACATATTGTTCGGGCTAAGATTGAATGATGCTCTCACCACCTAAAAATCATTTGCCAACATGACCGCTGTCACGTTTGAGCATGTCAGTAAGACTTGGGAAGCCACCACTGCGTTGCATCCAGTTGACCTGACCCTGCGCGCGGGGCAATTCTCAGTGTTGCTCGGCCCCTCGGGGTGTGGGAAAACCACCACGTTGCGGCTGATTGCGGGTCTCGAGACCCCCTCGTCCGGACGGATTGCGATCTTCGGTCGCGATGTGACCAACGAAACACCATCGCGCCGCGGGGTGTCGATGGTATTCCAGAACTATGCCTTGTTTCCTCACTTGTCCGTTGCTGAAAATGTTGTGTTTGGCTTGAGGGTCCGAGGCATGGGTTCGGCCGAAATCAAGAGTCGGCTTGACCGTGCGCTGGCGTTGTTGAGCCTTTCCAAATTGGGCGCGCGCAAACCCGGCCAGCTTTCTGGCGGCCAGCAGCAGCGTGTGGCGTTGGCGCGCGCGTTGGTGGCGGATGCCAGGCTGTGTCTGATGGACGAGCCACTGTCGAACCTGGACGCCCAGTTGCGGCAGGAAATGCGCCATGAATTACGTGCCTTGCAACAAGAACTTGGCTTGTCGGTGGTCTATGTCACGCATGACCAGACCGAGGCCATGAGCATGGCCGATCAGGTTGTGTTGCTCAAGGACGGACGGATTGAACAGGTGGCCACGCCGTTTGATATTTACCAGAAGCCGCGCTCACTGTTCGTGGCGCAGTTTATTGGTAGCTCACGGATGAACATGCTCAGGATGGAGGGTGCGCGTATCGCGGGCACCGATATCATGCTGAGCCCTCCGGCCGGTGCCGTACAGGTTGGATTGCGCCCCGAAGACATCACGCTGACTGGCCCGCACAAGTTGCCGGTCATCAAGACTGAATTTACCGGTGCGGATGTGCTTTTGCACGTTCGGGCGGGTGACCAGTTGATCGCAGTGCGTGCCCAGGGCAAGCAGGTGATGGCATTGCAAACCGTGATCGGGTTGGGTTGGGATGACGCGTCCCTGCACTGGTTTGACGCCAATGGTTTACGAATTTCATGAAACGGATTGCATGCACTTGATTGGCTTAGCTAACTATATTTCGCTGGCTTTGATTAACCCTTAGGAAACCACAAATGAGACACTTGTTGACCGCCGTTGCC
This sequence comes from uncultured beta proteobacterium, assembly GCA_903821335.1. Lineage (GTDB taxonomy): Bacteria > Pseudomonadota > Gammaproteobacteria > Burkholderiales > Burkholderiaceae_B > Zwartia. The sequence continues at coordinate 8,811 of CAIJKV010000209.1, forward strand.
GCTGCTTGCGCGGGCCTTTGCCTGAGCACTGCAGCGTTTGCCAAGACCGATATTTCCTTCTACTTTCCGGTGGCAGTGGGGGGGCCGATCACCAAGACGATCGACCAGTACGCAGCCGACTTCAACAAAGAAAATCCTGACTACAACGTCATGCCGGTGTATTCGGGTACGTATCAGGAAACCATCGTCAAGGTGTTGACCGCGCACAAGTCGGGCAAGCCGCCTGCCGCCGCAATTCTGTTGTCGACCGATACCTTCACGCTTGCCGATGAAGACGCGATCTTGCCGATCGACAACTTTGTCAAGACCGAGGAAGACCGCGCGTGGATGAAGAGTTTCTTCCCGGCATTTATGCTCAATGGTCAGTTTGGCAATAAGACCTGGGGTGTGCCGTTCCAGCGCTCGACGGTCGTACTGTACTGGAACAAGGACCTCTTTAAAGAGGCCGGACTTGATCCGAACAAGCCGCCACAGAACTGGGAAGACACCATCAGCATGGGTCAGAAGTTGACCAAAAAAGATGCGGCTGGCAACGTCACGCAGTGGGGCATTCAGGTGCCTTCGAGCGGTTTTCCATACTGGTTGTTCCAGGGTTTCAGCACCCAGAACAACGCCATACTCGCGAATGCCGAAGGCAATCAGGTCAAGTATGACGATCCTGGTTCGGTCGGTGCGTTGGCCTACTGGGTTGATCTGTCGAAAAAGTACGGCATCCATCCACCAGGCGTGGTGGAGTGGGGTACCACGCCGCGCGATTTCATGGAAAAGAAAGTTGCCATGATCTGGACGACCACCGGCAACCTGACCAACATCCGCAGCAATGCGAAATTTGACTTTGGCGTGGCCATGTTGCCCGAGGGCAAGCGACGGGGTTCGCCCACGGGCGGCGGTAACTTCTTTATCTTCAAAAAGACCACCTCGGCCGAGCAGGAGGGTGCCTACAAGTTCGCCAAATGGCTGACACAGCCCGCGCGTGCCGCCCAGTGGAGTATTGACACCGGTTACGTGGCGGTATCGCCTGCGGCGTATGACACGCCAGTGCTCAAGAAATACGCGCAAGACTTTCCGCCAGCGCTTGTGGCGCGCGACCAGTTGCCGTTTGCCGTCGCTGAATTGTCGACCCACGACAACCAGCGTGTGACCAAGGCCTTGAATGATGGCCTGCAAGCCGCGCTGACGGGTGCCAAGACCCCTGAGCAGGCCATGAAGGATGCCCAGGCCGAGGCGACACGCTTACTGCGTTCGTACAAGTAGATAGTTTCTGTTTGATGGTTGTGCTGCCATGCGCGTGGCAGCACACTCTTGATGAACATCACCAGCCGACATATCCACGCCTATCTGTTGTTGTTGCCTGCCTTTGTATTCCTGGTGGGCTTTACGCATTACCCTGCCGTCGCGACACTGCTCGACAGTTTGCTGTCAACGCCGCGGGCGGGGCGTGCGGCGGTGTTTGTCGGACTTGAAAACTATCAGGTCATGATCGAGGACCCGAATTTCTGGCGTTCGCTGCGCAATAACCTGTGGTTTGCGCTCGCCACGATTCCCGCTTCGATTGTGATCTCGATTTCAATGGCGTTATGGGTCAACGAAAAAATTCGCGGACGACAGTTCCTGCGGTTGTCCTTTTTCCTGCCGACCGTGCTGCCGATGATCGCGGTGGCCAACATCTGGATTTTCTTCTATACGCCAGGGTACGGGTTGATCAACCAGATCTTGCAGGCAATCGGTCTGCGCGGGCAGAACTGGCTGGGTGATCCGCAGTTGGCTCTGGGCGCGGTGATCATCGTGGCAATCTGGAAAGAGGCCGGGTTTTTCATGATTTTCTACCTGGCCGCCTTGCAGACGCTGAGCCCCACTTACAAGGAAGCGGCGCAGATTGAAGGCGCCAGCAGCTGGTACTTCTTCCGTCGCATTCAGTGGCCGTTGTTGATGCCCACGACGATTTTCGTCCTCGTCAATGCCGCCATCAATGCCTTCAGAATGGTGGACCATATTTTTGTCATGACCAAGGGTGGGCCGGACAATGCCTCATCGTTGCTGCTGTTTTACCTCTATGAGGTCGGTTTCAAGTTCTGGGACCAGGGCTACGCCTCAGCGCTGACGGTGGTGTTGCTGGCGATCCTGGCTGTGGTCGGGCTGGTTCAGTTCTTCGTACTCGACCGCAGGACCCATTACCGATGAGCCACCTCCGATCAGCCACCTCCGATGAGCAGCCTCAGATGAGCCGTGCCCAGACCCCCATGCGTGCCGACGCTGGCTGGCTTTCAACGCTGGCTGCCTGGCTGCTGGCGCTGGTCTGGATCCTGCCTTTCCTGTATGCGCTCTGGGCCGCGGTTCACCCTTCGGAATTTGCGACCCGCCTGGTGCTGGACGCGCCACTCACGCTGAGCAATTTTGCGGCGGCCTGGGATGCCGCCCCCTTTGCCCGCTACTTCCTGAACACCACGTTGCTGGTCACAGGC
>CAIJKV010000210.1 GCA_903821335.1 uncultured beta proteobacterium
ATCGGCGTGATAGTGCGTCAGGATCACGTAGGTAATGGGTTTGCTGGTGATTTTCTGAATTTCCGCAATGAACTTGCGCGACAAGCCAGGCGAACCCAGTGCGTCGATGACCACCACCCCTTGGGGCGCAATCACGAACCCCGCGTTGGAAATGAAGTTCTCATTGGCCGGTGAGCCGATTTCGGACAGGCCCTGAACGTAGTAGGTATTGGGCGCCACCTGAACTGGCACCACAGCGGGTTGGGCACCCGCACTGATCGAAAACAACGCAAACGATATGCAACCAAACAGCCCAAGCAGCGTTTGAAACCAAGTTCTCATGCGAACGTCAGGGCTTGATGTAAGCGAAATGATCTTTGAACTGCAGGTCAGCGATTCGCACAACACCCGAGGGGGTGAAATCAGCGTCCATCAAAAAGGCGTCCTTGGAAAGGTTGCGCGTTTTCATTGTGATTTCGCAAATTTCAAATTGCACATTACGAGACTTCAAGGCCGCAATCAGTGGCGCATATTCAACATCGGCCTTTGCATTTTTCGCGCCCTCGAGCATGAGGTCGATGCCGTCGGCGTGCATCACCACGATGATGTGGGTGTCGGGTGCCACATCCAGATGGTTGCGAATATTCCTGAGCCCCTTGAGTCCCTGGACCTCTGCATTGTCAATATGATAGACAACCTTGGTCTGGGCAAGGACTGAGCCCGACACCAACAGGCAAAACGCCAGGCCAAGCACTGACATAAGTTGTTTGAACATTTTCAATGGTGATCCCGGTTTGTCTGTCGTTGTCTGACTGCAGTCTTGCCACTGCAAGGTTGACACTGCAATCGCTTCCCTATTAGATCATGCGGTAAAGCCAGGATTATTTGCAGCCCCCTTGATCGCAGGCAAATTCAAGGACTTGGCCTTGACGGTCTTGATGTCACGAAGGTAGTTGCCCACCAGGTCCCAGACAGGTTCGCCGCCGGCGTTTTTGGCTTCTTCAGAGACAGGGGCCCAGCCCGCGACCTTGTAATTGACGCTGGCGTCGATCGGCTTGCCATTCAGGCGCATGTCCGAGATACGCTGGCCGGCCGTGGCGGTCGGGTCGATCGCATATTCCAGACCACCGACGCGCACCATGTCCCCGCCCTGCTGGTAATACGGATCAGGATTGAACAGGTTGTCTGCGACGTCCTCCAGCACGGTCTTGATCATCTCGCCAGACATCGCCGTGACGGTCGTGTAGGGATAGGTGATCGCGGTCTGGTCGAGCAGATGCTCCATGGTGATCGCCTGGCCCGGCAACAAAGACGTGCCCCAACGGAACCCGGGAGAAAACGCGATCTGTGCGTCTTTGACCTGCATCAGCGCATCCAGGATCAACTGATCGAAGCTGCCATTGAAGTTCCCCCGACGGTAAAGCAGGCCCTCGGTGACAGCGAGTTTTTCCGCGAGCTTGCCTTCATAGGGCGCGCGGACCTTGTCAATGAGCTGGTTCATGACCGGATCGGCAGGCAACAAATCCGAGAAAACGGGCAGCAGCTTGTAGCGGAAATCTGAAACCTTGCCTTGCTTGACATCAAAATCCAGCACGCCCAGATATTTGCTGTTGGAACCCGCATTGGTCACCAGCGTGACGCCACCGGGGTTCGCGACCTGGGTCGGCGCCGGCATACCGTCATGCGTGTGCCCGCCAAGGATCGCATCGATGCCACGCACCCGACTGGCCATTTTCAGATCGACGTCCATGCCGTTGTGTGACAACACCACGACGACCTGGGCACCTTTTTCCCTGGCTTGGTCGACGGTTTTCTGCATGTTCTCTTCGTCGATCCCGAAGGTCCAGTCGGGCATCATGTAGCGCGGATTGGCAATCGGTGTGTAGGGAAAGGCCTGGCCAATGATTGCGACTGGCACGCCATTCATCTGACGCATGACATAGGCGTCAAACACCGGGTCGCCAAAATCATTGGTCTTGATGTTCTGGGCCAGAAACGCAACCTTGCCGTTGAAATCCTTCTCGACGATTTCCTTGACACGCTCTTGCCCAAGTGTCATTTCCCAGTGGGCGGTCATTACATCCACACCAAGTGCCAGGCTGGCGTCGACCATGTCCTGGCCATTGGTCCACAGCGCGGTGCCTGAGCCCTGCCAGGTGTCACCCCCGTCGAGCAGCACGGCGTCTGGCCGATCGGCCTTGATGCGTTGGATCAGTGTCGACAGGTGTGCAAAGCCACCGACTTTTCCAAAGGTCTGCGCGGCCTGCGCAAAGTCCAGATAGGTGAAGGCGTGCGCGTCGCGCGACCCGGCAGGAATGCCAAAATGCTTGAGGAAGTGTTCGCCGACCAAGTGTGGTGGCTGACCAAATTGTGCGCCAAAGCCAAGGTTGACGCTGGGCTCACGAAAATAGATCGGCTTGAGTTGCGCATGGCAGTCCGTGAAGTGCAGCAAATGCACATTGCCAAATCTGGGCAGGTCGTAGAACTGATCCGCAGCGGCCTGGGCGGCACCCAATCCTGGCCTGAGCGCCATGCCCCCCGCGCTGGCAATCGCCAGCACCTGCAAAAATTCACGTCGGTTCATTGCCATGGTTTTGATCCAGCGAGCGGTTGTTTATTCGTTTACGGGTGATTTTGGATCAAGCAAGAGTGCCATGACGTCCTTGATTTGCTTTTCAGTCAGCAGCTCAAAATGTGCGAACCGCGGCATGTTGCTGCAAGCGTTATAGGCCTTGGAGTTATTGATGCGATTCCAGGTGTAGACGAGAATTTCCTGTCCGGTGCCGCGTGTCTTGCCATAGCCAGTCAGCGACGGCCCGATGTTGCCAAACGAGATTTCCTTTTTGTCGAGCTGATGGCAGTTGTAGCAACTGCCGCCGTTCGCAGCCGTCGCACTGTCAGACCAGGTGGCACCGCGACCGCTTTGAGCGATTTTCTCGCCCTCTTTCCAGTCGCCCAGATACTTGCCGTCAGACGGCTGCTTGACCTTTGCCAGACTGGCGTTCTGCAAGGCAACCAGTTTGGCCTGTCCAGCGGGGCTGTCACGAAATTTCGCGTCCGAGCACAATGCCTGGTTTTCATCCTGTTCGATGCGATCGAGCTTGGCGATGCCCTCAGCCCTGAAACTGCTTTTAAGCACGGCCTGTACTTGCGGGTCGGCGGTCTGGGCGACAGCCGTCAAACAGGCTGAGCCGACAACCAGTCCTGCCAACAGCTGACTGAGCATGATTTTTTTCATTGTCTTATTCCCTCTGGGCAGTCAAATTAACGCTTGAGTCCAGGCGTCAGGATCGTGCCGCCATTGGCCATCGCGGCCATGTACATGGACAAGGCAATCGTGGCGTCTGAACCATAAATCGGGTAAGGCATGCGCTGCTGCCGCAGACAGTCGTTC
>CAIJKV010000211.1 GCA_903821335.1 uncultured beta proteobacterium
AGCAATGCGTGCGAGATGGCCAAACGATCAGCCGCGCGCGCCACGGCTTTACTCAAGATGGAGGACGCGTCAGATTGACTGGAGGGTTTTTCGACTAAAGCAGCCATACGATCGATTTTCTAAAGAAATAACAATATAACATTATTTCTATAGAAATACACAAACTGTGGTGCTGCCGGAAGTGCCCTGGCACACAGGCTAACGAGTGAAGCGGCATCCACCGGTGGGCGCCAACCGAATTGGTAGTACCGATACGCCAGCAACAGAAGCATGATGGTCACTTTTTACCCGGGTATTATTGACACAGTAAATTAACCCGGGTATTATTTGGCCATCCAATTCAAGACCGATCTCACCGTGATTGATACCGCTACTCCTTCCTACACTAGCTTTAACCGCCACAAGCGAATCGCCTCTGGCAGCTTGATGGTCAATGCATTGGCTGTGAAACACGCGCTGGCGTCCGACGTACTCAGTCCGCTGCTGACCTTCTGTGACCAGACAGGTCAAGTTGTCGATATCGACATTCGAGGAAGCGATGCCGAGATGCTCGCACGTCTACCTCCGGAGAGGTGCCAGCTTCAAGCAAGCGAATCGGCACTGATCAATTCCGAGGAATCTGGTGAGCCACGTGGCCGTGGTCGGCCAAAGCTTGGGGTTGTCGCGCGAGAAGTCACGCTGCTGCCCCGTCACTGGGATTGGTTGGCTGCACAGCCAGGCGGTGCGTCGGTGACTTTGCGCAAACTGGTTGATGAGGTACGCCGTGCCAACGTGGACCGAGACCGGCAACGGCGGGCGAATGAATGTGCTTACCACTTCATGTCAACCATGGCCGGTGATATGGCTGGGTTTGAAGAGGCCTCGCGGGCGCTGTTTGCGAACGACGCGGCAAAGTTCCGCCAACAGACCGAAGCTTGGCCGTCCGACGTTCGCGATTACGTCAGGTGCCTGGCCACTTAGACCCGCGCTTAATCGCCATTTTTACACGCTTTCTGACCGCCGCTAACAACACGGACATGACAAGTTTTTGACGCCAAAATCTTGGCTTTTTCTTCTTGAAATGGCAATTTCTGGGTGAAATCCGGAAATACTGGCCATTTTCCTGAGATCGTGATGTCACTGGCACCAGGTTATACAACGTTGTTGAGCCCAAACAGGACTACTTTTTCATCACAGTCTTGTAGTCCGGATCCACGGCAACCAGCGTGCGCAGCTTGAGCATGGTCTCGGTGTCCATCCTGCCAGACAGCCCGGGGTTGGTCGGCACGTCACTCACCACTTTTGTCTCGAACAAGTGCGCGATTTTTTCTTCATCCAGCCCGAGCAAATCACGCAACACGTGCAGGTTGCCGTCACCAAAGCGCGGTGCAGGCCCTTTGATATGGGCGTCCCGAAAGCGCAACTTGTAGGGTCGTCCGATAATCCGTCGTTCACCGACGGGTTCGGGGTGCGTGACTTTTTCATAAAAACCGCGCTGTTGCAGATGTTCGTTCACAAGCAAGTCGCGGCTGTTAAAAACCGGGCCACTCGCAATACCCCGAAACTGCAACAATTCCATCAAGGGCCGCACGGGGTGGCGCGCCGTCCAGTCCGACACCAGTTCGTTGACCAGATCGCGATGCGTCCGGCGGGCCGCTGCGCTGGCAAACCTGGCGTCCTCGGCCAGCTCGGGCTGACCCATCAACGCGGCAAGCGTGGCCCACTGTGTGTCGGTCTCGACCGTGATGGCAATCCACTGGTCATCGCCTGACGCACGATAAAGATTGCTGGGCACATGCTCTGGGTGCTCATTGCCGATGCGCGTGGTGTCGCTGCCATCGAGCTGCTGTTGAAGCAGAGGCTCTGGGATCATGGCGGCACCCAGTTGATACATGCCCACATCGATCCACTGCCCCGCACCGGTCTTGCGCCGATGCTCAATGGCCGCATAGAGTGCGGTCAAACCGGCCCACAGGGCGATAAAGTCGGGATAGGACTGACCAACCTTCCACGGTTTGTCGTCCGGGTAGCCGGTATAAAAGGTGATCCCCATCGTCGCTTCCAGTGTCGTGCCCTGGCTGGGAAACGCCGACCACGGGCCGGTAGCGCCGTAGCCGGTATTGGAAAGCATGATGAGTGAGGGCCTGACTTTTTTCAGCTCGTCGTACTGCAACCCCCATTTGCGCATGACACGGGGGGTGTAGTTTTCAAGAACGATGTCGCTCTTGCTGACCAACTGCAGAAAAACCTCGCGCCCTTCCGGTTGGCCCAAGTCCAGCACGAACGATTTCTTGCCTCGGTTCAGTACATAAAAGATGCCCGAACGGTTCCAGGGATCTTGCGCGGGGTCGTTATCCAGATATGGCCCGAACGAGCGCCCTCGCGTCTGGTCCAGACGATGCGGGGCCTCGATCTTGATGACCTCAGCACCGAGATCGCTCAGCAATCCAGCCATATAGGGCACCGCAAACACATACGACAGGTCCAACACCCGAAGTCCTTTCAGGGGCAGCGTTGGCGTTGGTGATGACATTGTCTTGGGCGTGGGCGTGGGCGTGGGCGTTGGCGTTGACGTTGACGTTGGCGTTGACGTTGACGTTGCCGTTGACGTTGACGTTGGCGTGGGCGTTGGTGTTGGCGTGGGCGTGGTCGCTGGTGTTGGCGTTGACGTGGCTGACGGCATCGGCGTGGGGTTCGGTGTGGGCTGCACAGAATCAGGCATATTGCGTCAACCCGAGCTGGTCAACCAGGATTTCAGTC
>CAIJKV010000212.1 GCA_903821335.1 uncultured beta proteobacterium
ATCGGCGAGGGTCTGTTGCCATTCCGAGGGTAGTGCTAACAGGTGGTCGCGCAGGTTTGGATTGGTCAGGATATTGTTGGGCATGCCGACATTGTGGCATGCCCTTTCCCGGCACGAGTCAATCAGGCTTTGGCGGCAACGCGCCGGGCAAGCATCGCCGCGAGAGCCTCGGCACGTTCAAGAATCAAGCGCGCCTGCATGGCCACCGGGGCGTCAACCATCCGGCCTTCAAACGTGCAGGCTGCGCGTCCGGCCTTGCACTCGGCCTCAAAGGTGGCAAGCAGCGCGCGTGCGCGCGTGACGCTTACCGGCGCAGGACTGAACGCCTCGTTGGCGGCCTCAACTTGTGACGGGTGTATGCAGAACGTACCTTCAAAGCCCAGTCGCGCGGCGCGTTGCACTGTTTCGCGGAACTTTTCCTGATCGGCAAAATCGGCGACTGACCCGACAAAGCCTATCGGAGCGATACCGGCGCGGCGACACGCAGCGACCGCCATGATGTTGGGGACGTACAGTCCATCCGCATCAACCGCCATGCGCAAGGAAACCGCCAGGTCCTCGGCACCAATAATCATCGCGCATACCCTGGGGTGCGCTTGCGCGATACCGTCCATGTTGTGCAGGCCCTGCGCGTCCTCGATCATCGCGATCAATTTGGTGTGCCCCGCGGGCAGACCGGCTTCGAGTTCGCACTCGTCCAGTATTTCAGACACTGCCCGGATGAACGAGCCATCCGGAACTTTTGGCAGTGTCAGCGCCTTGACGGACTGACGCACACTGGCCTCAATGTCGCGCACCATCATTCGCCATGGGCGGTTCAGGCGCACAATCACGTCGTAGCCGGCGTCGGCCGCGCGGTCGGCGAGTGCGCCAACACGGGCGCGTGCGGCCACTTTCAGGTCGGGCGCCACGCTGTCTTCCAGGTCAAGTTGAATGGCGTCGGTCGGACGCCGCAAGGCGCTTTCAAGGAAACGGTCGCTGCTTGCGGGAACAAACAGCATCGAGCGCCAGCTAAAGGGTGTTGCAGAGGTCATGTCAGGTCGGGTTCCGGGTGAGAGGATTGAAGCGACGGGTGCAGTCGTGGATGCTGAACCAGTCAGTCAACCTGGGCGCCAGACGCTTGTACGATGTCGCGCCATTTGATGATGTCTTTGTCTAGACGCGCCTTGAGTTGGGCCGGGGTGTCGAACGCCAGCTCTACCCCCTGGTCTGCCAGTTTCTGTTGGACAGCGGGGTTTTGCATCACACGGGCGGTGGCCTGATAGAGCGTGTCGATGACTGCGGTCGGCGTGCCGGCCACGCCAAACAGCGCGATCCAGAGGTCTCCGCTGAAGCCTGGTATTTTCTCGTTGATGGCAGGCACGTCTGGCAAGGCAGGCGAACGTTTTTCGGTGCTCACACCAAGCGCGCGCAGCTTGCCATTGCGGATGTTTGAAAGTGATGATGGCAGGCTTGCAAAGACAATCGGCACCTGTCCGCCTAGCACGTCGACCATGGCGGGCCCGACACCCTTGTAGGGAATGTGTTCCATTTTCAGGCCAGCCTTCTTGTCGAGCATGGCACCCAGCAGATGATTCAGCGTGCCGTTTCCGGCTGACGCATATTGATATTTGCCAGGATTGGCCTTGATCAGCGCGATGAATTCGTCAAGATTATTAGCCGGAAAGGTTGGGTTCACCAGCAGCACGTTGGGCACGCTTCCAATCGTCGTGATCGGGCTGAAATCGTTGACGGGATCAAACCCGACTTTCTTGTAGAGCGACGGATTGATGGCCTGTGCGCTGTTGACCGTCATCATGACCGTGTAACCATCCGGCGTCGCGCGTTTGAACTGTTCGGTGCCAATGTTGCCGCCCGCGCCTGGCCGGTTCGTGACGATGACTGACTGCTTGAGGTCTTGCGCCAGTTCGATGGCAATCAGTCGCGCGACGATGTCGTTGGTGCCGCCCGGCGCTTGCGGCACGACCATGGTGATGGGCTGGTTCGGATAGCTGCCGGACGACTGGGCTGTCGACAGGTTACAGGCGAGCCCCATGCCAAGTCCCAGCAGGGCGTGTAGCAGAACGAACGCGCGAAATCTCATGAATGTCTCCAAAATTCTTGTTGTTCTATTGTTTGATACGGACAGTTTAGCGTTGCAGCGGGCGTTCCAGTTCAGCCCGCAGTGCGCGGTGATAGTCCGGCATAGACCGTTGCGTCTGGGCGCGTCGCGCCTCGTGTGCCGCGCCCGCTTGCGGGGTGGCTGGCGGCAGGGTCGCCCAGACCGGTTGCGGGAAATGTGCATCATCGGCCCAGCGCGCAATAATGTGCCAGTGCAGGTGCGGGACCTGGTTGCCGAATGCGGCGAGGTTGATTTTGTCTGGCCGCAGGCTGGTGCGCTGTACGCGCTCGACCCGCAACACGATCTCCATCAGGGCGCGCTGCTGCTCAAGGCTCAGGTCAGTCATCTCGGCGACGTGTTCCTGCCAGACCACTCTGGTAAAGCCTGGGTAGACAAGGTCATTGGCATCGATCACGCGCACCTGTTCATTTTGCCAGAGCAGCGTGCCACCCGGAGTCAGGCACAACGGGCAGTCAGCCTGGCGCATGTTCAAGGGCCAGTACGATGCGTTTCAGGACTTCGACCCGGGCGTGTTTCTTGTCGTTGGCCGACAGGACGTTCCAGGGCGCATGGGGCGTGTCGGTATGCGCGAACATTTCTTTTGCCGCCTCGGCGTAGGCTTTTGATTTTTTGCGGTTACGCCAGTCTTCTGCGGTGATTTTGAATTGCTTGAACGGGGAGTGCTCTCTTTCGCGGAATCGACGCAGTTGCTCATCGGGCGTGATGGCCAGCCAGAACTTGACCACGATCACGCCCTGCGCAGTCAGTTGTTGCTCGAAGTCATTGATTTCGTCGTAGGCGCGCGACCATGTGGCGCGTGGGATCAGCTTTTCAACACGTTCGACCAATACGCGGCCATACCACGACCGATCAAAAATTGCGATGCGACCGTGTCGCGGAACATTGCGCCAGAACCGCCAGAGATAGGGGTGCGAGAGTTCAGTCGTACTGGGTGCTGCGACCGGCATGATGTTGAACTGCCGCGCATCGATCGCGTGCGTGACACGCCGGATGGCACCGCCCTTGCCCGCGGCGTCGGCACCCTCGAACACGACCGCTAGCGACATTTTCTTGAATTTTTTACTGCGTACGACCTCTGCCAGGCGGTTTTGCCATTGCAGAATCTGGGTGTCGTATTCGGCTTTGTTCAGTACGGCCTTGTAGTCCAGTTTTTCAAGCGGGTTGGCCTGCTTTTTCAACGCAGGTGCTGCCGCTGGGTCATGAAATGGCGGAACCTTACCCACAGGGTGCATCAGCGCCTGCAGAATGGCCTGCACGCTGCGCACGGTCCGCAGTGCCGTGTCGGCACTTGGAATGATTACCCATGGCGCATGCGAGGCGTCAGTCGATTCGATCACGATCTTTCCCGCCTGACGGATTGCGGCGAATTTTTTTTGCGCCTGTAAATCCATCTTGGTGACTTTCCAGGCAGTTGACGGATTAGCCAATTGCTCCTGGGTGCGTTTGAATTGCGCTTCACGGGAAAGGTGAAACCACAACTTGATGACCTGTACGCCGTTGGCGACCAAATTGGCTTCGTATCTGCGCACAAACAGAATTTGCTTTTCAAGCACATCGGCGTCGATTTTCTTTTTAGCGGCCTGTGCAAACAAGGGTGTGTACCCCGAGCCGAAAACGATGCCTGTTTCACCTTTTGGAGGAAGGCCCAGCCAGAAACGTCTGGCTGCAGGATAGGCAAGATCCTCTTTGGTTGGCGGGGGGAATGCGATGGTATGGACGTAGCGTGGATCCATCCATTCATTGAGCAGGTTGACGGTGTCGCCCTTTCCAGCCCCGTCGATTCCGGCGACCAGGATCAGCAATGAGCGATCCTTGGTGTTGAGGTGACGGTACTGTTCATTGAGCAGATGGACCCGCAGGTCGGCCTCGATCGCCTTGAAATCGGCCTGCGACAGTGTTGGATCAGACTCAGCTTCTTTAAACATGCTTGACCTGGTCAGCGTTGTGTACGAGACATGTTAATCAAAAACATTGAAAACACTTCAATTTATTGTTTTATATACTATTTGAAAGTATAATAACAATGTTAATGGAATTCGCCTCATTCTGAGTGTGCGACCTTCGGAACAATTTTTAATGACGAATCAAACGATGCTGGAAGGCAAGTTGCCGGATCTGGCCATCATGCAGTTGCGTGCCTCGGCGGGCGAGGCCTGCGGCTTGCTCAAGTCGATGGCCAATGAAGATCGGCTGTTGCTGCTTTGCCACCTGATCGATCACGAGCGCAACGTCAGCGAACTCGAAGCGGCAACCGGCATCCGCCAGCCCACCTTGTCCCAGCAATTGGGTGTGCTGCGCGACGAAGGGTTGGTATCGACACGCCGCGAGGGCAAGTACGTCTACTACACACTAGCCAATCCCGCCGTGATTCGTGTCATGCACACTTTGCATGGCTTGTTTTGCGCCACTTAACTTTCTTGAATTATCACGTTGTTATCAAACAGGAGTCGAGCATGAAAATCAATGTCGGTACTATGGATCGCGCGCTGCGCATTATTGTTGGCTTGATACTGATTGGTCTGACCCTGTCAGGCACGATTGGCGTTTGGGGCTGGATCGGTGTCGTGCCGCTGCTGACCGGAATTTTTCGTTTTTGCCCGGCCTACACACTCGTCGGCGTTTCAAGCTGCAAGCGTTAAACGACAGACACGAGCCATCCCGGACCTGGCAGCGTCTGGGTGTCGCGCACCACAATTATTCGAACAAACGGGCCAGTTCTTCTCCAGGCTCGGCTGCGCGCATGAAGGCCTCGCCCACCAGAAAGCGGTCTACACCGTGATGGCGCATCAGCTTGACGTCTTCGGGACTATAAATGCCGCTTTCGGTGATGACACGCTTGCCTGGCGGGATGCGGGGCAATAGTTTCAGTGTGTTTTGCAGCGACGTCTCGAACGTACGCAGATTACGGTTGTTGATGCCAAGCAGTGGTGAGTGCATCTCAAGCGCAATATCGAGCTCTTGCTCATCATGAACTTCGACCAGGACATCCATGCCAAGCTCAAAGGCGCAGGCTTCGAAGTCGAGCAACTGCTGGCGGTTCAGTGCGGCCACAATCAGCAGGATGCAATCAGCACCCATCGCACGCGCGGAAATGATCTGGTACGGATCAACCATGAAGTCCTTGCGCAATACCGGTAACGCGCACGCCGCACGTGCCTGGCGCAGGTAGTCATGCGACCCCTGGAAAAACTGCACGTCAGTCAGGACTGACAGGCATGCCGCGCCATGCTTGGCATAGGAAGCGGCAATCGCAGCAGGGTTGAAGTTTTCTCTTATCACGCCTTTGGACGGCGAGGCCTTCTTGACCTCTGCAATCACGCCTGCGTGGCCGGCCGAGATCTTGTCCTCGATGGCCTTGGCAAAGCCGCGCACATCATGGCGCAGTTTGGCTTCGCGCAATAATTCGGATTCACTGCGCATCTGCCGTGCAGCAGCGACCTCTTCGGCTTTGACAGCCAGGATTTTTTTCAGAATGTCGGTCATGCTGCGTAGGTCCTGGTTTTAGCGCAAAAGGCTTCGAGCTTGTCACGGGCTGCACCACTGGCAATGGCCTCAAACGCCATCTTGATGCCTTCTTCGATCGTCGCGGCGTAGTGACCCACGTAGATCGCCAATCCGGCATTGAAGGCGACAATGTCGCGCGCAGTGCCAGGGGTGTTGCCGAGCGCTTCAAGAACGCGATCGCGCGACTCTTCCTTGCTCGATACCTTGATACCCCGATTCGAGACCATCGTCAGCCCGAAGTCTTCGGGGTGTATTTCGTACTCGCTGACGACGCCATCCTTGAGCTCCCCGACCATGGTGCCCGCACCGAGTGATGCTTCATCCATCCCGTCCTTGCCGTGCACGATCAGGACGTGACGCGACCCCAGCAATTGTAGTACGCGTACCTGAATGCCAACCAGGTCCGGATGGAACACGCCCATGAGTTGGTTGGCCGCGCCCGCAGGGTTGGTCAGCGGCCCAAGGATGTTGAAGATGTTGCGCACGCCAAGTTCCTTGCGCACCGGTGCGATGTATTTCATGGCGCCGTGATGTGCCTGGGCGAACATGAATCCGATCCCGGTGTCGGCAATGCACTCAGCCACCTGGGTGGGTGTCAGCGCCAGGTTGGCGCCAAGCGCTTCGAGAACGTCTGCGCTGCCCGAGGATGACGAGGCACTGCGCCCGCCATGTTTTGCAATCGGTACGCCCGCTGCGGCAGCGGCGAACATGGCAGTGGTTGAAATGTTGAAGGTGTTGCTGCCGTCGCCCCCGGTACCGCACATGTCCACCAGATCCTGGGGATTTGGCACATGCACTGGCGTGGCGAATTCTCGCATCACCTGGGCTGCAGCGGTAATCTCGCCGATTGTCTCTTTCTTTACCCGCAGTCCCATCAACAGGGCAGAAGCGATTGTCGGCGACATCTCGCCGCGCATCAGCATGCGCATGAGGTGCAGCATTTCGTCATGAAAAATTTCACGGTGTTCAATGCAGCGGTTGAGCGCGTCAATCGGAGAAATCGTCATCGACATTCCTTCATGTCCTGGTTCAGCTCAAGAAAATTTTTCAGCAAGGCGTGTCCGTGTTCGCTCAAAATTGACTCGGGGTGAAACTGTACCCCGTAAACGGGTAGGGTCCGGTGGCGTACGCCCATGATCTCACCATCGTCGGTCTGCGCGGTCACCAACAGGCAGTCCGGAATCGAAGACCGCTCAATCGCCAGCGAGTGGTAGCGGATGACCGTGAAGGGCGACGGGATGCCCTTGAACACGTCCGAGCCGAGGTGAGTGACCGCTGAGGTCTTGCCGTGCATGATCTGCTTGGCGCGCACGACATGCCCGCCAAAGGCCGCACCAATTGCCTGGTGACCCAGGCAAACGCCCAGAATCGGAATCTTGCCGGCATAGCGCTTGATGACGTCGATTGAAATACCGGCTTCGGCGGGCGAGCAAGGGCCGGGCGAAATGCAGAGGTGATCGGGCCTGAGCGCATCGATCTGCTCGAGCGTGATCTGGTCGTTGCGAAACACCCGGACGTCTTGGCCGAGTTCGCCGAAGTACTGCACCAGGTTGTAGGTAAATGAGTCGTAGTTGTCGATCATTAGCAGCATGTCATCAGTCCTGATTGACGTCCGGCCCGCAAGCGCTGCAACGTTTCAGCGGTCAGGAAGGGGGGCGTCATGGTTGTCGTGCTTGGTTCAGAAGGGTTCATCAAGGCCGTTCTGTACTTGTTCGGCTGCGCGCAGGACGGCCCGCGCCTTGGCCTCAGTTTCGAGCCATTCTTTCTCTGGGTCCGAGTCCGCCACGATGCCGGCGGCGGCCTGCACATAAAGCATGCCGTCCTTGATGATGCCGGTTCGGATCGCGATCGCGACGTCCATTTCGCCGCCGTAGCTCAGGTAGCCCGCCGCACCGCCATAAATGCCGCGTCGCACCGGCTCAAGCTCATCGATCATCTGCATGGCGCGCACCTTGGGGGCGCCAGTCAGCGTGCCGGCGGGAAATGCCGCGCGCAGCACGTCCATGTTGCACATGCCCGGTTCGACCGTGCCGGCAACGTTGGACACGAGGTGCATCACGTGCGAATAGCGTTCGATCACCATGGTGTCAGTGACCTCGACCGAACCGATCTTGGCCACGCGACCCACATCGTTGCGCGCAAGGTCGATCAGCATGACATGCTCTGCGCGTTCCTTGGGGTCGGCCAGCAGTTCCTTGGCCAGTGCCGCGTCTTCGTCCGGCGTGGCGCCACGCTTGCGCGTGCCAGCCAGGGGGCGAATCGTGATGCGCGTTTCAGGTATTGTCCCCTCGGGCGCGGGCAGTGCTTCCTGGCGCACGAGAATTTCAGGCGAGGCACCCACGACCTGGAAGTCGCCAAAATTCCAGAAGTACATGTACGGCGACGGATTGAGCGACCGCAGCGCCCGATACAGCGAAAGCGGTGAATCGCTGTAAGGCTTGGCGATGACTTGGCCGACTTGCACCTGCATCAAGTCACCGGCCGCGATGTATTCCTTGGCGCGCAGCACTGCGGCCAGGTAGTCGGCCTTGGCAAAGTTGCGCTCTTCCTTGGTCGCCACGCTGGCGTGGCTATAGGGAACCTCAAGCGGTTTGCGCAGGCGCACGCGCAAGTCCTTGAGCCGCTGATGGGCGCGCGTGTAGGCTTCAGGCTCCAGTGGGTCGGCGTACACCATCAGGTAAATTCGACCCGCCAGGTTGTCGACAATCACCAGTTCGTCGGTCTGTAAAAGGAGGATGTCCGGTGTGCCATCACCCATTCCCGGAGGGAAGGGCTTGGTGGCCGGACCCAGCTTGGGCTCGATGTGGCGAACGGTGTCGTAACCGAAATAGCCCGCCAGGCCGCCGGCAAAGCGCGGCATGCCAGGGCGCAGTGCCACCTTAAAGCGCAATTGATATTGCGAAATGAAATCCAGCGGATCACCCTGATAGGTTTCCACAACCTTGTCGTCACGCAGCAGTTCAGTGATGGTGCCGCGCGAGCGGATGACATTGCGGGCAGGCAGCCCGATAAACGAATAGCGGCCAAAGCGCTCGCCGCCGACAACAGACTCCAGCAGGCAGGAATTCTTTCCGCCCTGTGGGCCGCTATGGGCGAGCTTGATATAGATGGCCAGCGGCGTGTCAAGGTCGGCGTAGGTTTCCGCGATCAGTGGGATGCGGTTATAGCCGAGGGCAGCCAGTGCCTTGAATTCAATTTCAGTCATCTGTTTACGCGGTTCTCGCTGTTGGCAGACCGGGGTCGTTGAAAAAAAAAAGCCCGGCCATGGGATGGGCGGGCTTGGTTTGCACTGGGTGGCTCCAGGGTCAGTACCCTGCGGCCGGGATAGAACGAACCATTACCCGAGACACAACCGCCACCAGCGCCACCAGGCGCCAGCTACAGTTTGCATACGGGAAAATGCATTCATTTTTTACTCATCAGGTGTGCCGTCGCGGTGTGGTCAGCCGGCCTGTCGACCTTGCGCAATCCAGCGTGCCGCGACTTCAATGGTTTCAACTATAGCATCCACGTCCAGCGTGTGCACACTCTGCCCCTCGTTGTACCCGTAGGGAACCGCCAGCACGGCGCATCCTGCCGCGCGCGCCGAGAGGGCATCATTGATCGAGTCGCCAATGGCGACTGCTTGCTCCGGTTGCACTTGTAGCAGCGCACAGGCGTGCAGCATGGGTGCCGGGTGGGGTTTGCGTTCGGTCAGTGTGTCGCCGCAGACGATGGCCTGCATGAACGCCGTCAAACCAGTGCGCTCAAGCAGGGGCCGCGTAAATTCGGTCGGCTTGTTGGTGACGACGGCCAGCTTCAGGCCCATCTCGTGCAGCGCCCTGAGCCCTGGCATGACGCCCTCGTAGACAACCGATTTCAAGCCATTGACCAGATGGTAGTGACGATAAAAGGACTCGCGCCCGCGTGCGATCAGTTCTGGTGGCAGCGGTGCGGCATTCAGGTCAGCGCCCAGCGTGCGCACAATCAGGTTGTCGACACCCTTGCCGACGAAGGTCGCAATCAGCGACTCGGGCAAGGCAGGCAATCCCAGATCCAGGCGCATGGCGTTGGCCGCATGGGCAAGATCCGGAATCGTATCCAGCAGGGTGCCGTCGAGATCGAGCAGCACGGCACGGTAAGGCACGGATGGTGGCGCGACGGTGTTTGAAGACATCAACTCAGGCCGACAGTTGTCCGGCGAGTGCGATTTGTTGCCGCATTTCGCGGATGACACCCGCATAGTCCTGCTTGCCGAAAATAGCGGAGCCCGCCACGAACGTGTCCGCGCCCGCTGCGCGGATTTCGCGGATATTGTCGACCTTGACACCGCCGTCGACCTCTAGCGCGATCGGCTGACCACCCGACTCCAGATGGTGATTGATCAAGGTGCGCGCCCGGCGCAGCTTGGCCAGCGTACCTGGAATAAAACTCTGCCCGCCAAAGCCCGGGTTGACTGACATCAACAGGATGATGTCGAGCTTGTCCATGACATGCATGATCCAGTCAAGCGGGGTGGCGGGATTAAAGACCAGGCCAGCCTGGCAGCCGTGCTCACGGATCAGCGACAGGGTGCGATCCACGTGGCGCGAGGCTTCTGGATGAAAGGTGATGACGTTGGCACCGGCCTTGGCAAACATCGGCACCAGCGCATCGACGGGCTCGACCATCAGATGGACATCGATTGGAACGTCGATGTGCGGTCGGATCGCCTCGCAGACCAGCGGGCCGATCGTCAGGTTGGGCACGTAGTGGTTGTCCATCACATCAAAATGGATCCAGTCCGCGCCTGCCGCGACGACATTGCGCACCTCTTCGCCCAGCCGGGCGAAGTCGGCCGATAAAATGCTGGGTGCGATGCGGGCTGTCGGTAAAACAAGGGTTTCTGGCATGATGTGCGAACGCAGAGTCAGGATTTGCGTCATTATTGCAGTGATTTGCAATCACTGTGTGCACGGCGCACCGGGCGTACGACGCGACGCGCGCCCGGAATGTCTGTGAAACAATGGTTTTTTTATGGATATGTCTGTGAAACCTTACGCCTTAACCGTCGCGGTCGAACCCGCCTTCGTGCCTGAGCAGTCTAATCCGGCCAAACAGCAATTTGTGTTTGCGTACACCGTGCGTATTACCAATATTGGTGCGCATCCTGTGCAGGTGATCAGCCGCCACTGGATCATCACCGACGGTGACCAGGCTCAACAAGAGGTGCGAGGGCTCGGCGTCGTGGGCCAGCAGCCCTTGCTTGCACCGGGCGAAACCTTTGAATACACAAGCGGCTGTCCACTGACCACACCGGTGGGCACCATGCGCGGCAGTTATCATTGCGTCGGAGAAAACGGTGTGCCTTTCGATCTGGATATTCCCGAGTTTGTGCTGGCCATGCCGCGCACACTGCACTAGGACCTGACGATCCCATGCGATTGAATTTACGTTTTGCGGTGATGTGCGTGCTGATATTACTGTCAGCCTGCTCGACCACCCCCCGCGTGCCGTCACCGGAAAAAGCACCTGAGGCCAGTCTGGCCGCGCCCGAAGGCCCGCTGGTCGTGCCGGCTTTGTCAGCGCTGCCTGATACGCCCCCGCGTGCGCTCGCCGGTCGGTTTGTCGCCGCTGGCTGGTCGGAACTACCCGGCTGGAACAATGACGACCTACGTAATGTCTGGACCGCATTTGTGCGCAATTGCAGCGGGCTGATGCGACCGACCTCAGGCAACCTGGCGAACCCGGCGCGTTCAACGCCCCGCGCCTGGCAACCGGTGTGTGCGGCCGCGGCAGAGGCTGCACGCGCGCCTGACGCCGGCAGCCCCGAGGCCGTGCGCCGCTTCCTGCAAACCTGGCTGGCGCCCTGGCGGCTGCAGACTGCCGACGGCAAGCCTGCCTCGAACACGGTCACCGGGTATTACGAGCCACTGGTGCGTGGTTCGCGCCAGCAGGCTGGTATCTATCAGTGGCCCCTGTACACCGTGCCTGCTGATTTGCTGACGATCGACTTGGGCAAGATCTATCCAGAGCTGGCCGGCAAGCGTGTGCGCGGCAAGCTCGAGGGCAACCGTGTCGTGCCCTACGACAGCCGCGCGGCGTTCGAGTCCTCCGGACGCCAGACACCCGTGATCGTCTGGGTGAGCGACCCGGTCGACAATTTTTTCCTGCAAGTCCAGGGATCGGGGCGTGTGCTGCTGACGGACGGCCCAGGTGCGGGTCAGACCCTGCGCGTGGCCTATGCCGATCACAATGGCCATCCTTATGTATCAATCGGGAAGTGGCTGGCTGACAAGGGTGAGATGCAGTTGTCACAGACCTCGATGCAGAATATTCGTGAATGGGCTAAACGCTATCCCAAGCGCGTTCCTGAAATGCTCAATGCCAACCCCGCCCTGGTTTTTTTCAGGGAAGAGGTGATCACTGATCCAGAAAAGGGGCCCAAAGGCGCATTTGGCATCGCGCTGATGGCGCAGCGATCCGTCGCGGTGGACACTTCGTTCGTGCCGCTGGGCGCGCCGGTCTTTTTGTCCACGACGCAGCCGGCCTCGCAGCAAGCCC
>CAIJKV010000213.1 GCA_903821335.1 uncultured beta proteobacterium
AAGATCAGCCGCTTAAGATCGGCATGGTCGGGCTGGGTGCCGGCACGCTGGCAACGTATGGACGCAAGGGCGACGCACTGCGTATCTACGAAATTAATGACCAGGTGGTTGATCTCGCCCGCAGCGAGTTCACCTACCTGAACGATACGCCGGCGACCGTCACCACGGTACTGGGTGATGGCCGGCTCATGCTGGATCGGGAGTCAAAACAAAATTTTGATTTGCTGGCAATGGACGCATTTTCGGGTGACTCGATTCCGACCCATCTGCTGACCCTCGAGGCCATGCAAACCTACCTTGGGCACCTGTCACCCAACGGGATCCTTGCGGTGCATATCACCAACCACTATCTGGACCTCTTACCGGTGATGGCGGCCGCGGCACAGCACTTTGGCAAAGTCGCGCTCAAGTATGCATTGCAACCAGGACCACAGGACACCTATTGCCGCAGCACGACCTGGGTGCTCATCATGTCACCCGAGCGATTCGCCAGCTTGCCCCAACAACTGAAAGACGGCGAGGTGCTGACCCCGCGTGCGGACTTCAAAGCCTGGACGGACAGCTTTTCCAATCTGCTGGGTGTATTGAAATAAGGCTGTCGAACAAGCGGCTCTCTGAACGGTGGGTCACCGCGCGCTCTTGTTGATCAGTTCACCAAACAACTCATGCGCACCTTGCGAAACTGTATTCAGCGGCTTTTTTGTGCAATAGTTGTCCATCCATAGAAAAATTTGCTCTGCCGATGTAATCTTGGCCAACTGATTGGGCGGCGGCTTAGCGTATTCGTCATTGGTTGCGTTCATCCCGCTCAAGTATCCCAGCAGCCATGCCTTGCTGTGTTCCTTCTGAACCGGTGCATCCTTGATCCAGTGGCCGCAGTCCATCCTGCCAAAGACTGTGGCTGCGTTGCCAGACATAGACACCACCAGGCCAAGGGCGGCCGCGAGCACCTGTTTTTTCAAAATATTTTCCTTTGTTGCTTAGTTCGAATCGGATCCGTGCAAGCCTGTGCCGACGCGAACAAACCTGCGAACCAGGCTGTAGGCACGACGAAGAGACTCGCTGAGCTCGCGCTCCAGTGCTGAGGGTAACACCCACTGCGGGGCGTCGGTTTGCCCGGCTTGGACCTGGGGTTCAATGGCTGCACGCTCGAGCGTGCGCACCTGTGCCTTGGACTCCAGCACTGATCGGGCTAATTCCTGATCGGCCTGGGCCACCGCTTGCAGCGCCCTGCGCAATTCCTGGCTGACGCCTTGGGCGAAGGCGCGTAGTCCTTCGCGAGCCTGGGGGCTCATCGCAGCGCTGTGTTGGGCATGGCGCTGGTACAGCGGGATCATTTCCCTGTCGATCAGGTCGCCCATCGATTCAAGGTAATCGGCCGCTTCGACCAGGTCAATCGCCGTGCGACAGATGTCGGGCGATTGTCCTGGTTCCAGCAATTTCTCGAGAAAACCCGCGAGGGCGGCATGATGCCGATCGATGCGTTGTTCACTCCCCTCAAGTTTGTCAATCGCCACCCGCGTGTCTGCCAGGATCGCTGGCACGGCAGCGTCGAGCAGATCGCCGACCTGCTCACCCAGAAGCAACAGCTCTCGACGCGCGGCATCCAGGGCAAGCGGCGGCAATTCATAAAGCACCTGACTCAACTCTGGCGCAATATCCTGACCCGTTGGTTGTTCAGGCCCCTGGCCCACCACGCGCACGATAAGTGCCGCCAGAAAATTGGTGAAAGGCAACAGAATCAGTACCGTAGTCAGGTTCAGAATCATATGCACATTGGCAACCTGGCGAGGCACCTCATAGGCCAGTTGGTCAGCCAGCGCCAGGCCTTGCACGCTGGGTGAGACCGCTCGCGTCAGCAGTTCAAGAGGCCCCATCAGTGGCAGCCAGATCAGCACCAGGAGCACCTTGAAACTGACCAGTCCGATTGCGGTATGCAACGCCGCGCGTGGTTGGCCGATGGTGGCGAGCAAGGCCGTGATGGTGGTGCCAATGTTGGCACCAAACACCAGCGCGATGCCGGCTTCAAGTGGAATCAGGCCCTGGGCAGCAAGCGCGATGATCACGCCCAAGGTTGCAGACGACGACTGTACG
>CAIJKV010000214.1 GCA_903821335.1 uncultured beta proteobacterium
CAGTGCAGTGTCGTCAGTGCAGTGTCGTCAGTGCAGTATTGCCACTGCAATCGTTTCCCTATTAGATCATGCGGTAAAGCCAGGATTATTTGCAGCCCCCTTGATCACAGGCAAATTCAAGGACTTGGCCTTGACGGTCTTGATGTCACGCAGGTAGTTGCCCACCAGGTCCCAGACCGGTTCGCCGCCGGCGTTCTTGGCTTCTTCAGAAACAGGGGCCCAGCCCGCCACCTTGTAATTGACGCTGGCGTCGATCGGCTTGCCATGCAGGCGCATGTCCGAGATACGCTGGCCGGCCGTGGCGGTCGGGTCAATCGCATACTCCAGGCCACCGACACGCACCATGTCCCCGCCCTGCTGGTAATACGGGTCAGGATTGAACAGGTTGTCTGCGACATCTTCCAGCACGGTCTTGATCATCTCGCCAGACATCGCCGTGACGGTCGTGTAGGGATAGGTGATTGCGGTCTGGTCGAGCAGATGCTCCATGGTGATTGCCTGGCCCGGCAGCAAGGACGTACCCCAACGGAATCCGGGAGAAAACGCAATCTGTGCGTCTTTCACCTGCATCAGCGCATCCAGAATCAACTGATCGAAGCTGCCATTGAAATTTCCCCGACGGTAAAGCAGGCCTTCGGTGACAGCGAGTTTTTCCGCGAGCTTGCTTTCATAAGGTGCGCGGACCTTGTCAATGAGCTGGCTCATGACCGGATCGGCAGGCAACAAATCCGAGAACACGGGCAGCAGCTTGTAGCGAAAATCTGAAACCTTGCCTTGTTTGACATCAAAATCCAGCACGCCCAGATACTTGCTGTTTGAACCCGCATTGGTCACCAGCGTGACGCCACCGGGGTTCGCGACCTGGGTCGGCGCCGGCATGCCGTCATGCGTGTGGCCACCAAGGATCGCATCGATACCACGCACCCGGCTGGCCATTTTCAGATCGACGTCCATGCCGTTGTGTGACAACACCACGACGACCTGAGCACCTTTTTCCCTCGCTTGATCGACGGTTTTCTGCATGTTCTCTTCGTCGATCCCAAAGGTCCAGTCGGGCATCATGTAGCGCGGATTGGCAATCGGGGTGTAGGGAAAGGCCTGACCAATGATCGCGACGGGCACGCCATTCATCTGACGCATGACATAGGCGTCAAACACCGGGTCGCCAAAATCATTGGTCTTGATGTTCTGTGCCAGAAATGAAACCTTGCCATTGAAATCCTTCTCGACGATTTCCTTGACACGGTCTTGCCCAAGTGTCATTTCCCAGTGGGCGGTCATCACATCCACACCAAGTGCCAGGCTGGCATCAACCATGTCCTGGCCGTTGGTCCACAACGCAGTGCCTGAACCCTGCCAGGTGTCACCACCGTCGAGCAGCACGGCATCCGGTCGATCGGCTTTGATGCGTTTGATCAGTGTCGACAGGTGGGCAAAGCCGCCGACTTTTCCAAAGGTCTGCGCGGCCTGCGCAAAGTCCAGATAGGTGAAGGCGTGCGCGTCGCGCGACCCGGCAGGAATGCCAAAATGCTTGAGGAAGTGTTCGCCGACAAGGTGCGGTGGCTGACCAAATTGTGAGCCAAAGCCAAGGTTGACGCTGGGCTCACGAAAATAGATTGGCTTGAGTTGCGCATGGCAGTCCGTGAAGTGCAACAAATGCACATTGCCAAATTTCGGCAAGTCGTAGAACTGGTCCGCGGCGGCCTGTGCGGCACCCAATCCCGGCCTGAGCGCCATGCCGCCGGCCGAGGCAATGGCCAATACCTGCAAAAATTCACGTCGGTTCATTGCCATGATTTTGATCCAGCGAGCGGTTGTTTATTCGTTTACGGGTGATTTTGGATCAAGCAAGAGCGCCATGACGTCCTTGATTTGCTGTTCTGTCAGCAGATCAAAATGCGCGAACCGCGGCATGTTGCTGCAGGCGTTATAGGCCTTGGAGTTATTGACGCGATTCCAGGTGTAGACGAGAATTTCCTGTCCGGTCCCGCGTGTCTTGCCATAGCCAGTCAGCGACGGCCCGATGTTGCCAAACGAGATTTCCTTTTTGTCGAGCTGATGGCAGTTGTAGCAACTGCCGCCGTTCGCAGCCGTGGCACTGTCAGACCAGGTGGCACCGCGACCACTTTGGGCGATTTTCTCGCCCTCTTTCCAGTCGCCCAGATACTTGCCATCAGAAGGAGGCTTTATTTTTGCCAGACTGGCGTTCTGCAAGGCAACCAGTTTGGCCTGTCCGGCGGGGCTGTCACGAAATTTCGCGTCCGAGCACAACGCCTGGTTTTCATCCTGTTCGATGCGATCGAGCTTGGCGATGCCCTCAGCCCTGAAACTGCTTTTGAGCACAGCCTGTACTTGCGGGTCGGCGGTCTGGGCGACAGCCGTCCAACAGACTGAGCCGACAACCAGTCCTGCCAACAGCTGACTAAGCGTGATTTTTTTCATTGTCATTATTCCCTCCGGGCAGTCAAATTAGCGCTTGAGTCCAGGCGTCAGGACCGTGCCGCCATTGGCCATCGCGGCCATGTACATGGACAAGGCAATCGTGGCGTCTGAACCATAAATCGGGTAAGGCATGCGCTGCTGCCGCAGACAGTCGTTCAAGCGGCGTTGCATGGTCCAGAACTCGCCACTCGAGAC
>CAIJKV010000215.1 GCA_903821335.1 uncultured beta proteobacterium
GGCAGGCCGCACAGAGACTTTGAATTGGCTTTTCTGGCAGATGGGCAGTGCTCCCTATTTGGGCGGGGGGTTCGGTCACTTCTATGCCTATGCACCCATCAAGATCGAATACGCGATCGACCGCTTCACTATGGAAGTCAAGCGCGAGCTTGATGTCCTGAACCGACAGTTGTCTGACAACGAATATCTCGCTGGAGGTGAATACACAATCGCCGACATGGCGGTATTCCCCTGGTATGGCGGGCTCGTCAAGGGTTGGTTATATGGTGCGTCAGAGTTTCTCAACGTTGAAGAATATATACATGTTCAGCGCTGGGCCGATCTGATCTTTAAGCGACCCGCCGTGAAGCGGGGACGTATGGTGAACCGCTTGACGGGTGAGCCATCCGAGCAGCTTCATGAACGTCACGAAGCCAGCGATTTCGACACCCAAACTCAGGACAAGCTCAACGGAGCAGCCTCGTAACGAATATGACTGCCTATGTTGATATGACTGCCCACGCCGATGTTTCCTTCTTCCCCCGCAACGCCAAGCCTCTGAACAGCTATCGCAAGTTCTGGGCTGCGAGTTTGGGCGTGGCGCCTTTTTTGCCGATGAGTCGTGATGAAATGACTCAGCTCGGCTGGGACAGTTGTGACATCATCATAGTCACGGGTGACGCGTATGTGGACCACCCGAGCTTTGGTATGGCCGTGATTGGGCGCATGCTTGAAAATCAAGGGTTTCGGGTTGGCATCATTGCGCAGCCTGACTGGCAAAGCGCCGAGCCGTTTAAAGTCCTGGGCAAGCCCAATCTTTTTTTTGGCGTGACAGCTGGCAACATGGACTCGATGATCAATCGCTACACTGCAGATCGCAAAATTCGCAGTGATGATGCGTACACACCGGGTGACGTTGGTGGCCGGCGTCCCGATCACGCCGCGACTGTTTACACCCAGCGCTGTAAAGAGGCTTATAAAGGGGTGCCAGTTGTATTAGGCGGGATAGAAGGCTCGTTGCGACGGATCGCCCATTACGACTATTGGTCTGATACGGTTCGCCGTTCGGTGGTGGTCGATAGCAAGTGTGACGTGCTGTTGTATGGCAACGCTGAACGCGCGGTGGTCGAAATTGCGCATCGGCTGGCTGCTAAAGAGCCTATTCATCAAATCACTGATGTGCGAGGCACTGCTTTTGTGCGCCGCGAGACGCCCGAGGGCTGGATGGAGATCAACTCAACCAGCGTTGATGCACCGGGCAGGGTCGAAGCCCATGTCAACCCCTACTTGATGATCAGCGAGCAGGCGCTTGAACAAGGACAAAGTTGTGCGCGTAATGATGAGGCCCGCACAGTTGCTGACGCAGTCAATACAGAGGCACGCACAGTTGCTGACGCAGTCAACACACAAGGCGCCGGTCAACGCCATTTAGCAGCGGGCGAAGCGCCGCTTGTCTTTTCACCGAATCCGTCATCGCGCGTGTTGGGCAAGCTGAAGGTTCCTCCTCGCGACCGCAGCGTGATCCGCCTGCCTTCCTATGAGCAGTTGAAAACAGATCCTGTTTTGTATGCGCATGCGAGCCGTGTTCTGCATTTGGAGACGAACCCTGGTAATGCACGGGCCATCGTGCAGGCGCACGGTGCGGGACGTACGGCACGCGATGTCTGGATCAATCCGCCGCCGATTCCCCTCACCACGTCAGAGATGGACCTGGTGTTTGATTTGCCCTATGCGCGTAGCCCGCATCCTGCTTATGCGGACGAGAACGGCAGTCACGATGGTGCGACCAAGATCCCGGCTTGGGAAATGATTCGGTTCAGTGTCAACATCATGCGGGGTTGTTTTGGTGGTTGCACGTTTTGTTCGATTACCGAGCACGAAGGTCGCATCATCCAGAGCCGAAGTGAAGATTCCGTCATTCGTGAAATAGAGGATATTCGCGATAAGGTGCCCGGCTTTACGGGTGTCATTTCGGATTTGGGCGGTCCCACTGCCAATATGTACCGTATCGGTTGTAAAAGTCCGGAAATTGAGTCTGCCTGTCGCAAGCCAAGTTGCGTGTACCCGGATATTTGCCAGAATCTGAATACGGATCACAGCGCGCTGATTCATATGTACCGACGGGCTCGAGCCTTGAAAGGCGTGAAAAAAATTCTAATTGGTTCGGGTTTGCGTTACGACTTGGCGGTAGAGTCGCCGGAATATATCCGTGAGCTTGTCACGCATCATGTGGGTGGCTATTTAAAAATAGCACCCGAGCACACCGAGCTCGGACCGCTCTCCAAGATGATGAAGCCTGGTATGGGCAGTTACGATAAATTCAAGCGACTGTTTGATAAGTACAGTGAGCAAGCAGGTAAAAAGCAGTTTTTGGTGCCGTATTTCATTGCCGCACACCCAGGAACAAGTGACCAGGACATGATGCGTCTGGCAATGTGGCTAAAGAGTCACGGCTTTCGTGCTGACCAGGTGCAAACCTTCTATCCGAGCCCGATGGCAACTGCGACAGCAATGTATCACTCGGGACGTAATCCGCTGGCGCGGGTGACACGCGTGAGCGAAACCGTTGATATTGTTCGCGGCGATCGTCGTCGTCGGCTGCATAAGGCATTTCTGCGTTATCACGATCCGAATAACTGGCCCCTGCTACGCGAGGCTCTTAAGGCGATGGGGCGCGCGGATCTGATCGGGAACGGGGAAAAGCATCTGATCCCCTTTCATCAGCCGCAGACAGACGGCAGCTACACGAGCAGTCGGCGTAAAAACAGTAGTGAATCAACCGGACGAAAGATCGTCAAGTCGGGTCGACTGTTGACGCAACACACCGGTCTGCCACCCCGTAAAAAGTAACGCCAGGAATCATTCACACCATATTCCATTCGCACCAAATGGTACGCGCTGTCGCGCGTGCGCTCTTGGTACGCACGGACGGACTGACAGCGCTTCAGTCGAATGCAAATACTTTCTTCCAGTCATTTTTCATACTGATCACGGTCCAGCCCTGCTTGTCAGCTTGTTCATAAAGTGCCTGGGTGAACGTGCCAACGTTGCTAGCTGGCAACCCTTGCGCCGGTCCATAGGCGTATTCCCGTTTGGCATCGTCATGCAGCACAAGCATGGACAAGCGCACTCCATCGCCGGCTTTGGTGTATTCCAGCATCTGACGGTCTCCGATCGAGTTGCCCACGGCCATGCGTGGACGCTGCCCGATCATCAAGTGAATGCCTTCGGGCTTGCCTGCGTTGTTATCGTTAAGCAGCAACTTGGGGGACTTGGTCAGCAAGGGTTTACCGTCCTCGTCATAGCCAAACGTGGTGCCCACAGCCGATCCGACCACTTGCTCAGGCGGTATCCCGTAGACGGCTTGGGCATAGGCGCGCACAAAGTCCTGACCGCCTCCGGTGACGATGTAGGTCTTGTAGCCGCTGGTGCGCAAGAAATCGAGTACCTCCTGCATCGGCAGGTAGGTGAGCGCCGTATAAGGCTGGTCCCAGCGAGGATCCCTGGACGTGGCAAGCCAGGCCTTGACCTGCGCGCTGAATTGTTCCACCGAAAGTCCGGTCAATGTCGCCATGGCGAGTGTCTCGAAGTCTGGCGTGGTCAACGTTGCGATTGCAGCACCGTTGCCGGACAAGACCGTCTTGAACGGTTCGACTGTGGCGAGCTCGGGTTTAACCTTGACCAGCGCTGGAACGCGGTCAAGTATGTACCTCACCTGTGCATATACCGGTTGCTCAACCCACAGCGTCCCGTCCTGATCAAAAGTGGCAACGCGCTCAGCCGGCGGTACAAATTTCGGGCTCGCCTGATCGGTCGTGTCGTGGACGAAGTTGACGATCGCCTGCTTGGCCTGCCCCGCGTTCCAGGAT
This sequence comes from uncultured beta proteobacterium, assembly GCA_903821335.1. Lineage (GTDB taxonomy): Bacteria > Pseudomonadota > Gammaproteobacteria > Burkholderiales > Burkholderiaceae_B > Zwartia. Next base: position 3,849 of record CAIJKV010000215.1, read on the forward strand.
GGCAGCGGATCCGTTTGCGCCTGGGCGTGCGTACTCAAGGCGAACAACGCACTCAAAAGGAGTGCGCGGACGAGAACAGAAATGCTGAACACAAATTTCATGTCGGTACTCCCCATTCAAGCGACATTGCTTAAATGTCGCATTCCGGGGAGTCCGAATAGGCCTGTAGCCTCTTGTTAGATGTCCGGGCTACAAACTCCCCGAAATGGACATCGTTCATCCATTCACAACGTTGGCCGCGGCACGGTTGCAATCAGCGATGACCTTGGGCAAATCCAGCGTAGTCATATGGCCTTCCTTAACAACATATCGACCATTCACTACAGTGTAATCAACTGTCGCCGGGGCGCAGAAGACAATTGATGCAACAGGATCGATCATGCTGCCTCCCGCAAAGCCAACTTTATTCAGGTCAACGGCAAAAAAATCGGCGCATTTTCCAACTTCCAGTGAACCGATGTCGTTCCTGCCCAGGACCGCGGCACCACCGATGGTGGCCATTTCAAGCGCATCACGCGCGCTCAGCCATTCGGATTTTTCTGCGGGAGGCCCGCCAGGAGTTTGGCTCAACAACGTCCTGGCCAACAGCATGGCTTGACGCGCTTCACCCAGCATATGCGAACCGTCGTTACTGGAAGATCCGTCAACGCCGAGTCCAACCTTGACACCCGCATTGCGATACTTTTTCACCGGTGCCATCCCTGAGGCCAGACGCATATTCGAGCAAGGGCAGTGCGCAACGCCACAACCCGTTTTCGCATACAGCGCGATTTCCGAATCATTGACGTGAACCGAGTGCGCGAACCAGACGTCATTGCCAACCCAGCCAAATTTTTCCATCAACGCGACCGGACGCAATTTGTACTTGCTTAGCGTAAAACGCTCTTCGTCCAGTGATTCGGCCAAGTGCGTATGGAGCGAGACATGGTATTGCCGAGCCATCTTGGCGGACTCGATCATCAGGTCGTCCGTCACGGAGAAGGGCGAGCAAGGGGCCAATACCACCCGAGTCATCGCGCCCGGCTTGCTGTCGTGGAATTTCTCAATGACGCGTTGGCAGTCCTTGAGAATCGCGGGTTCTTCTTCCACGCAACTATCTGGCGGTAATCCACCTTTGGACTGACCCAGCGACATGCTCCCTCGCGAAGCATGAAAGCGCATGCCTACATTCGCTGCGGTATGAATGGCGTCGTCAATCGTGCAACCGTTTGGGAAAACATACTGATGATCAAAGGCCGTCGTGCACCCCGACAGGGCAAGTTCGGAGAGACCAACCTGAATGGCCAAATTGACGTCTCCCGGCGTCATGCGGGCCCACATCGGATAGAGCACCTTAAGCCAATTCCAGACGTTGCCGTCTTGTGCGGCCGGCACCACACGCGTCAGGTGCTGGTACAGGTGGTGGTGCGTGTTCACAAGCCCCGGTAAAAGTATGTGTCCCTTGAGGTCTAGCACTTCTTCAGCGGTGCTGGGCAAACTGCTGGTGGGCCCGACTTGCTTGATGATGCCATCCTCAATGTAGAGGCCGCCATCCTTGATCTCGCGTCGCGTGCCGTCCATTGTCACCATGACCGTTGCATTCTTGACCAGCATTGTCTTTGGCCGCTTGCCGCTGCCCGGCACGGCTACCGATGCGGGTTTGTCAGTCGCCTCGGCCGCCTCGGCTGGCGTGATTCCCATCGTCATGCCGACGGCAACGCTCGCACTGGTGGCCAGAAAATCCCGTCTGGTCAGTCCATTCTTCTCCAACATTGCATTCGAAGAACCTTTATCAGTAGCAATTGTTTCTTTCATGTCATATGCCCCTTGAATTGTCCTGCTAATAAGTGATTAAAGTCGTGCGTCCATGTTTCAGCATTCCGCTGAGATTTCCTTTTTTTCATTCTTCTGCTGGGACTTCCTTTGTTGCCACGTTCACTTGCTGATGACTAGAACAGCACCGTCAATCTGAGGGTTCCCGCCCACGCGCCGGCCAGGTTAGGGGCAGCACCGGGGGTCGGAATATAGGACAGCGTGGGTTGCAGGAAGACTGCATTGGCAACTTGCGCCTGGTAATAGGCCTGGAACATCAGTTCTGTCGGTCGCTGAAATATTTTTGGATTCAGCCAGGACAGTGCCACGCCTGCGCCGATCGAATCATTCGGCCGTCCATCGACCAGCCCAAACGCCGTCACGCCGCCCCCCACGTATTGATTGACAGGCAAGGTATCGGCATTGTTGATGCCGTATTGGTAAAATACGGACACGGAAGGATGACCACCGGGCGAGGCGTCGGCACTTGACTGATCAGAGGAAGCTGCGCCGGGATTTGCCCCATATTTCGCGCCTGACCAGACGCGTTGTGTGCCAAAGAAATACAGTCCGCTGGTGCCATTCTGTTGCACGTTGGGCGGTCCGGTCAGCAGTCCGGACTGATACCAGGCGCCAATGGCGAACTGACCGGGGTGCCGTCCTTCGCCGATCAACCAGTTTGTGCCTGCCTCGGCAATATTGAAGTAGTACCCATTGAAGGAGGGTGCGGCCATGCCGGTCTGCACGCCATTTGCAATGTTTCCGTCGTAGACCCCCACATTCAGGTACATCTCTTTGTTTGGCGTGAAATTAACCGTGGCGCCAACTGCTGAGTTGTAGTAGCCGGGCAGCGCGCCGAGCAAGGTCGGATTCACAAAAACAGGCGTGTAGAGCAAACCGCTGACCGAAGGAATGTTCTCTGCGGAGTCCTTGAGCGTCAGGGGGCGCAGCACGTTATTAAAATCCAGCGTCGGCGTCGTTTTCCCCAGCCTGATTTGCAAGGTGTCGGGAATGATTTCCTGCAAATACCAAGCCTGGTAAAGCTCATTACGCTGGAAAGGCAGGGTGCCGACAATCCCGTTGTAGCCCTGAACACTGCCTGCCTCACCGTTGGTATTCTGGCCATAAAACTGAAGGTACTGAACACCAAACGATGCACCACGCCAGCCCCAGAGTTTTTGAGCGTCAAGCTTCAAGCTGAGAACCAGTGAGCTGTTTGAACTCCAGGCGCCGGGCTGGGCACCACCGGAAAAAACGTTGTTGGTATCAGCGAGCAACATACCGCCAAACGTCACGCCGGAATCTGCGGGAATGCCAAGCGCTCGACCCAGCCAGCCTGTGCCAGCATTAAATGTTGTGGCCGCCGGGTTCCCGCTGACCGCCTGAGAAAAATCCGTGTAATCAACCGGAGAAAACGGATTGGTCAACCCATCCGCGTGCGCCGCGGATATGGAAAGCAACAAGCCAACTACCACCCCACGCAGGAAAATATTCACGATGGCAACTCACTGTATAAGCTTGCGGATTTTGGTATCAGGCATCGTCAGAACGTCTGAAGTCGCTCTTTTCTGAATGTATCTTTCATGGCAATCTTTCCGTCACGAAAAGTGAAAATGTCTACCCCAGCCATGTCAAACCGAACGCCATCCGACTGGCGAGTGGCTTGATAAGTCCATTCTGAAACGCCGCGGTTGCCGACCACAAAGTCGGGGGCACGCGGTATCCATCGTGCGTTGGGAAAGTTTGCAAACGTTTGCAGAAAGGCCTCGCGCACAGCCTCGCGACCGGTCACTTCGTTGCCACCGGGCGCGCTGCCCATCGCCATGCGGAACACGCAATCCTCAGTCATCATGGATACGAGCGACTCTGCGTCGTGGGAATTGAACGCTTGACCGAAGGCTTTCAACAATGCTTCGAGCTGTTCGGCGCTGGTCGTGGTCATGAGAGGTCTCGGTAATAATCGATGAATGTGAATGCTTTTTAATGGCTTGTCTAACGACTTGAACACAGCCTAATTCAATTACCCATGGGGTGGCAATCATTTCGCTAGGCGAAATCATTGTCAATTTAATTCGTTTGGTAATACAGTGAATCACTACCCACATCTGGACGCCCGATTGGATTGTTCATGCGAACACACACTCCTGTCTCGACGGTCGACAAAGCTGAACCGACGCACGACCGTCAGTTCGTCAGTGCGTTGGCGCGTGGGCTCAAGGTGATGAGTGTTTTCGGCGCAGAGGATCAGGTCCTTTCCAACAATGAGATTTCGCATCGAACCGGGCTGCCCAAACCCACAATTTCCCGATTGACCTACACGCTCTGCAAACTTGGTTACTTAAGCCAGGATTCGGCGGGTCGGTATCGACTCGATCCCCATGTGCTCACGTTAGGCTTTCCTGTTCTTGCGCGCCTGAGTGTGCGGGAAATCGCTCGCCCCATGATGCAGGCGCTGGCTGAACAGTACGGTGTCACGGTCTCGTTGGTACTGCCGGGAAGACCGCTGCTGGCATTGGGATGTGGCGCGGCCAGCGCAGGTTTGCCAAACAGCAAGCTTCGGGAACTGGGTGTCCAGATCAGGGATATTGTCAGACGCATCGAATTCATACATGAATCAAGCC
>CAIJKV010000216.1 GCA_903821335.1 uncultured beta proteobacterium
CCACGGGATGGTGTTAACCGAGGCGGGAAAGACACTGGTCGAGTACGCCCGTCGGGTTCTGCATGAGCTTGATCGGGCACGCGCGGAAATCCGACCCTCCCAGGGCTCGATTGGTGGCATCGTGACCGTGGGCCTGTTGCCAAGCACCTGCGATCTGTTGTCGAGCGCACTGGTCACGTCAGTGGCAATGCGTTACCCGGGCATTCGCGTCAGGATTTCCATGGGGTATGCCGGGCACCTTCAACGCTGGCTTGAGGACGGCGAAATCGATGTCGCATTGCTGTACGACCCCAAACAGACACCCACCATTCAGGTCAGACCCTTACTGGAAGAAGGGCTTTGGGTGGTCGGACTGCCACAGGCGGGTTTGCGGCCTGAACACCCCATGCGCCTCGCAGAACTTGCCAGGCATGCTCTGGTACTGCCCAGCGCACCCCACGGACTGCGAAGCCTGGTCGAAAACGCTGCCACGCTGATGGGTCTGCAGTTATCCGTCGTGGCGGAAACAAACGCCATGAGCGTTCAAAAAAGTCTGGTACTGGGTGGCCATGGGCTGACGATCCTGCCGTCCATCGCCGTGACCGAAGACATTGCCCGCGGCATCCTGACTGCGGCGCCACTAATCGAGCCCTCACTCGCACGAAAAATCGTCCTGGCGCTGCCGACCAATCGACACACCACACCTAGCGTGCATTATGTTTTAACCGCACTGGTTGATTGCATGAAAGACGCCGTGCGCCGGGGCGACTGGCTGGCTGCGCGCTGGTTGGCAGCGTAGCGTGCGCCCTTGCGGGTCGATTTCCTGATTTGGTCGCGCACGCACTATGATCACCGAACCAAAAAATTCAATAAGGAACACCCATCGTGACAGCAGGTACAAGGCTTCCAGGCACACCCGAACCCATGCACTTCTGGAAAGGGGTGGGTGGCATCCAGATCGCCGGCGACTCCTGGGGTGACCCAAAGGGCCCGCTTGTGCTGCTCCAGCATGGCGGCGGACAAACACGTCATGCCTGGAAAGGGACGGGTCAGCTGCTCGGTCAAGCCGGCTATCACGCCATCGCCTTTGATGCCCGCGGACACGGTGATTCCGATTGGGCACCTGACGGGTTGTATGGGCAGGACGTCATGATCCAGGACCTGGAGTGCGTCATTGCCGCCCTGGGAAATCCGCGTCCGGTGCTTGTGGGCGCCTCAATGGGCGGGGGCACCAGCCTGGTGGCAGTCGGTGAAGATCACGTCGATGCCAGCGCCCTGATCATGGTCGATATCGCCCCGCGCATCGAGACCGAAGGCATCGACAAGATCCAGGCCTTTATGAGTTTGAAGCCCGAAGGTTTCAATTCACTGGAAGACGTCGCAGAGGCTATTAGCAGCTATCAGCCGCAGCGTGTGCGTCCCAAGAACCTGGACGGTCTGGCCAAGAACGTGCGCCTGGGTACTGATGGCAAATATCACTGGCACTGGGATCCCCTGTTTCGCGCCGGCGCACGCAACCTCGGGCGCCGTGAACATCGTCTGGAGTTGTGTGCACGGCGACTCACCCTGCCGACCTTGCTGGTGCGTGGCGGCCTGTCGGATGTCTTGAGCGAGGAAGGTGCCCAACATTTTCTGACCCTGTGCCCGCAGGCCGAGTACGTCAATGTCACGAACGCCGGCCACATGGTCGCCGGAGACCGGAATGACATTTTTGGCACCTCGGTCATCGCATTCCTGGGCCGTACCGTACCGGTCAGCGGTCAGCCGGTGCACCCAGCGCATCACATCGACGTGCACCCCTTCGCACCTGACGAGGACATCATCGACGTGCCATGACCCGACGCGTTGATGGTTGACTATCCTTACGCAATACCCAGCAAATCCATGAGGCCAGCAATGAATGTCAGTGGATGCGCTGGGCAACCCGGCACATAAAGTGAAGGTTTGACCGTTTCCAGGAACTGGCGGTCCAACGTATCGCAATCCGCAAACACACCACCTGAAATTGCGCAGGCGCCCACGGCAATCACCAGCTTGGGTTGCGGCATGGCATCCCAGCACAAACGCAGTGCAGCCACCATATTCCTGTTGACTGGTCCGGACAGCACCAGACCATCGGCATGCCTGGGAGACGCCACGATGTCGATACCGTAGCGGCCCAGGTCAAAATTAACGTTGCTCAACGCGTTGATTTCCATCTCGCAACCGTTGCAGCCCCCCGCAGAAACTGAGCGCAACTTGAGCGAGCGCCCGAAACGCTTATGCAGAAATGCCGACACCTTGATTGGGTCGATATCCGGATGAGCGGCACTGACGCGCAGTGCATCGCGACTGGTGGCAGCCAGCTTGAAATCATTGTTGAAACTCAGCTTTGCAGCGGGGCAAACAGGTTCGCAGTCACCACACAGCACGCACCGCCCCAGGTCAATCTGCACGGGCGCAAGTGTGATGGCCTGACTCGGGCAGACTGCGACGCACGCACTGCAGCCGGTGGCGCAGACCGCTTCGCCTATCAGTGGTTTTCCACGAAAGCCAACAGGCACCGCAGCACGCAAATCAGGAATGTACTGACTGCCTTGGGATTTTCGAACGCGCAGGGATTTGATCATGATGAGGGTTATAAGTCGTTGCCACAGTAGGAAAGATCAAAGCTCTTGTTGCAAATTGGAAAATCAGAAATATCGTTATCCCGCAAGGCCATGGCCAGGCCGAACCAGTTACGCAATGAAGGATCCTGAACCTTGTAGTGCAGGATCAGGCCTTGTGCAGAGGTCTCGACCACCTGCACGACCGGCCCGCGCGTCCCCTCGATCACAGAGACACAGAGCATCTCCTTGCTCAGGGGCAAGCTGAGCGCTGGCGGCTGATCCGTGCCGCTTAAGTCCGTTGTGGTGTCGCGCAGCACCTTCAGTAGCCACGTTGCCGAAACGTCCACCTCTCGCATGCGCAGTGTCATGCGGGCCCAACAGTCGCCGCCAGGCTCGGTCAGCATTGCAGCTGGCACGGTGTCATCAGGCTGCGTCGCACACTGCGCGCGGGCGTCGGGCGCCACACCACTGGCGCGCGCAACCACCCCGACCAAACCCAGTTCCTGGGCAGTGGTCGCGCTGACCACACCAATACCTTGAAAGCGCGCCTGGACGCTTCGACTCGCGCACATCAAATCGTTGATCTCGGCGAAGTCCTTCAAAAAACCGACAAGGGTCTGTAGCAAGTCCTGACGCAAGGCATCGGTCAGGCCCCTGACACGACCCGGGCGCAGCCACCCTCGCCCAAAACGATTGCCACATACGCGCTGCGTCGCATTGATGATGGCGGTGCGCAGACGTCCATAGGTGCCCCCGCCTTGCAAAAAGGCAATGTCTGTGGCGAGCCCGCCCAACGTCGCGAGATGGACGGCAATACGTTCCATCTCGAGCGCCACGCCGCGCAGCAGCGCTGTCTCAGGCGTGCAACGAAAATCTGACAAGGCCTCGATCGCGGCGCAGTAGCCCCAACAGTAAGCCACGCTGGAGTCACCGCACGTCGATTCGATGAGTGGCGCCAAAGCCGTGGGTGGCCTGCGAAGCAATAGCGACTCGACCCCACGATGCTGGTAGCCAAGTTGTATCTCCAGATGATGGACTTTTTCACCCAGGCACATGAACCGAAAGTGCCCGGGTTCAATCACGCTGGCATGAATCGG
>CAIJKV010000217.1 GCA_903821335.1 uncultured beta proteobacterium
GGCATGCGCCATCAGTTCTGATTGGCCGTGCCTGCATGCTATTGCAGGTTGTGCGAAACCACGTTTCACGCGTAGTCTTTATAGAGTCTGACCAGACGGTCTCGCAATGGCACCGAGCGATCCGCGATGATCGATTCCCAATAAGGATTCCAGCGTCCGACATAGACCTCCTGGTAGACCCGTTCGATCAGTGCAGCTTTGTTTGGGAAGTAGCGCAAGATCAGTGACTGTGTCACGCCCAGACGACGGGCGAGTTCGCGCGTGTCACCATCGAAGCCGACTTCGGCAAAAAAGGCCATCGCTGCGAGTGCGATTTCCCGGTCGCGATCTTCGCGTTTGAGGCGTTTACGCACCGTGCGCGCCGGTTGCTCTGGTTTGCTGCCTGGTGGGGTGGTTGGTTGTGAAACCGCCATATTGCCTTGATCTGATTAAGTCGCTGGCAAGGTTGTCATGGTCGCGCGGGTGTGGCTGGTTGGCCAAGGAGAAAATCCAGCACAATGCGAGAGTAGTCTGTGGCGCACTCCACGTTGGCAAGGTGTGCGGCCGGCAGGCAGACGTAGGCACTCTGCCTGAACCCTGACTGCAGCGCGGCGATCTCTGCCGGCGGTGCTGCCAAGTCCTCGGTGCCGCTGATCAGTTGCACCGGGCAGCGCACCTGGGCCAGCAATGGACGGGCATCGTAGTCGCGCACGGCCTGCGCGCAGGCAAGGTAGCCCTCACGCGTGGTGGCGCCAATCATCGTCCGGATCCGTGCGGCGGTTTGAGGATGCTGTTGCCTGAATTCCTGACGCAACCACCTGTCAGCCGTGCCATCGACGATCGCACCTACGCCATTTTCAAGCACAACATCGAGGCGCTGATTCCACTGCAGGCGTGTTTCGTCGGTCTGGAAGGGACGGAAATTGGCCGCGACTAGCGACTGGACCCGCTGCGGTTGCGTGGCCGCCATATGGATGCCCAGCATTGCGCCCAGCGACAATCCGGCAAAATGAAATTGATCGATCTTCAAGTCGGTCAACAGTTCCAGCAAGTCGTTCGCCAGATCGGTGATTGAGGCGCGGTCGCCGACCGCCGGCGTATTGCCATGCCCACGGTAGTCATAGCGCAACACTTGAAAATGCTTGCTCCATAACGGAACCTGAGCGTCCCACATGGCAGTTGAGGCCGACAGCGAATTCGCGACGACCAGGACAGGCATTCCTTTGAAACCTTCTAAACTGAACGATGTCAGGGTCATTTTTTAATGCCTCCGGCGCAGGGCTTTGCCCAGGCTTCAAGTACTTCGTAGACGGCGATGGCAGACCCCATGATGCCCAGGTCGATGATGCCCGCGGTTTTCACTTTTGGGACGCCCTTTGCTTGACGGGTCACTGCGCGCTCCCGGGTCATCAGAGTTTGATCTTGAGCAGTTTCATGGCGTTCAGGCCTTCGATCTGCTTGCGCTGCGCGGCGGGTAATCCCTTGACCGCCGCGATCAGGCCGCGGGGATCGTCTTCTCCCATATCGTAGGGGTAATCTGTGCCCATCAATACATGCTCGGCGCCAAAACGGTCGATCAGGTGCTTGAGCATCATCGGGTCAAAGGTGATGGAATCAAAATAGAACTTTTCAAGATAAGTCGACGGTGCCCGTTTGATGACGGTGCGACAGTCCTTGCGCGCGCGCCAGGCATGATCCATGCGTGCCCAGTAATGGGCGATGTAGCCACCACCATGTGCGGCGATGAACTTGATCTTGGGGTTGCGCGCCACGACACCATCAAAAATCAGGTGGCTGACGGCGATCGTGGTGTCCAGGGGATTGCCGATCACGTTGTTGAAGTAGTGATTGGTCAGGCGCTCACCCTGTGTGAAACCCATCGGATGCAAGAAGATAACCGTGCCAAGTTCGTTGGCCTTGGCAAAGAATTTTTCAAGGCCCAGGCTGGGATCGGTGAGGTTCTTGCCATTGACGTTGGTATTGATTTCCACTCCGCGCAACCCGAGTGTCTTGACGGCATATTCCAGTTCCTGGACGGCCAGTTCAGGATTTTGCAAGGGGACTGAGCCCAGGCCGACGAAACGGTCAGGGTGCGCGGCGACCAGGCTGGCAATCCCCTCATTGACGTCGCGCGCGAGTGACGCGCCGCGGTCGTGTTCGGTAAAGTAAAAGTAATGGTAAGGCGCCGGGCTGATTGCCTGGATATCGACACCCATCTTGTCCATATCCTTGATGCGCTCTTCGATCCCCATCAACTTGGGCGCGCGCGTGCTCATCTGCTTGTGGTTGGTTTCGTTCGTCAGGTCATTGGCGAAGATGGCGGTCGGATCGTATTTCGCCGCGTTCAGATCCTTGGTCTTGGCATTGACCGCAGGATTGAGGTAGTGACAATGAATGTCGACGACCTTGGCCTGGCCCAAGCGGTTGCGCACGGTTTTCTTGACGGGTGCCTTGGGCGCGACCTTGGTGTTGGCCGCGCCGCGCGCAGTGGCAGCCATTGAAAACGATACGTGACCATGCGCGGGATCGGAGCAGGTTGGGTGACAGGTATAGAGCATGATGCGCCTATTAGCGAGGTGAGATGGGGGATTTTGCTCGAGAAATCAAAGTCTGGCTGGAGAAAAACAGAAAATATAAATATTCACAAGACACCAAGGTGTCGGGTGACAAGCTAAAAGTTCTGTTCGACCGTCGTCCATGGTGATGCCAACGTCCCAGTCGATCACCATGCCACAACGCGCACCGCGCACCACTCAGTGCTATCGGATTTTCCTGTCGCACTGATGTCTCTTCTTGTGTTTTGTTAATGATTGGTTGATCAATAGCAAGCAAGAGCAAATAATAGGGGTATTTTTAAACATGCGGGTTTTACCTAATAAAAATCGCCATTATCTGCACCAAATCGATTGTCCCGTTGGTGGCACTGTCGGTCCTGCGCGCGAGGGCAAGGTGCTCGGCCTGGTGGGTGAAAGAATGTCCGCAAAGCCTAATCACTCTCTGATTCATATGATGAACACAAGCTTTGAACTGACTGTAAATGGCCGTGCCCGGCAGGTGCAGGTTGATCCGGCAACACCGTTGCTTTACGTATTACGTAATGACCTCGAGCAAAAAGGCACGCGTTTTGGCTGCGGGACGGGCGCTTGTGGCGCGTGCACCGTGCTGGTGGACGGGCACGCCTTACAGTCCTGTGACGTGACGATCGAAGCGGTCGCGGGACGCACGGTCCTGACCACCGAAGGCCTGGCGGATGACCCCGTTGGTGCAATGGTTCGGCAGGCGTTTATCGCCGAGCAGGCCGCGCAATGTGGCTACTGTATCAATGGGATATTGCTGTCGGTGACGGCGTTGTTAACACGCGACACCACACCCGGTCGCGAGCAGATCAACGAGGCACTGAATCGACATTTGTGCCGTTGCGGCACGCATGTCCGGATCTTGCGTGCCGTGCATCACGCCATGGCCTTGGTCAATACAGGGGTTCGACCATGAAGCCAGTTTTGCCAGGCAATATTGTCAGCAATCCCCGGCTCGATACCTGGGTACGCGTGGGTCACACGGGGCGATTGATCGTCCGAAGCGGCAAGGTCGAACTTGGCCAGGGGATCAGTGTGGCCTTGCGCCAGATCGCCTGCGATGGGCTGGGTGTGACACCCGCGCAGCTCGTGTTGGAAGCGGGCAATACCCGCTGCTCACCCAACGAGCTCTACACCTCTGGCAGTCAGTCTATCGAGCAGGGCGGCGCGGCGCTGCGCTGCGCATGCCTTGAGGCACGCCTGCTCTTCATGCGTGCAGCCGCCGAGTACTTGTTGGTGCCGATCGGAACACTGACTTTGCAGGCCGGCGTGTTTGGCAGTACCGCAACCACGCGCACGACCGACTACTGGGCGCTGTCGCCACGGGTGGACCTGGCGGTCGAGATTCTCGGTGACGATCACGACATCGCGATCCAGGCACAAACGCCAGAACCTGTTGTCGGGGTGTCCTTGCAGAGGACAGATCTGCCAGCCAAGCTATCGGGCGCGGCCTTTATTCAGGACCTGGTGTTGCCAGGCATGCTGCACGCTCGCGTCATTCGGGCAGCAGACTCACGCGCGACCCTCGTGAACAGCGATATCGAAGCCTTGAAGGCACTGACAGGTGTCGCTGCGGTCGTGAGGTCCGGGAATTTTGTTGCGATATTGGGTGAAGACGAAGCGACTCTGGTGCGCGCGCTTGCCCGTGCCGCGGCGTTGTTAACCTGGCAGGCTTGCGCGCGACTGGGCACGCAGCAAGAAACAGAACAGGCACTGCTGGCGGCACCCTGCCTCACCTCGCAGGCGTACCTTCACGGGCACGCAGGCGTTGCGGTGACGCGCCATCTGGGCCGCTATTCAAGGCCCTATATTGCGCACGCCTCGATCGGCC
>CAIJKV010000218.1 GCA_903821335.1 uncultured beta proteobacterium
CAACAAGCATGGCAAACGCTTTCTGGACGAAGCACCCGGCCCCGTGGATGTGCATTACGACCATATCTCGCGCGCCATCGGCCAACAGCCAGACGGGATATGCCATGTGATCTTCGACCAGCGCATTCACGATGTGCCGAAATGGAAGAAAAGTATACGCACTGATCTGCCACCTATCGAGGCCGAGTCGCTGGAGGCGCTGGCGCGTGCCTGCGGCATTGCGCCCGAAACGCTTTGCGCCACCGTTGAGGGATTCAACCGAGCCTGCCCAGCGGGCACTTTTTTACCACTTGAGGTCGACGGACTCAGGACAACCGGACTGGAGATCCCCAAGTCAAACTGGTCACGCCCGATCGATCAAGGACCCTTCATGGCGTACCCGATTATCCCGGGCATCTGCTTTACCTATGGCGGCATCAAGATCAACAAACACAGTCAGGTGGTCGATTCGGATGGACGTCCCATCCCCGGTCTCTATGCCGCTGGTGAGGCCACGGGCCTCTATCACCAGGTGTACACGGGCGCCACCTCGGTCATGCGGGGTGCGGTATTTGGCAAGATCGCGGGCGAACACGCCACGGGCAACACGTCGTTCACCTGACAATCATGGGCTATAAGCCGTTCAAGGACGCCCCCGGGGGAAACCGACCGGGGCGGATCGTGGTGACGGCGCAACAGACACGTTGTGTCTTGCTCCGCACAGTCTTGGTGCAACCACTCGTGCATGCCACGCCCGGCCGTCAGACGCGGTTCAGTCGCCGCTACGACGCAGACCTGACTGCGATGCACCACAAGCAGGCGTTGAAATTTTCACGGCCAGGTGCGTCACGCTGAGGGTCTAGGGATATCCCTTGCCTGCCTCCCGCTTCGCTTTGGTGGACGACAGTTAGCCTGTAAGATTGCTCCTGCGATACTCGCTTCGTACCTCCCAGGAGATCAGTCATGCATCCAAAATTTTTCAAAGTCCTTCCGTTTGCTGCAGCCCTCGCCCTACTCGCTGTTGGTGGCTCTGCCAGCGCGCAGGATGCGGTCGTCAAGATTGGTCATGTGGGGCCACTGACCGGCGCCATCGCCCACCTTGGCAAAGACAACGAAAACGGCGCGCGTCTGGCCGTCGAAGAAATCAACAAAGCCGGCCTGATGATCGACGGCAAGAAAATCACCCTGGAACTGGTCGGTGAAGACGACGCAGGCGACCCCAAGACCGGTACTGCCGTCGCACAAAAGCTGGTCGACAGCAAAGTCGTCGCCGTGGTCGGCCACCTGAACTCCGGCGTATCAATTCCCGCTGCCAAGATTTATAGCGACGCTGGCATCGTCCAGATCTCGCCGTCATCCACCAACCCCGCCTACACGCAGCAAGGCTTCAAGACTACCTACCGCGTAGTCGCCACCGATGCCCAGCAGGGACCCGCCCTGGCGAACTACGCCGCCAAGTCACTCAAGGCCAAGAGCGTCGCCATCATTGACGACGCCACCGCCTACGGCAAAGGCCTGGCTGACGAGTTCGAGAAAAAAGCCAAAGCTGACGGCATGACCGTTGTGGCCCGCGAAGCCACCAACGACAAAGCGACGGACTTCAAAGCCATCCTCACCAAGGTAAAAGGCAAGAAGCCTGACGTCATCATGTACGGCGGCATGGACGCCACAGGCGGCCCACTGGCCAAGCAAGCCAATGAACTTGGCATCAAAGCCAAGGTCGTGGGCGGTGACGGCATGTGCACCGACAAAGTGGCCGAGCTCGCTGGCCCCGCAGTGGTCAACGTGATCTGCTCCGAAGCCGGCATGGCATTGTCGAAAATGGCCAAGGGCGCCGATTTCGAAAAAGCCTACAAAGCACGCTTCAATACGGGCGTCCAGATCTACGCACCGTTCACCTATGACTCGGTCTACGTGATTGTCGACGCGATGAAGCGCGCCAACTCGACGGCACCCGCCGCGATCCTGGCCCAGATGCCCACGACCAACTACAACGGTCTGATCGGCAATGTGGCTTTCGATCCCAAGGGTGACATGAAGGAAGGCATCATCACGCTGTATGAATACAAAGAGGGCAAGAAGTCGGTGCTTGATATTGTCAAGATGTAAATCACCCACTGATTGCTGACCCAACGGCACCGCGAAATTTTGCGGTGCCGTTATTTTTAGTTCCGGTGACTGAGTTCCGATTTTTTCGTCTGACCGCAGTGCGTCGCGCACCGTTCCGTGCAGGCGGCTGACTGCGGGTCGGACAGGAGTTTTCATGGATATCTTTATCCAGCAGGTGATGAACGGCCTGGTGCTCGGCAGCATTTATGCGCTGATCGCCCTGGGCTACACCATGGTGTACGGCATTCTGGGCATCATTAACTTTGCCCATGGCGAGGTCCTGATGGTGGGCGCGCTGACCGCGCTGTCGACCATCGCAGGGCTCAAGCACCTTGCCCCCGAGCTGCCGCAATGGTTGACGCTGGTCATCGCCACGCTCGTTGCCATGGCCGTCTGCGGGACACTGTCGTACACCATCGAGCGCGTGGCCTACCGGCCCTTGCGCAACGCACCGCGCCTGGCGCCGCTCATCACCGCAATCGGTGTGTCCATCATTCTCCAGACGCTGGCCATGATCATCTGGTCACGCAATCCCATGATTTTCCCAGAACTGCTTCCGGCGTTACCGATCGACATTTTTGATACCGGCGCCACCATCACGGGCAAGGAAATCGTCATTATCATCATGGCCTTTGTCGTGATGGGTGGCCTGCTGTTGCTAGTGAACCGCACCAAGCTTGGTCGCGCCATGCGTGCCACGGCCGAGAACCCCAAAGTTGCGGGCCTGATGGGCGTGAACCCCAACTTCGTGATCTCGGCTACCTTCGTGATCGGCGGCGCGCTTGCTGCGGTGGCCGGTGTCATGATGGCCACCAACTATGGCAATGCCCACTTCTACATGGGTTTCATCCCTGGTCTCAAGGCCTTTACCGCTGCAGTGCTTGGCGGCATTGGCAATCTGCAAGGCGCCATGATAGGTGGCATTCTGCTGGGCCTCATCGAGGCGCTGGGGGCCGGCTACATCGGCGATTTGACGGGCGATGTGTTCGGGTCGAACTACCAGGATGTGTTTGCCTTCATTGTCCTGATCACCGTGCTCGTATTCCGTCCGTCCGGCATCATGGGCGAACGTGTTGCTGACCGCGCCTAAAGGGAGACAGAACATGACGGCTTCCACTTCCTATGCGTCCTCGGGCAAGACCCTGCTGTCGCTGATCGCCTTTGTCGTGATTGCCCTGGCCGCGCCGTTCCTGGCACAGACACTGGGCGGCAACTACTGGGTGCGCGTGCTTGACTTCGCACTGCTCTACATCATGCTGGCACTTGGCCTGAACATCGTGGTGGGCTTCGCTGGCCTGCTCGACCTGGGCTACATCGCCTTTTATGCGGTCGGCGCCTACCTGATGGCGTTGCTGGGGTCACCGCACCTGACCTCGCAGTTCGCGGCACTCGCGCATCTGTTCCCCGATGGCATGCACCTGAGCTTCTGGATGATCTTGCTGGTGGCCGGTCCGGTGGCCGCGCTATTCGGTGCGTTGTTGGGTGCCCCGACGCTTAAATTGCGCGGGGACTACCTGGCGATCGTCACACTCGGCTTTGGCGAAATTATCCGCATCTTCATGAATAATCTTGACCGTCCAGTCAATATTACCAACGGCCCCAAGGGTATTACAGCCGTCGACTCCGTGAAGCTGTTTGGGCTGGATTTCTCTAAGTCGCACGAGATTTTCGGGCTTAAGCTGACACCGGTGATGATGTACTACTACCTGCTGATCGCGATGGTGATCATCATCGTGTTTGTCAGCTTGCGCCTGCAACATTCTCGCATCGGTCGCGCCTGGGTCGCTATTCGCGAAGACGAAACCGCTGCGAAAGCGATGGGGATCAACACCCGCAACGTCAAGCTGCTGGCCTTCGCCATGGGCGCCGCGTTTGGCGGGGTGTCCGGTGCCGTGTTCGGCGCTTTCCAGGGGTTCGTGTCGCCCGAGTCCTTCGTGTTGTGGGAATCCATCTACGTGCTGGCCATCGTGGTGCTGGGTGGCATGGGGCACATTCCCGGCGTCATCATGGGCGGGTTCCTGCTTGTTGGCTTTCAGGAACTTCTGCGCGAAGCCGCGACTCCGGTACAAAAACTGCTCTTTGGTGAGGTGCTGATCGACGCGGAAGTCTTACGCTCCCTGCTGTTTGGGCTGGCTCTGGTGGTGGTGATGCTGTATCGCCCCTCTGGGCTGTGGCCCGCGCCCCGACGCGAAGACCGACCGGTGACGTATCCCGCCCCCCCGCCCGGCCCCGGTCCCACCTGAACAGGAGCATCACATGAACAACATCCTTCTGTCCGTTCAGGGCGTCAACAAACGATTTGGCGGGCTGCAAGCCTTGTCCGATGTCAGCATGCATATCAATCAGGGCGAAATCTATGGCCTGATTGGTCCAAACGGTGCTGGCAAGACCACGTTCTTCAACGTGATCACAGGCCTGTACGCACCGGACACCGGCAAATTCGCACTGGGTGGACTGGCTTATCAACCTACGGCCGTGCATGAGGTTGCCAAGGCCGGTATCGCCCGCACCTTCCAGAATATCCGGCTGTTTGGTGAAATGACGGCGCTTGAGAACGTCATGGTCGGCCGCCATATCCGCACCCACGCGGGTGTTTTCGGTGCCGTATTTCGGCCGCCCTCGGTCAGGCGCGAAGAAGCCGAAGTCAATGAAATCTCGCATACGCTGCTTGAATACGTTGGTATCGGCCGGTACGCCAATTTCACTGCGCGCAACCTGTCCTATGGCCATCAACGACGGCTGGAAATCGCGCGCGCGCTGGCCACGGAGCCCAAACTGCTGGCGCTTGACGAACCTGCCGCCGGCATGAACGCGACGGAAAAACTTGAACTGCGTGAGTTACTCGACAAGATCCGCGGCGATGGTCGCACCATTTTGCTGATCGAACACGACGTCAAACTGGTGATGGGTCTGTGCAACCGCATGACAGTGCTGGACTACGGCAAGGTCATCGCGCAGGGCCTGCCCCACGACATCCAGAAAAATCCGGCCGTGATCGAGGCATACCTCGGCACGCCGGCACACTGAGCGCCAGACATGACAGACACCATACTGAAAATATCGAATCTTAAAGTCGCCTACGGTGGCATCCATGCCATCAAAGGTATCGATCTTGAGATCAAAGATGGCGAACTGGTCACGCTGATTGGTGCCAACGGTGCTGGCAAGACGACCACCATGAAGGCCATCACCGGCCTGCAAGGCTGGGTCAGCGGTGAGGTGCAATATCTGGGCAAGTCCATCAAGGGCGTGCCCAGTCATGCCCTGCTCAGGCAGGGCCTGGCCATGGTGCCGGAAGGTCGCGGCGTATTTGCCCGCATGTCCATCACAGAGAACCTGCAGATGGGTGCGTACACGCGCACCGATACGGCAGGCATCGCGGCAGATATTGAACGCATGTTCGTGATTTTCCCCCGCCTGAAAGAACGGGCCACGCAACTGGCCGGCACCATGTCAGGGGGTGAACAACAGATGCTGGCCATGGCCCGCGCCCTGATGAGCCAGCCCCGGCTGTTGCTGCTCGACGAACCTTCAATGGGTCTGTCGCCGATCATGGTGGCCAAGATTTTCGAGGTCGTACGCGATATCTCGGCGCAAGGTGTCACGGTGCTACTGGTTGAACAGAATGCCCGTCTGGCACTGCAGGCCGCTGACCGTGGCTATGTGATGGATTCAGGCCTGATCACGATGAGCGGGCCCGCCCGCGCGATGCTTGACGACCCGAAGGTGCGGGCCGCCTACCTGGGCGAATAGCCACCGTGGCAATGTGTCCGGGCCGGACTCAATGATCACCGTCCTTCTCAAGGACATTTCCGATCTGTTCAAGTCGGCAGCGATCAATTGGGTGCATGACTATGCGCAAAGCATGGGGGCCGCCCTGGCCTTCTACACGATGTTCTCGATTGCGCCACTGTTGCTGATTGTGATTGCGGTCGCCGGGGTTTTTTTCGGCGAGGAAGCCGCGCGTGGTGAAATATTTTATCAATTGCAAGGCATGCTCGGCACCCCAGGGGCCCTGGCCGTCCAGGGCTTGCTGGAAACCGCCGGCCGGTCGCCTGAAACCGGGTTGGCAACCATTGTCGGTTCCATTTTTTTCTTCGTCGGCGCCACATCGGTCTTTGCAGAATTGCAGGACGCACTAGACCGAATCTGGCATGCGCCGCATCGGCCACGAAACTCTGGTATCTGGGGCGTGTTACGCGCCCGACTGCTGTCATTCGGGATGATTCTGGGCATCGGCTTTCAACTGATCGTATCCCTGGCGTTCAGCGCAGGCATGTCGGCAGTGGGCAGATGGTGCGACCCGTTTTCCCGAGGCTGGGCGACGCTGTCGAACATGATCGAAGTGGGTCTTGGCGTGGCACTGGCGACTGCCGTGTTTGCGATGATCTACAAAACGATGCCGCGTGTGCGTGTCGACTGGAGCGATGTCTGGGTCGGGGCAATCGTCACGTCCGTTCTGTTCATCGCAGGCAAGTTCGTGATCGGTGCCTACATTGGAACCAGTGGCATTTCTTCGGGTTTTGGGGCCGCAGCCTCTCTGGTGATCGTGTTGCTGTGGGTGTACTACTCGGCCCAGATTTTCCTGTTTGGCGCGGAATTTACCTGGGCCTACTCTCACAAGTTCGGGTCACGCAAAGGCCATGTCCGGCCTGACGCTGGTGCCGATGAGGCACCTCCCGGTCACCACTGAACGCGTTGCCTGCGGGCATTGAACCGGCTGGTTGTGGCCTGGGTTCCAGCCTTCTACATGACACGACACGCCGTCCGTTACGTCGCCTCGTTGGCTCGTCTATTGATCTCACCAACTTCTGAACTTGTCTCAATAACTGCTAACTTATCTCATTTACTTCTGATTGTTCACAGCAAG
>CAIJKV010000219.1 GCA_903821335.1 uncultured beta proteobacterium
AAAGATGATGACTGTGGTTGCCATCATGGCTGGACTGCTGCCCATTATGTGGGGGTCGGGTACGGGATCGGAGGTCATGAGCCGCATCGCTGCGCCAATGGTCGGTGGCATGATTTCATCTACCGTGCTGACCCTGGCGGTGATCCCGGCGATTTATGCCCTGGTCAAGCAATGGCGCCTGGCGCGAGGGGTTGAAAAATAGAGGCTGCAATTTTTCATTGCCTGCTTAAGCAAACAATTTTTATAAAACTTATATATCGATCATCGCTATTTTATTAACGCCTTAACAACATCCCCGATAGGATCAATCTCATCTGCTAATCCTTAAAGGAAATGAGATGGACCTGATCTATATCGCAGGAATATTTGTGCTGTTCATTTTGACTGCGGGCCTCGCCCGAGGTTGCTCCAACCTCAGGAGTGACAAGAAATGAGCTGGCTACTTGCCTTGAGCGCGCTGGCCGCAGTCGGGCTGTTTGTCTATCTGGTTGCCGCACTACTGTTTCCGGAGGACTTCTCATGACTAGCCATTCATGGTTATTGCTGAGTGCCTATCTGGCGGTGCTCCTGGCTGCTGCCTGGCCGCTAGGTGCATACATCACGAATGTCATGACAGACCGTCCGTGCCTGGCCTTGCGCCTTGGACGTCCTGTTGAATCATTCATCTATCGCCTTTGTGGTGTGAAACAGCATGCCGAGATGGGTTGGTTACCCTATGCTTTTGGCTTATTGCTGTTCAACCTGATTGGCGCGCTTGTCGTCTTCGGATTGCAAAGGGCGCAGCTTTGGCTACCGCTCAATCCCCAGTCGTTTGGGAATGTCAGCGCTGATTCGTCTTTCAATACGGCAATCAGCTTTGCCACCAACACGAACTGGCAAGGATACTCGGGTGAGTCCACCATGAGCTATCTGACGCAGATGCTTGGCCTGACGGTGCAGAACTTCTTGTCCGCAGCAACGGGGATAGTCGTGGTCATCGCCCTCATACGCGGCTTTGCCAGGCACTCCGCACAAACGATCGGAAATGTTTGGGTCGATCTCACGCGCACAACGTTTTATGTGTTGTTGCCCTTGTCGTTTCTCTTTGCTGGTTTTCTGGCCGGACAGGGCGTCATTCAGAATCTGGATGCCTACAAGGATGTCTCCACCATTGAGGCCACGCACTACGACAATCCAATCGTGGACGCCTCGGGTCAACCCCAAAAAGATGCACAGGGCGTTGTCCTGACAGAACCGGCGAGCACGCCAATCCAGACCCTTGCAATGGGGCCAGTTGCCTCACAAGAGGCGATCAAGATGTTGGGTACAAACGGCGGCGGATTTTTTAATGCCAACTCCGCACACCCCTTTGAGAACCCCACACCATTATCAAATTTTGTGCAAATGTTGTCGATCTTCCTGTTGCCGGCAGCGCTGTGCCTGGTCTTTGGCCACATGGTTGATGATCGTCGCCAGGGCTGGGCGGTGCTGGTGTCGATGACGTTGATATTTGTGGTGATGGCCATCGCATCCATGACGTTCGAACAACAGGGCAACCCCGAACTTGCAGCACTCGGCCTCGACATGTCGATGGGCAATATGGAAGGCAAGGAAACAAGGTTTGGCATTGGGGATTCAAGCCTGTTTTCGGTGATTACGACACTCGCCTCGTGCGGTGCGGTCAACGCGATGCACGATTCCCTGACCCCTCTGGGTGGGTTTGTCACGTTATGGAACATGATGCTCGGCGAGGTGGTGTTCGGAGGCGTTGGTTCAGGCCTGTATGGCATGCTGGTTTTCGCCATCATGGCCGTATTCATCGCAGGCTTGATGATCGGTCGCACACCAGAGTATCTCGGCAAGAAGATCGAGGCCTACGAGATGAAGATGGTGTCTATCGTTATCTTGGTCACGCCCTTGTTGGTGCTTGCCGGGACTGCGATCGCTGTCATGTTGGCCGATGGCGCGGCAGGGATTGCAAACCCTGGACCACACGGGTTCTCGGAGATTCTGTATGCCATGACGTCGGCTGCGAACAATAACGGCAGCGCCTTTGCAGGGCTGTCAGCCAACACCCCGTTCTATAACGTGCTGCTCGGTATCTTGATGTGGCTCGGGCGGTTCGGGGTCATTGTCCCGGTGCTGGCACTGGCGGGTGGGCTGGCCGCCAAGAAACGTCTGCCTGCCAATGCCGGCACGATGCCCACGCATGGGCCGTTGTTCATCATGCTGCTGATTGGCACTGTTGTGCTGGTAGGTGCCCTGAATTATGTCCCCGCGCTTGCGCTCGGGCCTGTGGTCGAGCACTTGATGCTCTGGTCTGTGCAATAAACCGTGAGGTCTCATCATGAATGATAAAAAACTGGCAATGTTCGACCTGGCGCTGCTCAAGCCCGCAGTCGTGGATTCCTTCAAGAAGCTCAATCCCGCGGTGCAATGGCGCAATCCGGTCATGTTTGTAGTTTACGTCGGTAGCATCCTGACGACCATACTCTGGTTGCAGGCGCTGCAGGGTGAGGGCGAGGCCTCGTCGGGATTCATCCTGGCGGTTGGCCTCTGGCTATGGTTCACTGTTTTGTTCGCCAACTTTGCCGAGGCCCTTGCCGAAGGGCGCAGCAAGGCCCAGGCGGCCTCCTTGCGCGGACTAAAAAAGAGTACCTTTGCAAAAAAGCTCAATACGCGGTTTGTGCACGGCACGCCGATTTCTGCACTTCAATGCCAAGTGGCCGAGGCAAATTCCTTACGGAAGGGCGATTACATCCTGATTGAGGCCGACGATGTCATCGCAGCCGACGGTGAAGTGGTAGAGGGCGTTGCTGCAGTGGACGAAAGCGCGATCACGGGGGAATCTGCGCCCGTGATTCGCGAGTCGGGCGGAGACTTCTCCGCCGTGACGGGTGGTACGCGGGTGCTGTCAGACTGGATCGTTGTGCGCGTGACGGCTAATCCCGGTGAAACCTTCGTTGACCGAATGATTGCCATGGTTGAAAACGCCAAGCGGCAGAAAACTCCGAACGAGATCGCACTGACGATCCTGCTCGTGGCACTCACGATCGTATTCCTTGGGGTCACGGTCACGCTCTTGCCCTATTCGATGTTCAGCGTCGAGGCGGCCAAAAGCGGCAGCCCCATCACGATCACTGTCCTGATTGCACTGCTGGTATGCCTGATACCGACCACGATTGCCGGGCTGCTGTCGGCAATCGGCGTGGCGGGAATGAGCCGCATGATGCAGGCCAATGTGATTGCAACGTCTGGGCGGGCGGTCGAGGCGGCTGGTGACGTCGACGTGTTGTTATTGGACAAGACCGGGACGATTACCCTGGGAAACCGGCAAGCCAGTCAATTTTTTCCTGCGTTGGGCATCAAGCCCAACGAACTCGGCCACGCCGCACAACTGGCCTCGCTTTCAGACGAGACGCCAGAAGGTCGCAGCATCGTGGTACTTGCCCAGCAACAGTTCACGCTGCAAACCGTTGACGCCAGCGAACTGCGCGCCATCTTCGTGCCGTTTACCGCGCAGACGCGCATGAGTGGCATCAACCTTCCCAATGGAACGATGATCCGCAAAGGCGCGGCCGATGCAATCAAACGCCACGTGCAAGCCTTGGGCGGACACTTTCCCGAAGCGCTCCAGTTGACCGTCGACGATGTTGCCCGCCGCGGAAGCACCCCCCTGGTTGTGGCGCAGGACGCGCGCGTGCTGGGCGTGATTGAACTCAAGGACATCGTCAAGGCCGGTATCAAAGAGCGCTTTGCCGAACTGCGGCGCATGGGCATCCGCACCATCATGATTACTGGGGACAACCGACTCACTGCCGCCGCCATTGCTGCTGAGGCCGGAGTGGATGATTTCTTAGCCGAAGCGACGCCAGAGGCAAAACTCGCCTTAATTCGTCAGTACCAGGCTGAGGGGCGTCTGGTCGCCATGACCGGCGACGGCACCAATGATGCACCTGCCCTTGCGCAGGCTGACGTGGCCGTCGCCATGAATACCGGCACACAGGCAGCAAAAGAGGCCGGCAATATGGTGGATCTGGACTCGACCCCGACCAAGCTGATCGAGATTGTCCAGACTGGCAAGCAGCTGTTGATGACGCGAGGCTCCCTCACGACGTTCAGCATTGCAAACGACGTCGCCAAATATTTTGCAATTATTCCTGCTGCCTTCGTGACCACTTATCCTCAACTCGACGCACTGAACGTGATGGGCCTTGCCAGTCCCGCATCGGCAATCTTGTCGGCAGTCATCTTCAATGGCCTGATCATCATGTTCCTGATTCCCCTGGCGCTTAATGGGGTCAAGTACCAGGCTCTCGGTGCCGCCGCGTTGTTGCGGCGCAATCTCATTATCTACGGGCTGGGCGGGCTGATTGCCCCGTTCGTCGGTATCAAACTGATAGATGTGTTGATCGCTTCGATCGGTCTGGCTTAAAAAGGAAATTGCCATGAAAACCATGCTGCGCCCTGCCCTCTCACTGTTCATCTTGTTGAGCGTTGTGACCGGCCTGATCTATCCGCTACTCATCCATGGCATTGCATCCAAACTGTTCCCGAACGCAGCGCAAGGTAGTTTGATCGTGAGCCATGACAAGCAAATTGGCTCCGCATTGATCGGACAACAGTTCACGGCACCTGAATATTTCTGGGGACGTCCATCGGCCACAGCGCCGCAACCCTACAACGGGGTTGCATCGAGTGGCTCGAATCAAGGCCCCTTGAATCCTGCCTTGGTCGACGCTGTCAAGGCGCGCGTCGACGCGCTGAGGTCCGCAGATCCGGACAACAAGCTGTCTGTCCCGGCAGACCTCGTGTTGGCTTCGGCAAGCGGCCTGGACCCGGAAATCAGCCCAGCAGCGGCCATCTACCAGGCCGGACGTGTTGCCCGCGCCCGAAACCTGCCCCAAGAACGGATTACATCATTGATTGACTCGATTCAGCAGGATCGGCAATGGGGGTTGTTTGGCGAACCCCGTGTTAACGTCCTCAGACTGAACCTCGCACTTGACGCGATGCAGGGCAAATGACCGACGAACGCCCCGACCCCGACCAGATCCTTGACAAAATCAAGGCTGAGCAAACGCGTGCCGATCGAGGCAAGCTGAAGATCTTTTTTGGTGCGTCGGCGGGCGTTGGCAAGACCTACGCCATGCTGACGGCAGCGCACGAGCAATTCAAGCAAGGTCGGGCTGTGCTGATCGGGGTAATCGAGACACATGGCCGTTCGGATACCGCTGCATTATTGGACGGAATTGAACAACTGCCACGCAAAAGTCTGGACTATCGTGGCAAGGTACTTTCAGAGTTTGATATTGATGCAGCCATTGCGCGTCAACCAGACCTCATCCTGATCGATGAACTCGCACACTCAAACGTGCAGGGGTCGCGACACCTCAAGCGCTGGCAGGACGTCGATGAACTGTTGGGCTCGGGAATCGACGTCTATTCAACGATCAATGTCCAGCACCTTGAAAGCCTGAAAGATGTGGTAGCCGGCATCACCGGCATTCGCGTGGCTGAAACCGTTCCTGATCACGTTTTTGATGCGGCCGACGAAGTCGTGCTGGTAGATTTGCCACCAGACGAACTGTTGCAACGATTACGCGAGGGCAAGGTCTACTTTCCTCAACAGGCAGAGCGCGCAGCTGGAAACTTCTTTCGGAAAGGTAATCTGATCGCGTTGCGTGAACTGGCGTTGCGTCGCACGGCGGACCGCGTTGACAATCAGATGATTCAGTACCGGCGCGAGCAGGCGGTATCGCCCGTTTGGCAGACACAGGATTTGGTACTGGCCTGCGTGGGGCCCGGACCAGACAGCGACAAGATTGTGCGCAGCGCAGCGCGTCTTGCTAAAAAACTCGACGTGTCGTGGCATGCGGTCTACGTCGAGACGCCCCAACTGCAGAAATTGTCGTCGAGTCGGCGCCAGCGTGTTCTCAAGGTGCTTAAACTCGCCGAGGAAATGGGTGCGCAGACGGCAGTCCTTGCAGGCAATGACCTGAGCGATGCAATCGTTTCCTATGCACGGGACCGTAACCTGTCGCGTATTGTGCTAGGGCACGCCAAGTCGTCTGTCTGGAGACCCTGGCACAGCTCGTTGGCCAGCAAAATCGGTGAACATGCTGTCGACCTCGAAGTCACACTGATCGCAACGCAAACTGTCGCAGGTTCGGGATCGCGCGGGGAAGAGGATACACAAGGCTCGTTCTGGAACCAGTTCAAGGCACCGTGGCTGTCGTACGCCAAGGGTGCGCTGCTCTGTTGTGTGGCTGCATTGATTGCACTGCCTCTGCATTCCGTGTTTGATTTGGCCAACATTGCCATGTTGTTCCTGTTGGCGGTGTTGCTGGTATCCGTTCGCTACGGACTGGGGCCTTCAGTGATGGCGTCATTCCTGAACGTTGCAGCATTTGACTTTTTCTATGTGCCACCCAGATTTTCGTTTGCCGTGACAGATGTTCAGTATCTGCTGACCTTTGCCGTCATGCTGGTGGTGGGGCTGGTGACTGCGAAGCTGACCACTGGGCTGCGTTATCAGGCGCGGGTGGCAAGCCGGCGAGAACGCCGGGTGCATGCGCTCTATGAAATGTCCCGAGACCTGTCGGGAGCGTTGGTACCCCAGCAAATCATTGAGATCAGCGAGCATTTTGCGAAAATCGAATTCAATTCAAAAGTTGCTTTGTTGCTGACCAATCATCATGACCAACTCGTCGCCACCGTCACGAACAATATCGCCCCCCTGGAAATCGACATGGGCATTGCCCATTGGGCATTTGATCACGAGGCCCAGGCGGGATGCGGGACCGACACCTTGCCAGGCAGCCCGATTCTCTATATCCCGCTTAAAGCCCCCATGCGTACGCGCGGGGTCATGGCGATCCAGGCGGGTGACGCCCGTCGCCTGATGGCTCCCGAGCAGCAGCAACTGCTGCAGACATTCGCCAGACTGATTGCAATCTCGCTTGAGCGCATCCATTACGTGGACGTGGCACAGCACACAACGGTACAAATGGAATCGGAACGATTGCGCAACTCGCTTTTGTCTGCACTTTCACATGATTTGCGCACCCCCCTGGCGGTGCTGGCCGGGCTCAATGACTCGCTATTGATTGCGAACCCTCCTCCCGCAGGGCAGCAAATCGAACTCTTGCAAGCCAGTCGGGAAGAGGTCTCGCACATGACCTCGCTCGTCAATAATTTGCTGGATATGGCTCGCCTGCAAGCGGGTGCAGTGACGCTGAACCTGCAGTGGCAACCCATCGAAGAGGTCATCGGTAGTGCGTTGCGTTCAATGCGCCCTGTACTGCAGAAACACAAAATCATCACCGACATTGCAGACAATGTGCCGCTTCTTCACTTTGATGCGGTACTCATAGAACGTGTGCTGTCAAAC
Organism: uncultured beta proteobacterium; assembly: GCA_903821335.1. GTDB lineage: Bacteria > Pseudomonadota > Gammaproteobacteria > Burkholderiales > Burkholderiaceae_B > Zwartia. Next base: position 7,373 of record CAIJKV010000219.1, read on the forward strand.
TTGATTGAAAATGCTGCGAAGTATTCAACTGCAAGCGGGATCATCATCATTGGTGCCAGAAAGGCGTCCGCACACGCGGCAGAGGTCTGGGTAGAGGACAATGGGCCTGGAATTCCACACGGGTTGGAAGAATCTATTTTTAATAAATTTGAGCGCGGCCAGAAAGAGACGGCCACTCCCGGTGTTGGACTCGGCCTTGCCATTTGTCGCGCGATCATTGAAGTGCATGGTGGATCCATTCGTGCGGAGCAGGCGAACAACGGCGGAGCACGCTTTATCTTTTCGCTTCCGATCGGCATCCCGCCAGCAATCGAGGCCGAAGAAGACGTTCCTGATGAAGGAAATGCAAATGAGTGACTCGCATGCAATTGCCGTGGTCATAGAAGATGAGCCCAATCTTCGCAAATTTGTTCGCATGTCGCTTGAGTCTGACGGTTGTGAGGTGTATGAGGCAGATTCGATCAAATACGGACTGATTCAAGCGAGTACTCGCCGTCCGGACATTGTTTTACTTGACCTTGGGTTACCAGACGGAAACGGCGTGGACTTTATACGAGCATTTCGTGCCTGGTCGGACGTACCTGTGATTGTTCTCTCGGCCAGAACCGCAGAAGGCGACAAGGTCCTGGCGCTTGATGCAGGTGCGGACGATTACCTGACAAAACCTTTTGGCTCACCAGAGCTCCTTGCGCGCGTGCGCGCACACTTGCGCCGCCGTTCGCGCGCCGAGGGCACGGTATCGTCTCAATTTGATTTTGGAAATATTCACGTCGATCTTGCCCGCAGGGTGGTCGAGCGCAAGGGTCAGCCACTACACCTGACTCCGATTGAATATCGGTTGCTGAGCTGCCTGATTGCAGCGCCGGGCAGCGTACTGACTCATCAACAATTGCTGAAAAACGTGTGGGGGCCCTTGCATGCAGAGGATAGTCATTATGTGCGGGTATACATGGCCTCACTGAGGAAAAAGATCGAGGATGACCCGTCCCAACCCAGGCACCTTCTGACTGAGGCAGGTGTGGGCTACCGCTTGGTTACTTAGAGCTCCCTGGGCTGATGACGCTGCCGCTGCGTCACTGCCATATCGGACCAACGCCTGTGCAGTCATTTTGCGCAAGGTATTCTCTTATCTAAAGTACGAAACGAGTAAGCCCACGAGAGCACACGCACCAATGACATGCATGACGTTTCTCTTGAAACGAAACAGCGCGACGCCCGCGAGCATTGCGATGACCGCCGAAATGACGTCGAACCGTCCGTGCAATCCCTGTGGCCATAGAACGTGATAGCCGAAAAAGATCGCAAGGTTCAGGATGACTCCGACGACGGCGGCAGTGATCGCGGTGAGCGGTGCAGTAAATTTCAGGTCATTGTGTGTGGTCTCGACAAGCGGACCCCCTGCCAGAATAAAAAGGAACGAGGGCAAGAAGGTAAACCACGTGACGATTGTTGCCGCGACGGCTCCAGCGAGGAACAACGATTGCGCCCCGAAAACGGCCTTGACGTATCCACCCACAAAGCCTACGAAGGCAACAACCATGATGAGCGGCCCTGGCGTTGTCTCGCCCAGGGCCAATCCATCGATCATTTGTGTCGCGGTGAGCCAGCCGTAATGTTCGACTGCTCCCTGATAGACATAGGGAAGTACGGCGTACGCGCCGCCGAAAGTGAGCAGCGCTGCCTTGGTAAAGAACCATCCCATCTGGGTCAGCGTGTGCTCCCATCCATAGGCCAGGGTCAACCAACCCAACGGAATCGCCCACAGCAGCGCCCCGACCACGACCACACCCGTCAGTCGTGGCCATCGGAACAAGGCATGTTCCGGTGTTGGAGTCTCGTCGTCGATGATGGCCGCACCATAGGACTGATCAGCCTTCCCGTGTCCCCCACCCATCTGAAACCGCGAAGGCGTCAAGCGCCCTCCGAAGTAACCTACCAGCGCGGCGGTTGCGATGATGGCCGGAAATGGAACATCAAGCGCGAAGATGGCCACGAACGAGGCAGCGGCAATTGCCCAAAGTGCGTTGTTTTTCAGAGCCCGTGACCCGATCCGGTGCGCTGCCTGTGCAACGATGGCCGTCACCGCGGGTTTGATGCCATAAAAGAGCCCGGCCACCAGCGGCATCTCGCCAAAGGCGATGTAGATCCAGGACAGCGCGATCAGAATGAACAGTGATGGCAGCACGAACAGAGCCCCAGCAACGATGCCGCCCAGGGTTCGGTGCATCATCCAGCCAATGTAGGTTGCAAGCTGCTGCGCTTCGGGACCTGGCAGCACCATGCAGTAATTCAGGGCGTGCAGAAACCGGCGTTCAGAGATCCACCGCCGGCGTTCGACAAGCTCCTGATGCATGATTGAAATCTGGCCCGCTGGTCCGCCGAAGCTGATGAAGCCAAGTTTCAACCAAAACAGGAACGCTTCACCAAAAGACACTGGCGGGGGCGGTATCTGCTCGTTTTCCTTAGCGATCACGGTGGGGCTGGTCATGAAGAGGGTCCTTGCTCAAACGATTTAATCAGCCCGTCAAATCACGTTATGTTTTATTTTTCCCCCTTAGGCCACATTTTATTTTAAACAGGGTCAGGTTCATGGGAAAACTCACGGGTGAGATAGTCCGGTTACGCTTTATTTCCAGGTGGGCAGCTTATTTAGCGACGCCGCGGGGATAGCACAGGCCGCCCGTGATTTCGATGGTCGTTGCATCCAGCGCGGTGTTTGTCATGCAGTAACCAATCATGTCAGCGATTTCCTCTGGCTTGATGAGTCGGCCAATATGAACATCAGCCAGGATAGCCTTGAGCGCCTCTTGGTTCATTCGCGTCAACATTGCGGTCTCGGTGTACCCGGGGGCAATCCCTACGCATCGAATATTCCGGATTCCGCGCAACAGGAATTCGCCCACGATAATCTTGGGCATCAGCTCGATGGCCGCTTTAGCCGATGAATAGTTGAGTTGCCCAAGCTGTCCGACTTTGTTGACGGAAGATATTGGCACCAGCAATCCATCCTGGCCGCCATTTGCCATCGCTTCGGCGGCATCGCGAAGAGTCAGGAAGGTGCCGGTGAGGTCAACATCAATCACGGACTTCCACTTCTCAAACTCAAGTTTCTTGGCGACCTTGCCGGTTTGCTTGTCCATCGACAGCATCGTTCCGTCGCGAATGATGCCTGCACAGGTCACGGCAACGTTAAGTTGCCCGAAACTGGTCAATGTGGCATCAATGAACCTTGCCGTGTCAGCTTCGCTCGTCACGTCGGCCTGCACACCGATCACTTCACCGCCAATTTCCTTGATGTCATTGACCACTCGATCGATATTTTTTTGCTCGACATCAACGACAACAACCTTCGCACCGTTGCGAACAAGGTGTTTGACAACCGCTTCTCCGATGCCGCTTGCACCACCGGTCACAAGTGCAACGCTTCCTTTGATCTGCATGAAAATATTCCTAATGCTGTTGACCCAAACCCATCCGAGAATACACAACAATCCTTCATGCTAGTGACATACTCACTTAGCGCATAGAGCCTCACAGCCTGACGGTCTGCGTTTTCATCCAAAGTGAATGGCGCTTATCCCGATCGGAATCGGCTCAGAAATTCATTTAGCGACACATCATTTCATGGCATTATCCGGGGTCGACTACTCTTGACGTTATATTTTTCGGAGATTGGAAATGAGTAATTTTTGGGACAACATGTGGCTAATCGTGTCCACGTTCGTGTTTATTGCCTATCTTTTGGTGCTGTTCCATGTCGTGACGGACCTGTTCCGTGACTCCAGCATTGGCGGCGGGGCCAAAATCCTCTGGCTGATCTTCCTGATCTTTTTGCCGATGATGACGGTACTGGCCTATATTTTGTTCCGTGGTGACGGCATGGCTCAACGTCAGAAGGCCGCCATGGCAAGCGCAAAATCGGATACCGATGCGTACATCCGTCACGTTGCCGGGAAATCACCCGGTGAACAGATTGCTGACGCCAAGGCCTTGCTAGACGCAGGCACCGTTACCCAAGCAGAGTATGAGCAGCTTAAAGCCAAAGCACTGGCCTAAGTGAACGCTGGTTTTTGCTGAATTTGCGAACGAACCGGTTGCCAGAGATCACGCGGCCCTGGCAACCGGGGCGGGAAAGTGACCCGCACCAGACAACCTTGGCACCACAACTGTGACAGGTGCCGGTCACCGCTGCTTTAAATGTGTTGCCTCCTGTTTATTTATGTCCTTTGATATAACTGGCTGGTAGCGCTTCAGGAATATTGGTTCAAGCCCCCTCTCTGGTTTTGACTCTGGTCCTGGTCCGGGTTGTGGGTCTGGTTCACGATGCACAGTCACCGACTGGCCTGGGGTCTGTCGAACCTTGAAGTGCCGATACAGGGCTACACCGACCAGCAGCGTAACGATCAACAAGGCCAGGATCAGTAACGCAAAATTTGAATCAATGTCGATTTCAATGCCCCAATCGTCGAAAAGACAGCCTAAGCGTCCACGCCTGTGCGGCTGAGAAAAATTATAGATAACAAAATATTCAGGATGACCGACTCAGTCAACTCAACTTGTCGCCACGTGCTTTTTTAACACGACGTGATTTTTTAACAACACCCTCGCTTTTAACATCAGTCATTTTCTTAACGACACCGACTTTCTGCCCGTTACCCTGTTTCTGAACACC
>CAIJKV010000220.1 GCA_903821335.1 uncultured beta proteobacterium
CAGTGAATGGCTTGCCGGGTCAGCCCCCCGTGTCAGCATATGCAGGTCAACGCCCACTGTGCCTAGCCCATCGAGCAGGCTATCAATACCAAACGTGGCCGCCAGCGCTTTGATCGCGACACCGGTTGCTTCGCCCCGCACAGCCAGCGCCCCGGAGCCCGTTTCCTGCGTGTCCAGCGCGAGGCTGGAACGCACACCAACCAGCCCGCCGAAAGTTGTGGCAACGCGTCGGGCTTCATCAATGACGAGGTCCAGGTCAACCAGCAGACGCTGGGGTTGCAATACGGCCTGCACGCTACCCGTCACTGGAACATGCAGCAAACCTTTGGGCAACCCTGGATCGGCCGCGTTGATTTCGCCGTGCAGTGCCGTCAGGCTGACAGACGCCTCAGTAGGCTTGATTTCCAGTGGGGAGATCAGCAAGACTTTTGCCACGGTTGACCCACGCTTGTAGGCCGCGTCGACGCTGACCTCACTTGATCGCCAGGACTGTGGCGTGCCGACAAAATCTTTGAGGCTCGCGCGCACGTCGATGGCGTTGGACCCGTCTACGCGCAATCGGCCCGTGGCGCGTGCCGCCTCAAAACGGGTCGGCGACAGTGAGAACGCAGGAAGGTCCGCCGAGACTTCAAACGGTGCGCCATCGCGCGATCCCTTGGCCCGCAAGGCCAGGTTCTGGAGTGCAACACGTTCCTGCTCGGGCTCGATAGTGAATGTCGGTATGGACAGCGTCGCCTCGAGATCCGCGAGGGGTTGGGGGCCCGCCAGGGTGCCCTGTGTCAGTACCACATTCGTCTCGGTCAACGAGATTGCCTGGGCAACGGACTGCAGTTCAACACGCGTGCGCAGGACGAACTGAGCCTGCGCCTGCGGCGCGGTGGCGTCATACCGACCCGACAATGCCACGGCAAAAGGCCGGTCAAGTGCAATGCGACCCGTCGTCACGTCCAGTCCGGAAATGCGCCGTGACGGACCCGCTGACACCCCCCGTCGCTGGTCCAGCAGCCGGATCTGTGCGTCGCGGATCGTGAGCGAGGAAATATCAATCTGCACCGCACCCGAGCCACCCAAGGACCAGTCGTCGGTGTCAGACGCTGCCGTCACGACATTGACGGGCCTGAACAGGTCACTGATATTCAAGCGTCCGTCCCGGGTTCGCACAATTTGCATGTCCAGTCCACTCACAGTGATACCGTCGATGACCAGGCGCCTGTGCAGCAGCGGCCAGAGCTCAAGCGCCACCCCTGCGCGCGTGACAGAGGCAAAGGGCTCGGTGCGACCTTTTTCTGAAAGTGACAGGCCCTGAACGGTCAGTGCAACCCTTGGGAAAACAGACAACTCAAGGTTGCCGTCGATCCGCAGGGTGCGGTCAAACTGCTCCAGGACCGCTGCCTGCAGCCGGCCCTTATACACAGTCTGATCAAAAGTCAGAACGAAAACGGCGACACCAGCCACTGCAAGCAGGGTGAGTGCGACCAGCGCGATCAGGATACGTTTAAGCCAGGTATTCATGGAAAGATCATCAGGGAGTCGGGCGGACCGCCCGGTTGACATTGTAGGGCCCGCATTCTTGCCTGTCGCACTTGCGTGGCGGGTTTGTTATGCTGACCACGCCAGTCCATTGAACGCGCCTGTTGGCAAACCTTTAGGGCAGCTTTGTTAACGTGCGCGCTGATTGTTTTCAGCAGAAGGGCTACTTATGAAAATTGATCGTCTCGACCATCTGGTTCTCACCGTCGCAAACATCGAGCGGACCTGCGAGTTCTATCATCGCGTCCTTGGTTTCGAGGTCATCACCTTCCAGGGCGGGCGCAAGGCGCTCGGCTTTGGTCAGCAGAAGATCAATCTGCACGAAGTGGGCAAGGAATTGGCACTCAGAGCGGTCGCGCCAACCGCCGGGTCCGGCGACCTTTGCCTGATTGCCTCGACCCCGATCGAGCAGGTCATCCGGGAACTCCAGGCCAACGATGTTGACATCGAGATTGGGCCGGTCCAACGTACCGGTGCCACCGGCACCATCCTGTCGGTGTACCTGCGCGACCCCGACCAGAATCTCATCGAAATCTCCAATTACCTCTGACCACGCGCCTGTCTCACTAGGGTTTTCCTTGGATTGAAGCGGTTGACAAAGACAAATTTGCCAACCTAATATGACTGACGATTCATCAATCATCAATTATAAAAAAGCAAACGAGACCAACGCATGGGCAAACAAGCACCCACTGTCGACCTGCTGACCCTGTACAGGACGCTGCTGACCATTCGTGCGGTGGAAAACAGCCTGACGCGTCTGTTTGCCGATGGCGAGGTGCCGGGCTTCATTCACCTGAGCATTGGGCAGGAAGCCGTCGCAGCAGGCGTATGCGCCGCCCTCGGCGACCAGGACACGCTTGCCACCACGCACCGGGGGCATGGCCATGTACTGGCCCGTGGGCTGTCGCTTGACCATTTCTTCAGGGAAGTCATGGGTCGCTCGGGCGGTGTCTGCGCAGGCCGTGGCGGCTCAATGCACGTGGCGGACATGGATTTGGGCATTCTGGGTGCGAACGGGATCGTCGGTGCTGGCATCCCCATCGCGCTCGGCAGCGCGCTGGCCCACCAGATCAGGAAAACCGGCGCAGTCGCCGTCGCATTCTTTGGCGATGGAGCGATGGCGGAGGGCGTGCTGCACGAAACACTCAACATGGCGGCCCTTTGGCATCTGCCACTCCTGATGGTGTGTGAAAACAATGGCTGGTCAGAGTTTTCCCCGACCAGTCAACAATTCGTGGCCTCGCTTGAAAAGCTTGCCGACACGTTCGGCATCGGGTATCAGCGCGTGGATGGCAACGACGTCGCTGCCGTGGCGCACGCGGCCGGCGCTTGCGTCAACACGCTGCGTCAGGCGGGCGGACCGCTGATTCTTGAGTGCAGCACACAGCGCGTGCGGGGCCATTACGAAGGCGATCCACAAAAATATCGTCCAGCCGAAGAGCTCGCGGCCATGGACGCGAACGATCCGATCAAAAGGGCCGAGCAACAGCTTGCCACGATGAAGGTCAGTGCGGCGAAGCTGAAAAAAATCCGGCAAGAAGTAGACAGCGAAATCGCGTGCGCGATCGCGTCTGCCCGTGCCGATGCAGAGCCCACATATCCCGAAGCGCTCGCGGATGTGTACGCAAGCGCCTCGACGGCCAGGTCAATCTCATGACTGAAATGAAATACACCCAGGCGATCAATACAGCACTTGCCGATGCCATGCGGGCTGACGAGACCGTCATTGTGTTTGGCGAAGATATCGCCGCCGCGGGTGGTTCCTTCAAGGCCACACGGGGTTTGCTCGATGCCTTTGGCCAAGCGCGCGTGCGTGACACGCCGATCTCCGAGGCAAGCATCGTCGCGATGGCGGTAGGAGCCTCCATGACGGGACTCAAGCCCGTGGTTGAAATCATGTTCATGGATTTCATCACGCTGGCCATGGACGCGCTGGTCAACCAGGCGGCCAAGGCACACTTCATGTTTGGTGGACGCGCCAGCGTCCCGATGGTGCTGCGTACGCCGCATGGTGGTGGCCTGAACGCGGGACCACAGCATTCGCAGTGCCTGGAAGCCTGGCTGGCCCACGTCCCCGGCCTGAAAGTAGTCTGCCCGAGCAACCCCAACGATGCCTATGGCTTATTGCGTGCGGCCATCGATGATCCAAATCCCGTGGTGTTCATCGAACACAAAGGGATGTACGGACTCAAGGGCGAGGTCGATACCTCCGTGCCTGTTAACTTGGGTCAGGCAAAAATAGTTCGCCCCGGCAAAGACGTCACCATCGTCACCTATGGGGCGACGGTCCACACCTCGCTCAAGGCTGCGCAAAAATTGGCCAGTACAGGTATCGATGTGGAAGTTCTGGACCTCAGGACACTGCAACCCTGGGATGCATACGCGGTTTTCGAATCCGTGTCGCGCACCCATCGCCTGGTCATCGTGCATGAGGCCGTCGTTGCCTTCGGTATTGGCGCTGAAATCGCAGCGCGCGTGGCCGACGAAGCGTTCGACGAACTCGACGCCCCGATCCTGCGCGTGGGCGCGCCTTTCATGCCCGTGCCCTTCGCCCGGTCACTCGAGTCGCACTACATGGTCAGTGTCGACCGTATCTGCGATGCCATCCAGAAATCCGTAGCCTGACAGGAACCATTCATGAGCGACGACCATGCAGTATTGATTGAACGCCGGGGCGCGACGGGCCTGCTGACCATCAACCGTCCAAAAACACTGAATGCGCTGGATATTCCAACGCTGCTGGCGCTTGAAAGCGGGCTGACCGAGCTTGAGCGGGATGCGAGCGTGCGCGTGATCGTCGTGACAGGCGCCGGGGAACGCGCCTTTGTTGCCGGTGGCGACATTGCCGACCTCGAGAGCAGACAGGGCCTGGCGCATTATCAGGAATTTGCTGAAGTGATCCACCGTGTATTTCGACGCTTCGAGGACTCCGACAAACCGACCATCGCCGCCGTCAATGGCTGGGCACTCGGCGGTGGAACCGAACTGATCCTGACGCTCGACATCCGGATTGTTTCGGAAAAGGCCAAGCTGGGTTTGCCGGAAATCACACTGGGCATGTTTCCTGGTGCCGGCGGCTCGCAGCGCCTGATCAGGCAGATCCCGCTGTGCAGGGCAAAAGAACTGATGTTTACCGGCGACACGATCACTGCGGCCGAAGCCGTCGCGCTCGGGTTGTGCAACAGGTCCGTTGCGCCCGAATCGCTGATGCAGGAAGTCATGGCACTGGCGGAAAAAATCGCCACAAAATCGCCGCTTACGCTCAAATTGCTCAAACGCAATCTCAGGCAAGGCCAGGACATGGCACTGAGCCCGGCGCTCGCGCACGAGCAAGCCGTCATTAGCCTGGTGCTTGACTCAACCGACGCGCACGAAGGATGCCGCGCGTTCCTTGAAAAGCGCAGTCCCGCTTTCCAGGGCATCTGACGTGCAACGGGAACTGCTGATGCCCAAGCTGGGGCTGACCATGACCGAAGGATCCGTTGCGCAATGGTCAGTCGGCGCGGGCGAACCTTTCCAATCAGGCCAGGCTTTGTATGTCGTCGAAACTGACAAGGTTGCCACTGAAATCGCGGCCGACCATGACGGCACGCTGATTGAAATCATCGTGCAAGTAGGCGACATGGTGCCAGTGGGCACGGTGATCGGCTACTGGGATGACGGCGGCCCGGCCGTTCAGGCGACGGCGATTCAAGCGACAGCAACACCAGCGACAGCAACTCCAGCGGCCGCAACACCAGCAACGGCAGCGAAAGTCGGGGACCGGATTGTTGCCTCACCCTTTGCCAGGCACCTGGCCGGGCAAAGCGGCCTGGACCTGGCGAGTCTCGCGGGCAGCGGGCCGGGCGGACGCGTCGTGGCGCGCGACGTGCTGGCGGCTGGCATGACACGCCAAAAAGAGAGCACCACGGTAAACCAAGCGGCGCTGCAGCCAGCCTTGCAACCCGCGGCACAACCAGGCATGCAGCCCGAGCTGCCCTATCAAGTCATCGCGCCAACCACACGACAGGCCACCATCGCCAGGCGACTGACGCGTGGCAAGCAGGACACTCCGCATTTTTATCTGGCACTTGAGGCCGAGGTCTCTTCGCTGACGGCACTGCGCAAGGAAGTCAACGAGGCGGACTTGGGCATTCGACTGACCCTGAATCACTTCATCGTCAAGGCCGTCGTGATGGCGTTGCTTGTTCACCCGGAACTCAATCGCGCCTGGTCGGACGCAGGCATCCTGGCTTTCCGGCAAATCGATGTTGGGGTGGCGATCGACACGGCCAATGGATTGCAGGCCCCCGCCCTGACCAACACGGGCGGCCTGCCAATCAAGGCACTGGCTGACCGCCTGACACGGCTCGCCGAGCGCGCGCGGGCCGGCGCGCTGACCGCCAACGATATGGGCATGCCTGCGATCACGGTATCGAATGCAGGCATGCACCACGTCACCTACATGACTTCCATCATCAATCCGGGTCAGTCGATGATTTTGGGCGTGGGCAGCATCAAGGGCGTGTTTCGTCCCGACCCGCACGGCCAGCCGGAACTGCGGCAAGAACTCGGACTGGTGCTGTCAGCCGATCATCGCATCATGGATGGCGTGGCAGCGCTGAAGTTCCTGAACACGATCATTCATTACCTTGAACATCCCGCCCAGTTGCTTTTGCACTAAGGCGGATATGGAAACGTCCACACAATCGCCAGGAACATTCAAAGAGGTGCCTTGATGACTGTCACACAATCGCTCGCAACCTTTATCGTGAGCCTCAATCAGCCTGCCAATATCCCGCAGCAAGTCAGGGAGAAAGCCAAGCTGTGTCTGATGAATGGCTACGGCATCGCGCTGGCCTGTTTTGACACGCCCTACGCCGCAGTGGCCGCGACAGCCGCCCTCGCGATCGATGGCGAGCAACCTCTTGGCGCAACCCTGTTGTCAGATGGCAGGAAAACTTCCATGCTGGGTGCGACGCTGGCCAACGGCGCCCTGTTTCATGGTCGCGCCCAGGAAGACGCCTGCGGTGCTGCGCACCTGGGTGCGATTCTGATTCCGTTACTGACGGCTGCAGTGGAGTCCGGTCACATGCCGATCGACAGGATGCTGCCCGCCCTGATCGCGGGCTACGAAGCCGGCGGCCTGCTCGAAACAAACTATGCGCCAGCCACCACCCCAGTCGGTTTGCGGGCGTCGGCGCTCTACGGCGCGATCGCCGCAGCCGCCAGCGCGTCGTTCGCACTGCACCTCACGGTGGCACAAACAGCGGCTGCGCTGGCCAATGCAGCGTCGTTTGCGGGAGGCGTGCTGCAATCCTTTGAAGATGGCACCGATGAGTGGCGCTATCAGTTGGGCATCGCCGCACGCAATGGCTGGGTCGCGGCCGAACTGGCCCGGGCGGGTTCGGTGTCTGCGCCGTGCGCCTTCGAAGGCGGCAATGGCTTTGTGCGTGCCTACGCCAGGCAAGACTGCGACGTCCAGGCACTCACCAGCCAGATTGGCAAGACCTGGTTTATCAACAGAGTGGTGTTCAAGCCCTACCCGGTCTGCGCGTTCAACCAGTCGCCAGTGACTGCCGCGCTCAGGCTGCGCGCACGCCTGAACGGCAAGCTGCCCGCGCAGATCCAGGTGCGCATGAATCCCTATGAGACCGGCTACGCCGGCATGAATAGCCGCGGACCGTTTCACTCGGTGTCGGGCACACTCATGAGCATCCCGTTCTGCATCGCCAACACACTGATATATGGCCCGCCCACCATGAAAAAAATGATGGTGTTTGACGACCCCGCCATCCAGCAACTGGTGGACCGCATCGCCTTGGTGCCTGACGCTGGCGTGCAGCGGCTGTGCTGTGAAATCGATGTGCAGTTCGACGACGGCTCGGCCGCGTTAACTGAATCATTGCAGATGACGATCGCCGACTACAACTACAGTCGTGACACGCTGCGTGATCTGATCCTGCGTGTCTGCGCCGAGGTAGGGGTCGGACCTGCTGCCTGCACGGCAATTGAACAATTCGTCGACCATCCGGCTCAGGTCGGGCTCCAGACTGTCCTGGACTGCTTCGCGCAATTGCGCCTGCAGTGCGCACACGCATCACTTTAAAAGGCGACCCGGCATGAACTTTGCATTCACAGACGAACAACGCATGATTGCGTCGTCGGCACGCCAGCTTGGCGAGCGTTTTGGTCTGGATTACTGGCGCAAGATCGATGCCAGCAAACAGTTTCCCGCTGAAATCTGGAAGGAAATCTGTACAGCTGGCTTATGTGGTGTCGCCTTGCCAGCCGAACATGGCGGGTCAGGACTTGGCATGGTCGAAATGGCGCTCATCGTCGAGAACCTGGCCGCTGCCGGCGCCGGGTCGACGATCGGCCAGATGTTCATGATCAATCCAATTTTTGGCGGTGTGTCGATCAGCAAGTTCGGCACCCCCGCGATGCAGCGCGACTGGCTGCCCAAGCTGATTTCCGGCGAGATGAACTTTTGCATGGCGCTCACCGAACCCGACGCCGGCACCAACACACTGGAAATCCGCAGCTTCGCCAAAGAGCATGGCGACGGCTGGCTGCTCAATGGTCGCAAGATCTGGATCACCGCAGTCGATACTGCCGACAAAATGCTGGTCATCGCAAGGACCAAGAAACTGGAAGACTCGCGTTCGCGCAGCGACGGACTATCCATGTTCATGATCGATGCCAAGCGCGACGGGCTGACGTATTCACCCATCGACAAGCTCGGCACCAATACGCTCACCTCGAGCTCAGTGTTTTTCGACGATGTCGAGATTCGCGCGGATGAATTGATCGGCACGCTCAATGGTGGCTGGCGCGAACTGCTTGACGTACTGAACACCGAACGCATTGTCACCACCGCCGGCCTGACCGGAACAAGTGAACTGGCACTCAAACTGGCGGTCGACTATGCGCTCGACCGGAAAATCTATGGCGACCGTCCGATCGCCAGCTACCAGGGACTGCAATTCCCGCTTGCACAATGCTATGCGGAAAATGAAGCCGCACGCCTGCTGAACTACAAGGCTGCCTCGAATTTCGACCTGGGCCTGCCCTACGGCAGCGAGGCAAACGCCGCTAAACTGCTTGCGGCTCAGGCCACCGCCCGGACAACCGAGCGTGCCATGCAAACGATGGGCGGCATGGGGTTTTCCAAGGAATACCATGTCGAACGCCTTTGGAGAGACTGCCGGTTGTTCAGATTTGCCCCCATATCAGAAGAAATGATTTTGAATTACATTGCCATGCATGACTTGGGTATGCCAAAGTCTTATTGATTTTCCATTACAGTAAAACCTCAGAGTAAAAAACGTCCGAAGAGGCGTTTCCCTCGGCCAATCTGGCTGAACAGACACACGGAGACAAACCATGCGCATCAAGACTTCAAACCAACCCCAGCAGCCGCAGCGACGAAAACTCATGCAGGGTGCCGCCGCCCTGGGTGTAGCCAGTATCGGCTGGCCCGCCATTTCACTTGCACAGAACAAGCCAATCCGCATCGGCATGCCCACGATTCTTTCGGGTCGCGTGGCCATGCTGGGTATTTCGTCGCGCAACGCCGCGATGATAGAAGTGGAAAAATTCAACGCCGCAGGTGGTCTGAACGGCCGAATGATCGAAATGGTCGTGCGCGACTCCAAGGGTGCCCCGCAAGAAGCGGCACGCGTGGCGCGCGAACTGGTCACCAGCGAAGGCTGCGAAATCATTTTTGACGGCGAGGCCTCATCGGGCGCGTTCGCCGTCCACGAAGTCGCACGCGACCTGGGCGTGCTCTGCATCCATAACGACTCGGAAACGTCGTCGTTGACGGCTGATCCCAAGCTGCGCATTCCCAACGCCTTCCGTTGCGCCCGCCAGGGCATCCACGATGCCATCGTCGGTGGTGCCTATGCCGGGCAAGTCGCCCGCGAGAAAGGCCTCAAGACCTGGATGAGCATTTCGCCCGACTATGCCTATGGCCGTGACACCACAGCCGAGTTTTTTGAATATCTCAAGCACTTCAACAAAGACGTTGAAGTCACCAACCAGGTCTGGCCCAAGCTGTTCCAGGCCGACTACAGCGAAGTCATTACCCGTCTGTTGCAGGGCAAGCCCCAGGCCATTTATTCTGCCCTCTGGGGTGGCGACCTGACCTCATTCATTGACCAGGCCAGCATCTATGCGTTGTTCAAGGACAAGCAGTTCTTTGGCGTGAACATGGCTGACTACGCCGTGCTGACAGCGGTCAAAAGCGTGCCTGCCGGCCTGCACTCCGGCAACCGCTATCTGAAGAGTTTTCCAAAAACGCCTGGCAACGCCGCCTGGTGCGACGCGTACTTTGCCAAGTACAAGGAAATGCCGCTGAACTGGTCCTGGCAGAACGCGGCCAGTATGCAGTTCCTGACACAGGCGATGAAAAAAGCCAACAGTGCCGACGGCAAGAAACTCGCTGATACGCTGCGCGGCCTGACCATTGATTCGCCTTTTGGCGCCAACGGAAAGCTCACCATGCGCGCCGAAGACCAGACACTGGTCGACTACGCAATTGGCTGGGGCGCGCTCTCAAGCAAAGAGCCCTTCATGCCAGATCCAAAAGCCGGTAACTGGGTGCAGATTACCGAACTTGAAAAAGAATGGAAAAAGAGCAAGGGCTGGGCATAAACAGCCTCGGTCCCCGCTGGCCTGACTATTGCGCTTCAAAAAATCAGCATAGTCGTCACCGACCGCGGTGGCATCAGAGATGCCCCGCGGATTTCAGGCACGATCTGTAAGAAACTATCGGAGACACCTTTGGACCTCACCGCGCTCTTTGAATGCGTGACCGACCTGTCGTGCATCGTCACGCAAACCAGCACGGGACTCATCGTCGGCGCACTACTATTTCTCGTCGCTGCCGGCCTGACGTTGATTTTCGGCGTTTTGGGCGTGATTAATTTCGCGCATGGCTCGCTGTATATGCTGGGCGCGTACATCGCGCTGTCGGCCTACCGGGTGTCGGACAGCTTTGTCGTGGCGACGCTAGTCGCTGGCATGGGCGTCGGTCTGTTCGGACTCGTGTTCGAACGCGTCTTCATGCGACGGGTGTACAACGCCGACGTGCTGATGCAGTTGCTTGTTTGTTACGCCTTCATCCTCATCCTCGACGACGCGGTGAAAATCATCTGGGGTGCCGAGTTCCAGTCCATGGGCATGCCCGCTGAATTCCAGTTGCCGCCTCTGTTCATTGGTGGAGGCGTCGTACCCGTGTTCTACATCTTCCTGGTGGCTGCGGCGGCCGTCATTGCCGTGGTGCTGTGGTACGCGCTGACACGCACGCGTCTTGGGAAAATCGTACGTGCCGCGGCACATAATCCGACCATGACATCCGTACTTGGCATCAACACCAACTGGATCTATGCCGGTGTGTTCGCCGTGGGTGGCGCACTCGCGGGCCTGGCCGGCGCCCTGGCGGCACCGGTGCGTTCCATGTCACCCGGCATGGGCTTTTCCATCCTGATTGAATCATTCATCGTGACGGTACTTGGCGGAATGGGTTCAGTCAGCGGTGCGCTGGTGGGCGCACTGCTCATTGGACTGATCCGTTCGTTTGGCTCGATCGGTTTCCCCATGTTTGTCGAGGGGCTGATGTTCATGGCAATGGCGCTGATCCTGGTGCTTAAACCCAGCGGACTGCTGGGCAAGGAGCCACGACCATGAACAACCCTTCAACCTTTGGCAAAGAAGTGCTCTGGGCGATGCTCGCCCTCGCCTTGCTGATTGCGGTGCCCTACCTGACCTCCTCACGCATCGCGTTGGACTTCGTCATCCGCCTGGCCTCGTTTGGCATTTTTGCGACCTCGCTCAATATTCTGGTTGGGTACGGCGGCATGGTGTCGTTCGGGCACGCGATGTTTTTTGGCGGCGGTGCCTACGCTTACGGACTGCTGATGCAAAAGGCGGGCGTGTCCATTCCCGTGGCGATGCTGGGGGGCGTGGTGTTCTGCGCGCTGCTTGGCCTGGCAGTCGGCGGCATTTGCGTCAAACTGAAAGAAATCTATTTTTCCTTCCTGACCCTTGCTTTCCAGATGTTGCTCCACAGCGTGATCCTGTCCTGGAGCTCACTCACGGGCGGTGACCAGGGGCTGACCGGTGGTATCCCCCGGCCAGTGTTCCTGGGTATCAATCTGGCCGATGCCACCTCGCTTTACTGGTTTTCCTGTGTGGTGGGCATTGTTTGCCTGCTGTTGATCCGCTACATCCTGCAGTCGCCCTATGGGTACACGCTCCGGATGGTCAGGGACAATGCCGACCGCGCCCGTTTTCTTGGCATTGATGTCTGGCGCGTGCGGCTCTACGCATTCGTGCTGGCCAGCAGCTTTGCCGGCGTGGGCGGCATGCTCATGGCAATGTTCGTGTCCGGCGCCTTTCCCGAATTCACCTACTGGACCATGTCGGGCGAAGCCGTGTTCATGATCATGATGGGCGGGCTGCACGTCTTTATCGGCCCGATTGTCGGCGCAGCGTTGTTGCTGCTCTTTAACGACGTCATTACGCGCACAACGGAATACCACGGTCTGGCACTGGGCATCATCGTGCTGGTCTTCGCCCTGGGCTTCAAGCGTGGCATCACCGACGTGGTCGTTCAATTATTCCGCAGCGCACGCGGCAAGGGAGCACAGTCATGAACAAACCTGCCATCACGGTTGTCACCGGCGGCTCAAGCGGCATCGGAGCGGCCTGCGTCGATCATCTGGCCAAACGTGGCGACCATGTGATTTTGCTGGATTTGCCGGGCACCTGGTCCGCGACCGGTCTCAAAGAACGTGGCATCCACGCCTATCCCTGCGATGTCACCGACGAACAAGCCGTTCGCGCCACAGCCGCCATGATCGAGGCACGCCATGGCCAGGTGTGCGGACTGGTCAACAGCGCCGGCATCCTCCAGCATCGCCTGTCACCTGACAAACTCACCATGGAAGAATGGGATCGCGTCATCGCCGTGGATCAGCGTGGCACCTACCTGGCGTGCGCTGTTTTCGGTAGTCGCATGGCAGAGCTCGGGCACGGTGCCATCGTCAATATTGCCTCGATCACAGGTTGGCGCTCAGTTCCCCTGCATGCCTACGCACCGGCGAAAGCCGCGGTCATTTCAATCACCGAATGCCTGGCCGCCGAATGGGGCCGTTCGGGTGTGCGCGTCAACGCGATTTCACCTGGCTACACACTGACCCAGGCACTTCAGGCCGCGATCGACCGTGGTGACCGTAACCCTGACGACCTGACCTCTCAGGCAGCACTGGGGCGCCTGGTCACCCCAGCCGAAGTGGCCGACGCGATGGGTTTTTTGCTGTCGCCGGCCGCTGCCGCCATCACTGGAATCAATTTGCCCGTCGACGCGGGCTGGCTCGCGGGTTCGACCTGGCAAACCTACGGTGGTGTCCCCGGCTCGCGTCAACACCCGCCTCGGGGTACGTGAATGCTTCGCATCGAAAACCTCTGCAAATCTTTTGGGGGCGTCGTGGCGACGTCCGATGTGTCGATCCATTTTCGCAAGGACTCCCTGAGCGCGGTCATCGGCCCGAACGGTGCCGGAAAAACAACTTTTTTCAATCTCATCTCCGGCGCACTGCAACCCGACTCGGGCCGCATTCTGCTTGATGGAGAAAATATTGTCGGCAAGTCCAGCAGTGACATCGTTCGCATGGGTATTGGCCGCGCTTTTCAGGTCGCCAAACTTTTCAAGACGCTAACGGTAGAAGAATCTCTGCGCGGAGCACTGATGTCCCCGATGGGAAGGTCCACTCAGATGTACGGACGTTTCCCTCTCGCCGAAACCCGCGACCGCGCCCACGAGGTCATGGAACAACTGGGCCTGCACACTAAGGCCAATATTGTCAGCGGCAACCTGTCGCATGGTGACCAGAAACTGTTGGACATGGCGCTGGCGCTGGTGCTTCGACCCAAGATCCTGTTGCTCGACGAACCAGTCGCCGGCATGGGGCCCGAGGAGCGCGAGCAAATGATCGAGACCGTGCATAAGCTGTGGGAACAAGGGGGCCTGACGCTGGTGTTGATTGAGCATGACATGGATATCGTATTTCGTATTTCACAGCACATTCACGTCCTGTCCTACGGCAAACTGCTCGCGCAAGGCAACGCCGAAGAAATTCGGACCAATCCGGCCGTCATCGAGGCATATCTGGGCACACCACGCGAGGTGCAGGCATGAGCACCGACGTTTTGCAGGTTCAGGGGCTTGACGTTTTTTATGGCAGTAGCCAGGTGCTGTTCAATATGTCCCTGTCGGTGCGACAGGGCGAAACCCTGGCGCTACTGGGGCGCAATGGCGCGGGTAAGAGCACCACGATGAAGGCCATCGCTGGCGTGATCCCAGCCAAACACGGCACCGTGCACTTGCATGGCAAGGTCATCACTGGCCGGGCACCCCACCTGATCGCCCGCGCGGGCATCGGGTTCGTGCCCGAAGATCGCCAGATATTCCCCGACCTGAGCGTCGAGGATAACCTGACCATTGCCATCAAGCGCGACGTCGATGGTCAAAGCGCCTGGGGGCTGGAACGCGTGTATGACATGCTGCCGCTATTGTCACCGCTTAAAAACCGACTGGGCGGCCAACTCTCTGGTGGCGAACAACAAATGCTGACAGTCGGCCGCGCGCTCATGGGAAACCCAAGCGTGCTGCTGCTCGACGAGCCAAGTGAAGGTCTGGCACCCATCATGGTCCAGAAGATCGGCGAGTTGATCGAAACGCTGCGCGCACTGGGCACCACCATCGTGCTGGCCGAACAGAACCTGCATTTTTGCCTGGGGCTGGCCGATCGCGCGGTTGTGATCGACAAGGGTTCAGACGTTTTTTGCGGAACCATCAACGAACTGAACGCGAACGCAGAAATCAAGCAGCGCTACCTGTCGGTCTGACCGGAGGCATCACATGTTGTCCAGCACGCTTACGCCTGAGCGCACCTTCGACCTCTCGGGCACCACGATGTTGATTACCGGTGCAGCGGGCGGCATCGGCACCGCCACGGCCAGACTATGCAAGCACCTTGGTGCCGCCCTGGTACTGAGTGACTGCGTGGACACGCAACGTCTCGAGACCCTGGCGCATGAAATCGGCGGCGTGCGCGCGGTGCATCGATGCGACGTCACCGATCGCGACGCAGTCCAGGCAATGATCAGGCAGCACGGGCCTTTTTCCGCACTTGCGGACACGGCGGGCATCTGCCCCTACGACGAAGACTGGTTGGACCCGGACTGGAATGAAGTCGCGTTCATGCGTGTCATGCGCGTGAATGTCCTGGGCCCCATCAATCTGGTCAGGGCCATGTTGCCAGGCATGATCGAGCGCAAGCAGGGTCGGATTGCCTTGTGCGGATCGATTGCTGGCTGGACCGGCGGGCTGCGTGCCGGTGCGCATTACGCTGCGTCCAAGGGCGGTGTGCACGCACTGGTCCGATGGTTCGCACAACGCGCCATGCCATACAACGTCACGGTCAATGGCGTCGCACCTGGTCCGATCGCCACTGGCATGACAGATGGACAGGGCTACCAGACGGATGGTTATCCCATGAAGCGGATGGGTGAACCCGAAGAAATCGCCAGCATGCTGGCGTTCCTGTGTTCACCCGGGGCAGCGTTTATTGCGGGGGCGGTGATGGACGTAAACGGCGGCACGCTGATGCGTTGAGGCGTTGAGGCGTTGAGGCGTTGAGGCGTTGAGGCGCTGATGCGTTGATGCGTTGAGGCGTTGAGGCGCTGAGGCGCTGAGGCGCTGAGGGCGCTGAGGCGCTGAGGGCGCAAGCGCAGGAGTGCCGGGCAGCCTGGTTTCAACCGACAATCACGTGTTCGGTGGTGACGATGAACGGTAAATGGCCATCAGGCAGGAAGTTGCATTCATCGGCCCGCGTCAGGGCATAAATCGGCGTAGTCGCACCCTGCTTCATGTCAGCTGTTGAATCAAACCAGGTGATAGCCAGTCCGTCAAAGGCCGGTGCGGGCCCGGCAGTGCAATAGCAGTCCAGTTGCAGGTGATTCTGTTCATAGCGCCTGAGAACCTCGATCTGGGAGGCGAGCGGGCCATGCATCTGTTTCCAGTAGTCGCGGAATTTGATGAGATCCATGCCCGGTCGCTGATTCACGAACTCGATGTTCTTGACCGCCCGCGCAGGAATGGCGCCGTCCTTGATGACCAACACCTCGACTGGCATGACAAGCTTTTTGTCAGGATCGATCAGCGTTTTTTCGTCAGCCTCGATCTGCGCCTGGCTGGACTCGCCCTGCGATATGCGCCAGGCCTGCAAGGTGTCAAACCACATCTCGCTGATGCCGTCGAAAGGAAGTTCCCCCTTACGGTAGCCCTGAACCAGACTGTGCGACTGCACATAGCGGCGCAGTCCGGGCAGGGTCGCCGCGATCTTGGCGTGTTCGCCCAACCAGCGTCGCTGGAATTCCTCAACCGACAGACCCGGCTTGCGTTTGTAAACAGTGATGACTTTATACATCTGTGTCCCCGTCGCCATTGCCTGCCTGACTACCAGACAAGCCTTTTTCGATCAATTTACGATAGGCCCGAACGACCCAGTCGGGAATATCGTCGTGTGTCTCTTCACCATAGACATACCGCCAGGCCAGGTAACTGCGGGCGGCCATGAGCACGAACGCGACCACCTCAAGCTCGCGCTCCTTGAAACCGATGAGTTCTTTGTTCTGGCTGGCGCGCCTGAAAAAACTGACATAACCAGCGGCGACCAGATCCAGATGCACACGATAGGCATTGGGGGCGAAGCTTTCGGCCTCATTCAGGATGCGGAAGAAATGGGGATTTTGTTTAAGGAATGAAAAAAACGCACGAAAACCCAGCTCTTCACGGTCGATCAGCGTCTTGCCCTGTTTCGCGCACTGCCCGACATGCTCAAGCATATCTTTGCCGAGCGCAGGCAGCAACTGGTCAAGCAGGTCCTGACGGGTTTTAAAATGATTGTAGAAAGTGCCCTGTGCCACGCCGGCACGCTGGGTGATGAGCGATATCGAGGCCTCTTGGTAGCCGCGTTCACCTACTACTGCGGCTGCGGCACTAAACAGCGCTTCGCGGATCATTTTCCCGCGCGCATCGCGCGAAGGCGCGTCGCGCCAGTCGGCAGACTGGGCAATTTTTGCAGTCGGTACGTGCTTGGTCGTGACAGTCGTCTTGCGGGCCATTCAGTGATCCAGAAATTGGCATTCCCCGACACGGCATTTTCTCACACAGGCCGCTTCCCTCCAAACTCGCTTCTGGTCAGGCTCTGTTGCGAATTTATCCGAATTAAATTAGCATTAAAATGTAGTGAACACTACATATTCGTGATGACGCACCAGTACCCGTCCGTCACAACCCCTTCGTCACAACAATATTGGTCTTTCAAGCCGGGAGTTCTCACCATGTACGACACTTTTCAGACCGATCGTCTGATCGACTTGTGGTTAACCGAAGACATCGGCACCTGCGACCTGACCGCGCAACTCATGATTGACGAGGATGCGACTGGCACCTTCCACATGAACGCACGCGAGCCCATGGTGATCGCCGGGATCGATGTTGCCGCGCGGCTGTTCGTACGTTATGACCCGGCCCTGACCGTTGAAAAATTCGTCAAAGATGGCGATGCAGTTGAACAAGGCACGCGCATGCTGACGGTGTCGGGTCCGGCCCGCAGCATCCTGACTGCCGAACGCCCCGCACTCAATATCCTGCAACGTCTATGCGGGATCGCGACGGAAACGGCACGCTACAACGCCGAGATCGCCGGCACCGGTGCCAGGCTGATTGACACCCGCAAAACCACACCCGGGCTGCGCATGCTTGAAAAACACGCCGTTTCATGTGGGGGCGGGCTGAACCACAGGCTGGGTCTGGACAATGGCGTCATGCTCAAAGACAACCATATCGCGATCGCTGGCAGCATCGCCAAGGCTGTTGCCCGCGCCAAGCTCAAGGTCCCGGTGCTGACCAAAATCGAAGTTGAATGTGACCGCCTTGAGCAGGTCAAGGAAGCGCTTGAGGCCCAGGCCGATGTCATCATGCTCGACAATATGTCGATCGACGCCATGAAAGAAGCCGTCGCCTATGTCGCGGGTCGCGCCAAACTCGAGGCCTCGGGTGGAATACGAATCGACACGATACGCCAGGTCGCCCTGACAGGGGTGGACTACATTTCCACCAGCAAAATTACACAGTCTGCACCTGCCGTCGACATCGGGCTGGACGACTAAGGGAATCGCGCATCGTGCGGGGTAGATTCTTTTTCATCGTGGGGCCGAGCGGGGCTGGCAAAGACAGCCTCATCGATGGTGCCCGGTCCCGTCTCTCGCCAGACGTGTTCGTCTTCGCGCGAAGAACGATCACGCGTCCTGCGGGCTCGCCCGGTGAAGACCACGACGCCTGCACAGAAGAACAATTCATCGCGCGCGAACAGCGAGGCGACTTCCTGGTGACCTGGCAGGCGCATGGCCTGCATTATGGTCTGCCGGCCTCACTGGGCGATGATCTGGACGCCGGGCGCCATGTCATCGCCAACGGCTCACGCAGCATGGTGGCGGCGATGGCCGAACGTATTCCCTCATTGGTTGTCCTTGAGGTCGCGGCACCGCCAGGCATCCTGCAACAGCGCCTGGCGATTCGCGGGCGTGAATCTGAAAGCGATGTCGCAGAGCGACTCACCCGCACGGTCGAGCCCTACCCCGCGTATGTTCGCCTCCTTTGCGTCGTCAACGACCAGACACTCGGGATCGGCGTGTCACGCTTTGTGGCTGCGATCCTGCACGAACTGCGTCACGCGTCGGGCTCCCGGCACGCACTGGTGCAAAAAATTGCTGGCTATCCGCTCCACGCCTCGCAGTACCAAACGTTGATCCGCGCGATGATCGACGGCGAGCACGAGGGTGCCGATCTTGAGGCCTTCTTGATCGCCTGCACTGAAAGTCTCAGCGATGACGAGATGGTCGCGATCGCACGTTGTCGCACCGAGATTCTGCCGCGTATTTCCTGGGGGCAACCCATGGTGGTCGACAAGCACTCGTTGGGTGGCATCCCGGGCAGTCGCGTCACCATGGTGGTCATCCCCATCGTGGCGGCCCACGGCTTGCTGATCCCCAAGACATCTTCACGGGCCATCACCTCCGCCGCCGGCACGGCCGACGCCATGGAGGTCCTGGCCCGCGTGGACTTGACCCCTGAGGAACTGCAACGGTGTGTGCGGCAGACAAACGCCTGCATCGCCTGGAACGGAAAGCTCAATCACTCGGTACTCGATGACGTGATGAATGCCCTCACCCGTCCGCTTGGGCTTGACACCAGGCGGTGGTCCGTTGCGTCCATTCTGTCCAAGAAATATTCGGCCGGCGCGACGCACGTCGTCATCGACATTCCCTATTCGACCGCGGGCAAAGTCAAGACCCGCGAAGACGCGCAGGAACTTGCACGCCTGTTCGAAATGGTGGGCGAGAAACTCGGGATGGTCGTCAAGGCTTTTGCCACCTACGGTGAATCACCGATCGGCCGCGGTATCGGGCCCGCGCTTGAAGCGCGCGATGTCCTTCAGGTTCTGGACAACCATCCCGATGCCCCGCAGGACCTCCTTGAGAAGTCTCTGTTTTTCGCTAGTCAGATTTTGGCACTTGACGACAAGATCGCAAATGTCACGCGCGGCCGCGTGCGTGCGCAAGAACTCCTGTCGACGGGTGCCGCCCGCGAGGCACTCAACCGGATCGTGCAGGCACAGGGCGCACACCCGCCCGCAGACTTTTCCCGGGTGCAAACCCACGATGTGCTGGCACGTGAACCTGGCGTGGTCAAGCACATAGACGGGTGCGTGATCTCCGGTATTGCACGCGCCGCTGGCGCCCCACACGACGCCGTCGCGGGGGTTGACCTCATTGCCTCGGTTGGCGCGACGGTCAAGGTCGGCACGCCGTTGTTTCGCATTCAGGGCACCTTGGCCACGCGGCTTGAGCGGGCCGTCGCGCTCGCGCAGTCAAACGATGGCTATCGGATCTCAGACTAATTAAACATGGTCAGGCCGGGCCAGGCGCGTGCTCTCAATTGCCGTGAACACGTCCGACCTGCTGTGGTTCTGCGAAACCCCTTGAGACCACCACTTCGACCAGGTTGGGCAAGCCGCTCGCCATGGCTTGCTTCAGTGTCTCGGCCAGTGCCGCAGGATCCGTGATGCACTGCGCGCTCATCCCCAGGCCGCGCGCCACGCCTACAAAATCAATCGCCGGATCATCCATATCCATTGCGACGAACTGGTCGGTCCCACGCATGGAAAGCAGACGTTCCTTGATGATGCGATAGCTGCGGTTATTCACGATAACGTAGGTAATCGGCAATCTCAGGTGGGCCGCCGTCCACAACGCCTGGATGCCATACATCGCGCTGCCGTCGCCGATGATCGCCACAATGGGGCGTGTGGGCTGCGCCAGACTGACGCCGACGGCACCCGGCATGCCGAACCCAAGACCCCCACTTGCCAGGCCATAATAGGCATTCGGATCCTGGGCGGGCAATAACGCCGCAATGGCCGGGGCGGCGGTCAACGTTTCGTCGACGACGATCACATCCTTGGGCAACGCATCAATCAGTTGCATGATCAGGTAGCGCTGATCAATCGGATTGGCCGTGGCGGTCGCCGCGATGTCCTGACGTGTTTTTGCCCGGTTCGCCGACCAGTTGCGTGGTGCCAGGTCTGCCAGGCGTGCGCTGGCAAGACGTGCGTAATCGGCACTGCGGGTGGCCCTGAGCACAGGCAACAGGGCACGCAAGGTTTCGCGCACATCTGCCCGGACGGCAACCTCCGTTGAATAGTTCTTGCCAAGTTCCCAGTCGCGCTCTGAAATGTGCATGACAGGCATACCGGGCGGCAACGGCTCGACCGTGCTCATGGGCGACATGCGCAGCAAGTCGGCACCCAGGCAGAGCAACAGGTCGTACTGCTCGAGCGTCTGACGTACTTTTTTCTGGTTGCGGGTCAAGTCGCCCATACAGGCGGCATGCGTGACGGGAAAGCGCGCGTTGTAGGGAACAGGCTCTTGGTAGACTGCGGCACCCAGCAGCTCGGCCAGCTCGCAGGCTTCGGCAAACACATCACGATTGGCCAGTTCACGCCCGGCGATGATGACCGGGTTGCGCGCAGCCAGCAAACGGTCGGCGAGCGCTTGCAGTGCATCGTCGCCCGGTCGGTTCGCAGCATCAATGCGGGTCGGAAAACCAAAATCGATCTCGGCCTCATCGTCCAGGATCGAACCCGGCAGGCTGATGAACACCGGGCCGGTCGGCGGCGTCATGGCGATTTTAGCGGCACGCCGCACGATGCGCGGCAGGTCTTCGATGCGCGTGACTTCAAACGACCACTTGACCAGGGGTTGGGCAATCGGGACCAGGGGCTCGTACAACAAAGGCTCTTGCAGGCCATAGCCCACTTCGTATTGCCCCGCAGTGATGATCATGGGCGAGCCGGAAAACTTGGCACTGTAGATCGCACCCATGGCGTGACCCAGGCCTGGCGCGCAGTGCAGGTTGCACGCGACGAGTTTGTTTGAAGCGCGGGCAAAACCGTCAGCCATCCCGACCACAATGGATTCCTGCAGCCCCAGTACATAGGTCAGTTCCGGAAACTGCGGAACGGCTTCCATGATGGCAAGCTCAGTGGTGCCCGGATTACCAAACAGGTGGGTGATGCCCTCATCGAGCAACAACTTGATAAAGGCCGCCCGGCCTGTCATTTTTATTTTGGACATGAATATTGCTTCTCAATCAGTGAACTGAATGGCGGGCGATATCGACTGGATATCGCAGTGACGTCGCCCGTCTCGACAATTAAAGTCCAGCCAGCTTTTGCACCGCATCTGGGTCAACGCCCAGCAAACGCGCGGCCGTCAGCATTTCCTGCCAGGTGTTCTCATCGACCGGTACGCCCTCGGCAAGACGTTTGGCGCGATACTCGCGTTCGGGCTCGCCCGCAACACGCACATGGTCAAACCCTGTCTGGGGCGGCGAGGACTTGACCCATTCGAGAAAGCCCGTCATTTCCTGTTCAAAGACTGAACCGTCCGCCAGCTTTGCCGGGTCGAAGATCATGGTCAGCATGCCGTTGAGTACGCGTCGCTTGCCATCGGCAGGCCCGTGCGCGGCCATGCCACCGGCAAGGGCGCCGCCCAGAAGTTCACACACCAGCGCCATGCCAAAACCCTTGTGTTCACCAAACGTGCGCAGCGCGCCCAGCGGCGGGTGGACCCCATAGACCGGATCAATCGTTGGTTGACCCAGATGATCAATCATCTGGCCCGGCGGCAGTTTTTCGCGCTTATTGTGCGCGACACGTGCCTTGCCCTGCGCGATGACGCTGGTGGCAAAGTCCAGCAAGATCGGTTCCTGACCCGGCACCGGGATACCGACCGAGAAGGGATTCGTTCCAAAGCGCGCGTCGCCGCCGCCCCAGGGTGCCACGATCGGGCGTGAAATCACATTGACGAAATGCACGGAAATCAGATTTTGCGCGACGGCCATTTCAGCCCAGGCGCCGATGCGACAGAGGTGGTGTGAATTAGCCAGCGCCACGATGCAGCTGCCATGCTCTTTGGCGCGCGCGATACCCAGTTCCATGGTTTCGTGGCCGATTACCTGGCCAAAGCCGGCCTGCCCGTCCAGGCTGACCATCGTCCCACTGTCCATGCGCGTCACAATGTGCGCATTGGGCAACAGCCCGCCTTCAAGGAAAGCATCGATGTAACGGGGCAACATGCCCACGCCATGAGAATCATGTCCGGTCAGGTTTGCCTGCACCAGGTTTTCAGTGACGAGTTCGACTTCCCGCGGTTCACTGCCAAAGCCCCTGACTAGCAGTCTGACCGCGTCGCGCAGACGGTCTGCGTTGATGTAATGCATGTGTGCCATCTTGTCCCCTCTTTCTTGTTGTGATGCGATGCAATCTGACATTGCATTTGTGCATTGAAATTGACGCTTCAGCGTACTGCTATTTCAGTTCGGGCATATATGCCCGTATTTTGGCAGATATGTAACATTAAGGTAGCGGAATCGAAAAGATCGCCTTGATCGTGAGCGAATCGGTCGCGTCGGTAAAGCCCTTTCCGATACCGGCCTGGAAAGCCAGGGGCTTGCCGTCCCAGTACATCATCAGGAACCCCATCTGCCCAGTCGTCTGAAAGTTGATGGGCTGATTGACCTTGCCCGTGTCGGAGTAATACTCGACCCCGAGCGCGAGGTCTGTCGCGACCTCGCGTGACAATCTGCCAGCGAGCGAAAACGCCGGAGTCCCATCGGCGTAAGGCTGCGACAGGTCAAAGCCGAAGATCGGGTTGACCGAGATCAGCCATTTGTCGATGTGCTTACCGATAATGAAGCGCGCCTCGGCACCATACCGTGACTGGTTGTAGGGGTAGAGGGCGTTGCCAATCTCGAAATTTACACCGGCAAAAAAATCGTGGCCGTCTTTCTCAAGGATGGGTAGCCACTTGAGACGTGCCTTGTAGCCGGCGTAGTCCCAGTTGCCGTTATTGAAAACCGTGTTGAGATAGAGGCCGGCCTCAAGGCCATGACCCAGGCCATAGGCGAATTCCGGCGTCAGCCGGGTGTTGCCGGCATTCATGACCTCGCCCGGGTAACTCGGCGTCTTGATGCCATTGGGCGTGGTGTTGAAATGCACCTCGAGGCTGTATTCACCCCTTTCGTTGATCTCATCGTCGTAGACCTGAATTTCGTCTTGCAGTGCGGCGTGGCAAACCAGCGGGACCAGGGCAATCACGCCTGCGACGATCCCTTGCCGCAGGCCCGCGCGCACATTTCCCCAGGCGGCACACAGGCGTGACAAGACAGAAAAAGGAAACATCTGGCAAACCCGCAATCAAGCGTTAAGTGAATCAGGACAAGGCGTCATTATCCACTATCGCGGCTGGGCGGCGGCCAGAACCCACCGGCAAGCGAGGGACCCTCTTTTACATATTGAAGTTTCGGATGAACACGTAAACAAGCGTGCCCACCACGATGCTGAGCAGCGCGTTCTTGACAAACCACTGCAGTAACATCACCAACAATACCGCAAGCAACTCAGGCCAGGGACCCGAGGCGTGCTCGTGTGCCGCCCCCGCGACCGCGTGCACAAGCAAAAGTGTCATGATCGTCAGAGGCAGGAACTGGCCAAGGCGTTCAACGATTGGATGTTTTTGCAGCCACTGCGAGGCCACGAAAGGCAGCGCCCGCAGGGCGAACGTCACCAGCCCCATCGCAAGAATCACCTCCACGGCGTAGTCACGGTCAATCATGACTGGCCTGTCTGGACGGTGTCGAGGACTTGGATCGGGACTGTAAAACAAACCCGGCGACAATACTGAGCGAAATTGAAATCACAAGCGCGTGTTTTGCCGCCAGCAGGTAGGCCACGGCGTAAGCAATGAGCGCCACCCACACCGGGGCAGCGCTATGTTTCGTGCGCCACTGTTCAACGGCGAGTACGGCAAACAAGGCCGCAAGCACAAAGTCGAGCCCGGCCAGGGAGACCTGCGCACGCGCACCAATCAGGACCCCAGCGGTGGTGCCCAACACCCACCAGACCTGATTGAGAAGGGCCACGAGCGCCATCTGCCTGTGGCTGGTCGACACAGGCATGGTGGTCAGCACTGAATAAGTCTCGTCAGTCAGCCCGAACGCCAGGTACCAACGGAGTAATTTCCCATTCGGCAACTGTTTGAGCAAGGACAATCCGTAGAAAACATGCCGCAGATTGACCACCATCGTGGCCAGCGCAATGGTGCCCACGGACATTCCGGCCACCAGCAT
Organism: uncultured beta proteobacterium; assembly: GCA_903821335.1. Classification (GTDB taxonomy): domain Bacteria; phylum Pseudomonadota; class Gammaproteobacteria; order Burkholderiales; family Burkholderiaceae_B; genus Zwartia. The sequence goes on from CAIJKV010000220.1 coordinate 24,338, forward strand.
CGGAATCATCATGTACTGGGCAGCTCCGGCATACACCAACAGGCTGGCCAGGATCGCCAGCCAGCCGTCCCCACCCGCCTGGACAAACAGAAAGCCAAACACCGCCCCCAGGGGAATGTAGCCCATGGCAACGGGTGCAGTCAGTGTCAGCACCGAAAGCCGGGGAAGGCTAGGCTCTGGCACCGGAGGGCACTGAACGGGAAGTTTCGGCTGTAAACCCAATGAGCAACTACTTTTCGAACGCGTTAAATGATTTGGTACCCGGTTTTATACCCGACCTTGAGATTTCGTCATACCGCAGCTAACCGCTCTACCGTATCGGGAAACTTCGCAACCAAGCAAATCAACTAGCATTTTCCCGCTAGACTCTAAAAAACCTCAGAAAAAACTAATTTTATGACCGAATCGTCCAAACTGTCGCAGCAAGCGCTTGATCAACGACTTGGCTTTGCCGAGGATGACGACCAGCCCATTCGCTACATGCAGCGCACACGCGACTGGTATCTTGGCTTGGGTTACGGTAAGCCTTATCGTTGGGCGCATTTTTCTGACGCGCCTTTTACGTCGCTGCGCAAACCATTAAAAGACACTTGTGTCGCAATCGTGACCACTGCCGCACCCTATCAGCCCGACAAAGGCAATCAAGGGCCGGGATCACTTTACAACTCGGCGGCAAAGTTTTTTACGGTCTATTCGGGTGATACAACCATAGACCATGATCTGCGGGTTTCACATGTTGCCATTGATCGCAAGCACACAAGCATGCAAGACTGCAATACTTGGTTTGCGTTACCCATGCTTCGTGCGTTGGCGCGAGACAACGTCATCGGCAGCATCGCACCATTTTTTTATGGAGCGCCAACCAATCGTAGTCAGCGCCACACCATCGAAGTCGATGCCCCAGAGGTATTGAAACGTTGCCGAGCCGATGGTGTCGAAGCAGTCGTGCTGATCCCGAATTGCCCAGTGTGTCATCAGACCCTGAGCCTGATCGCCCGTCACCTTGAGGCAGGCGGCATCCCGACTGTATTGATAGGCTGTGCGAAAGACATTGTCGAGCATTGTGGTGTACCAAGGTTTTTATTTAGCGACTTTCCCTTAGGTAACGCGGCAGGAAAACCGCATGACCTGGCCTCGCAACGCCAAACCTTAGAACTTGCGCTCAACGTCCTGGAGGCCGCACCGGGCGCACGCACCACAATGCAATCGCCCTTACGCTGGAGTGACTCGCACGAATGGAAACTCGATTATTCAAACATCGATCGCGTCAGCCCGGAAGAGCTCATCAAGCTCAAGCAAGAGTTCGACCAAGGCAAAGAAGTCGCGCAGAGCGTTCGCGATCAACAGTTAACCTCGGCATTTAGAGATCTGACACACGACCATGAGGCAATCAAACAGATCCTGATTCGATTGAATCTTGCCCAAGGTACTGAAACGGTGACGGTCAAGCCACTGACGGGCGGCGTGTCTTCGAATATTTTTCACGTCACGACAAGCGGGGCGCAGTACTGCCTAAAACAGGCATTGCCTAAACTTAAAGTTGCCAAAGAATGGCTCGCCCCGGTTGACCGGGTGTTTGCTGAAATTGACTGGCTGCAGACCGCGACAAAAATTGTGCCCAAACATGTTCCGCACGTTTTAGGCGTTGATCGCGACAGCAAAAGTTTTGTCATGCAGTATCTGGGAACTGAATATCTAAACTGGAAGACAGAGCTTCTGGCAGGCCGAGTCACCCCCGGCGTTGCAGCGCAAGTCGGCCAGGTGCTTGGTCAGATCCATGCACAGACCGCACGACAGGCAGACATCGCACAACGTTTTGCCAACGATGCTACGTTCTATGCGATTCGGCTTGAGCCCTATTTGGCAGAAGCAGCTAGACAACACCCTGACCAGAGTGCTCATTTAAAGGCCCTGATCAAACGAACGCAAAGTCATCCAAAGGTATTAGTTCACGGTGACGTGAGCCCAAAGAATATTTTGCTTGGCCCCGCAGGCCCTGTTTTGCTAGATGCCGAATGTGCCTGGTATGGAGATCCGGCCTTTGATGTTGCCTTTTGCCTGAATCATCTTTTCTTGAAAACCGCACACAACCCTCAAGCCGGTGTCACCTTGATGAACGACGCACAGGACTTGTTGACGGCCTACCTAAAACACGTCACATGGGAACCCGAGCACGAACTTGAGCACAGAATCGTGACCTTGTTACCCGGGCTGATGCTTGCGCGGGTTGACGGAAAATCGCCTGTTGAATACCTGAATAGTGATCGCGGTGCGCGCGTGCGCAAGCTTGCCATCGAATTTCTAAACCAAACAAATATTTCTTTTTCAATGATCCACGCGCAATGGGGTCAGGAGTTCAAGCAATGAGTCGTATCAAACACGTACACGCCCGACGCATCTGGGATTCTCGCGGACGCCCCACGGTCGAAGTCGATATCATCACCGAGTCAGGCGCCTTGGGTCGTGGCATTGCACCGGCCGGGGCGTCTCGCGGCACCCGCGAAGCGATTGAACTGCGCGACGGCGGAACACGCTTTGGCGGGCTCGATGTCCTGCACGCCGTCCAGGGGATTCAACAAGAAATTGCCCCCGCATTGGTTGGTCTGGAGGTCGCAGACCAAACCAAACTTGATGCGATCTTAATAGCGCTGGATGGTACTGCAGATAAATCACGACTAGGCGGCAACGCACTCATTGCCACCTCTTTAGCTGCATTGCATGCGGCTGCAGCGCAGGCGCAATTGCCGTTATGGCGCTATCTTTCTAACGACCGCCCGGTGCAACTTCCCTTGCCTCAGGTTCAGATTTTTGGTGGCGGCGCCCATGCAGATCGCCGCGTCGATGTACAAGATTTTATGGTGATCGCCACGGGTGCTCGCAGTTTCGTAGAGGCCATGGAAATGACTGCAGAGGTATACCGACACGCCGGTCTGCTGATGAAAAAACGTGGCGCGTCACAAGGTATCGCTGACGAAGGCGGTTGGTGGCCTGCGTTTGCGCACAACGAAGAGGCGTTAGATGTCTTGGTGATGTCCATCGAAGCTGCTGGCTTCGTACCAGGTCAAGATGTCAGCATCGCCTTGGACATTGCCGCCTCAGAGTTTGGTCAAAATGGGCGCTACACGCTAGGCCTCGAGAAAATGGAACTCGATACCGATGGCTTAATTGAAAAACTGTTGAGATGGATCGACAAATATCCGATCGTTTCAATTGAAGACCCGGTCGCAGAAGACGACGCTAAAGGGATGATCGCGTTTACGAACGCTGTGAATGGACGCGTGCAGGTCGTGGGCGACGATTATCTGGTGACTAACGCAAAGTTGGTGCAAGAGGCTGCGAAACAAAAGGCCTGCAATGCAGTTCTAATTAAGCCGAACCAGGCTGGCACGATAACTGAAACACTCAGTGCCTTGACGGCTGCGCAAGAAGCAGGATATGCGACGATCGTTTCTGCACGTTCAGGTGAAACTGAAGATGTGGCGATTGTTCATCTCGCCACAGGCTGGAACGCCGGACAATTAAAGGTCGGTTCGTTTGCTCGCTCAGAGCGCATGGCCAAGTGGAATGAAGGGATCCGCGTTGAGACGACGGCGCCTCATCCACAAGGCTTTGCATGGCGGGCGTTACAGCGAATTTAAATATACGTTTTTGTATCGACCCGGTTTACAGCTGGAGAGCCACGGATGAACGCGGATCAACCGCGAACAAAATCGCTAAAATCCGATGTCTTGTTCAGGAATATCGGTCAATTAACAACGCCCTGTTTGTTGCCCGCTTAAGTCCAGCGAAATCCATCCAACTGTTTGGACGTTGAACAGGAAGTGTGGCCTACAACACCCATAAATACTTGATGCGGCTTTAACACGCTCAATTTTGTACACGGTTTCATACCCGGTTTTCACAAACTGACTCTTGGACATGCGGAAGGCGACCTTACGCGCCGGAGGAGGTCAGTCGGCGTACTTGCTGATCCACCGAAACAGGGCATCGAAAAGCCAGCCTAGCGGCCCATAGTGCCGGTACCCGACCGATACGGTCATGCCACGCCGGCTTATCGCGCACCCTAGTGATCGTGTCTACACGCCGCCAGCCGTGGCCCGTGGTCGTGATGCTGACCCGTTTGTTGCCCGTATGCTGGGCGGCATTGGCGGGGGCTGGCAGTTCAAATGGCTTCATCTTGCCCCGATCCTCAGTAATCCCATTCCTCGTACCCCAGCACCGCCAGCATGTTGAAGTCACGCGCCGGGTCGAACGGAAGACTCTTGTAGAGCAGCGGGCTCAGAATGACCGTTGAGCCTGCCGCGATGAACAGCGTCTGTCCGTCCGGCTTGCCGCGGGCGATCTGGGTAGCCGCCAGGATGGTGTTGGCGCCTGGCTTGTTTTCCACGATGAATTGCTCGCGCATGATCGGCGACAACTTTTCGGCGAGCAGGCGGGCCAGCTGGTCGGTGGCGCCGCCGGGCGCAAACGGCACGACGATATGAACCGGCCCGTCCGGGTAGGCCTGCGCCGCCCCGGACAATGACCATGCCGCAACGGCAACCAGCGCCAAACGGCGAACCCGAACCATGACCTGACTCAACGCGGGCATCGCGATCCTCCCCAGTCGCGTGCGTTAGCGAACGGACTGTAATCGTTTGAAGCATGAGAATAGCATCCAAGATATCAGGAAATAGACCCGCCGGGCAACGAAGGCATAAAATGAAAGGAGAGATCGGAGTGCGAGCATGTTTGGAGTATTGAGGATTGCCCTCAAGTTGCTTGTGAACGACAAGGGCAAGTTTGTAGCGCTGCTCATGGGCATCACGTTTGCCGTCTTCCTCATGGTCATCATGACATCGATGTTTTCGGGCATCTTGGTGCGCGCCTCCGGGACCGTGCTCAACGTCGGCGCCAAGGTCTGGGTCATGGATCCCGCGGTCAATAACGTCGCGAGCAACATTCCCATGCCTGATTACATTCTCAATTCGGCCCGTAGCATCGATGGGGTCGAATTTGCCGTCCCGATGTATTCGTCCGCCTCGCTGGTCAAACTCCAGGACGGCACGTTCCAGGCGGTATCGGTCATCGGCCTGGACGATTACACGCTGTACGGAAGGCCCGATCTCATCGAGGGCAATCTTGACGACATTTTCGCGGACAACGCCTTTCTGGTCGTCAAGGACTCCGAATATGCCAAGCTCGAAAGCCCCAAGGTGGGAACCGTGTTCGAAATCAACGATCACCGCGCCGTGGTGGTGGGGCTCGCAACGGTCACGACGCCCGGGCTTTTCGGGACCCCGACGGTCTACACGACTTACCGGCGCGCCATCAGCTATATCCCCACGGGGCGCTTCACGATCTCCTACATCCTGATCGAGCCGAAGTCACCCGAGGATATACCGCACATCCAGCAGGAGATTGCCAAACTCGGGTACCAGGCGCTGACCAAGGACCAGTTCATTGAAAAGATCAAGAATTTCTACAAATACCAGACTGGCCTGGGAATGAATATCCTGCTCATGACGGCAATCAGCTTTCTCGTGGGGCTGTCGATCTCGGGGCAGACGTTTTACACCTTTGTCCTCGAAAACATCGAGAAATTTGGCGCACTCAAGGCAATCGGCGCCCGTGGAAGCGACCTCGTTTCCATGATCATGTTCCAGGCATTGTTCACCGGACTCATCGGATTTGGCCTCGGCGTGGGCCTTGCGACCACCATGATGGTCTCGGCGCGGCTGCGCCTGCCCGATTACGCCTCGCAGATCACCTACGGCAACATTGCCCTTGCCTTCGGGGCGGTCCTAGTCATGGCGGCGTTCTCCAGCTATATCGGTGTGCGCAAGGTGCTTCAGATTCAACCGTTCGACATTTTCAGGGGATGACGTGGAATCACCGGCGGTGGTCGCGCGCGGCCTCACAAAATGGTTTGGCGAAGGAGAGACGAAGACTGTTGCCGTCCAGGACGCCAGCTTTGAAGCCAGCTACGGTGAGCTGCTCTATCTCGTCGGGCCGTCGGGCAGCGGCAAGACGACCCTGCTGAGCATGATTTCCGGAATCCTCACGCCGAGCGCCGGCGACGTGACGCTCGAGGGCAAGGATATCTGGAAGATGTCTCCCAACGACCTGGCGGACTTTCGCCTGCACAAGCTCGGTTTTGTTTTCCAGGATTTTCATCTCTTCCCGCGGCTCACGACGGCGGAAAACGTCGCTATCCCGTTGATCCTGCAACGTATGCCCTGGAACGAGGCCATCGGCGTGGCAGAGAAATTCCTGGAGATCGTCGGGTTGCCGGACAAGGGTGCCTTGCCGCCCGTCAAACTCAGCGGAGGCGAGCAGCAACGCGTCGCGATTGCCCGCGCGATCGCGCCGCACCCGGACATCCTCATCCTCGACGAGCCGACCGCATCGCTTGACGGCGACACGGGCCGTCGGATCGTGGAATTCGTCAAACAGGAGATCCTCACGCCCAAAAGTTGCATCATCATCGTCACCCACGACAGCCGGATTTTCGAATTCGCTGATGCGATCATGACGATGGAAGACGGCAAAATCACGGGCATCGAGAGAACAAAAACCGTATGAAAACCCGACTCATCATCGTGCTGGCAGTGATCGGCGTGCTGTTCGGCATCGCCACCGCCTACGTGCTCGGCATCCAGAAGCCGCCACAGCCTCCGGCCTTCACGCCGGCCTCCAATCCATTCAAACACGGGATATATGCGAACGGCATCGTCGAATCCGTGCAGGACAGCGGCGAGAACATCAATGTCTACCCGGAGGTCTCCGGCACAGTCAGCGCGATCTTCGTCGCAGACGCGCAGCGCGTCTCTGTGGGCGACCGCCTCTTCCAGATCGAAGACTCAGTCCAGCGGGGCATCGTCGCGCAACAACTCGCGCAGGCCAACCTTGCGCAAGCGCAAATCAAGGTGTCACAGGCAACCCTCAAGAATCTGCGCGAACAATACGACAAGCAGGCAGCCTCGGCGCGCCTGGACCCCCGCTCCGTCAGCAAGGACACGCTCGACAACGCCCGCAATTCCGTTGCAATCGCCCAGGCGAATCTCGAGGCCGCGGATAAGCAATTCATCGCGGCGACCAAAGCGTACGAGGCAGCGCGCGCGCTGCTGGACAAGTACCTCGTGCACGCGATGAGCGACGGCACCGTTCTGGCAATCAACAGCGCCGTTGGAAGCTATGCATCGCCGCAGGGGCTCTACGGAACCTACACGGAGCAGTTCGGCCCAGTCCTGCGCATGGGCAAAATACAGAATGGCCTACAGGTGCGGTGCTATCTGGATGAAATCCTGATCGAGCGGCTGCCTCGCACATCCACCATGCAAGCTACGATGTTCATCCACGGGTCGACCACGCCCATTGCCCTGAAATATATTCGGCTGCAGCCCAACGTCATCCCCAAGATTCAGCTTTCCAATGAGCGGACCGAACGCGTTGACCTGCGCGTGCTGCCGGTGATCTTTAACTTCGACGTGCCACCGGCCCTGGCGATCTACGCCGGGCAACTCGTGGATGTCTATATAGAGGAAGACCGCAGTGGCGCCGCTTCCAAATAGACTGCGCTGCGGCGTTCGCGTCTCGCCTGGCGGGCGGCGTTCGCGCACGCTGGCGATCCTGACGCTGGTGGCCGTTGCATTGGCCGGTTGCACCCTCGGCCCGGATTTCACGCAGCCCGCTGCGCCTGAAACCGACCGCTACAACGTCAACGGAGACCCCACGGCGGCGATCGGCGCAGGCGCCGGCACGCAGTGGATCGAGGTGGGCAAAGCGCCCGACGCGCAGTGGTGGCGCTTTTATCAATCGCCTGAACTCGACGCCGCAGTCGATGCCGCAGTGACGAGCAACCTGACCCTGCAGATTGCGGAGGCACGCTTGCGCCAGAGCAAGGACGCATTGCAGGCGGGCAAGGGCGTCTTTTATCCCCAGTTGAGCGTATCGCTCGATCAGACACGACAGAATTACAACCCGGCGATCGTCGGCGCCCAGTCCGGGTCGGGCGTGTTCAACCTCACGACGGTTTCGGCCAACGTGAGCTATGTGCTTGACGTGTTTGGCGCGAACCGGCGCGCCGTCGAGAGCCTGGGCGCCCAGGTGGAAGCCCAGCGCGCGAACGTGCGGGCTGCCTATCTGATCCTGACGGGAAACATCACCAATACGATCATGACAATCGGCGCCTACAGCGACCTGATCGCCGAGATCCGGGCTCTCATCACGCTTGAGGGCGAACAGCTTGCGATCGACGAGAAGCGCTACCGTGCCGGCCTGGCCGACTTCTCTGCGGTGCTGGCAACGCGCAACGCGATCGCAACGCTTGAGGCCTCGCTGCAACCGTTGCGCCAGCAACTGACGCAGGCCGAGCACCTGCTCGCCGCGCTCGAGGGCAAGGAAACCGGGGCATGGTCTGCGCCGGCCGTACACTTGTCGTCGCTGACGATGCCGCAATCCGTTCCGCTCTCGCTGCCGTCCCAACTGGTCAAGCAACGCCCGGATATCCTTCTGGCCGAGGCCAACCTGCACAGCGCGAGCGCAACGGTCGGCGTGGCGACCGCAGCCCTGCTGCCAACCTTCAGTATCACGGGAAACATGGGCGATATCTCCACGTCGATGAGCAATCTGTTTGGGGGCAGCGGCGGCATCTGGGGCTTTGGCGGGAGCATCCTCGCGCCGGTGTTCAATGGCGGGACTCTGACCGCGCAACGGCAAGCGGCGATCGACGCCTTCGAGGCAAGCGGCCTCACGTACCGGCAGACAGTCATCGTCGCGATCGCTCAGGTCGCGGATTGCATCAAGGCGATCGAACACGATGCGCTCGCCGTCCGTGCGCAGACGCAGGCGCAAGCCGCGGCCGGCCAGTCGCTGATGCTGGCGCAGGCCAGCTTCTCGGGCGGCACGTCCAACTACCTGACGGTACTGACCGCGCAAATTACGCTTGCGCAGGCCAACGTCAATCTGATCCAAGCCCGCGCGCAGTATTTCCAGGATACGACCGCACTGATCGTCGCACTCGGCGGCGGCTGGTGGGATCACGAACTGTAGGCTTTCCGGGATCACAGGTGCAAGCTGGACACCGCAACTCAAGGCAAAGATTCATCGCGAAGGCGAGACACGGAGAGCACCATGGGCCACAAGAAAAAAACCCACGAACCTGTGCCGGAAGCCCCGGGAAAACTCGGCAAGAAAGAATACGAGGACGCACTCAAAGGCCTTCACGTCGAACTCGTCAAGCTTCAGCAATGGGTCGTTGCCAAGGGGCTGAAGGTCATCGTCATCTTCGAAGGCCGGGATGGCGCGGGAGTGTCAGGCACGGAACTTCAGAGGCTGTTGAAACAAACCATCAAGAGCCGTACCCCCCCCAACAATGGACACCTCCAACTACGACCCGGTACTAATGACGCTCAGAGAGACGCTGGAAGAGCCGCCGTTACCGGGCTACAGGCTGGTACGCGGGTTTCGGCTAGTGGACGGCAAGTGGCTACGAGCCGATCTCTGGGCCAAGCTGGAGGAACGGCGGCCGTACTTGGACGACGGCTTATTGCCGGATTCGTCGCCAGCGGAGCCAACCAGCTCACCGGGCAATGGGCCGACGCCATAAGACAGCATACAACTCACGCAGAGGCCACAGCCAAGGCAGATCAGGCCCTCCAGAACGCCCCAGGCGGCCGCGCAGTGCGAGCGACAGCGCCCTGGGCGCGCTCCGGGGAGACTAAACGCACAGCGGCCTTTTAAAGGCGACTCCCTGCCAATAGCCATTGGGGGGCGATGCATGCCGCACCACGCTCGGATCAACTGAGCTTCTTGACCAGAATTTTCGGATCAAGGCTCACAGCCCGACACAGGTCAAGCGTTTCAATTAAATCGATGCGACGTTCACCGCTCTCGATCTTGGTCACATAGCTCTGGGGCTTGCCAAGTGTCGTCGCAACATCAATCTGCCTGAGACCAGCACGCAACCGCGCCTCACGCAGCTCGGTGCGCAGTGTTTCTCGGCGGATGTCATCTTGGAACATGCCGGAAACGTTAAATCCCGTTCCGGAATATCCCAGTTTAGGATATTCTTAGTGTCTAAACAGGCAGTCGCCTGACATCAGCTATAGCCGCCGATCGTGCTGACCTATTTTCTGATATACGCCGACTTTGTGGCGCCAGCGCGACACCGATTTATCGCCGAAAAATAGGGGCAGCATCAAAAAATGGGTAGATATCTGGGTATACCCGAAGGCATTTCAGAATAACAAACCCATTGAAATCAAGGCATTGCGCCATGAATGTCGAATCAGACGTTGAACAGGAAGTTCATGACATCGCCGTCATGCACGACATATTCCTTGCCTTCGGCGCGCATCTTGCCGGCGTCCTTGGCACCGTGCTCACCTTTGAAGGCAATGAAGTCCTCATACGCAATCGTTTGCGCACGAATGTAGCCACGTTCAAAGTCAGTATGAATCACGCCAGCCGCCTGCGGGCCCGTGGCGCCGATCGGGATCGTCCAGGCGCGCACTTCCTTGACACCTGCGGTGAAGTAGGTTTGCAAGCCTAACAGTTTGAAGGCACCACGAATCAGGCGATTCAAGCCTGGTTCCTGCATACCCATGTCGGCCAGAAATTCCAGTTTGTCTTCATCGGGCAACTCTGCGATTTCCGATTCGATCGAGGCGCAAATCGCCACGACCGGTGCCTGACGAGAACTGGCATATTCCATCAGGCGGTCAAGCAGCGGATTATCCTTGAACCCATGATCGCTGACGTTGCCGACATACATGGCAGGCTTTGCGGTAATGAAGCACAACGGCGCCAGCAGCGCACGGTCATCGTCCGGCATGTCGAGTGCGCGCAATGGATGCGCCTGGTCGAGTTGCACGATGCACTTTTCAATCAGTCCCACCATGCGCTGGGCATCCTTGTCGCCAGAGCGTGCTGTTTTCTGGAAACGGTGCAGTGCTTTTTCAGCAGTCTGCAGGTCGGCCAGTGCCAGCTCGGTTTCGATGACTTCGATGTCGGCGATGGGGTCGACTCTGCCCGCAACGTGGATCACGTTGTCGTCTTCAAAGCAGCGCACTACGTTCACGATGGCGTTGGTTTCACGGATGTGTGACAGGAACTGGTTGCCCAGTCCCTCGCCCTTGCTGGCACCCGCCACCAGGCCGGCAATATCGACAAACTCGACCGTGGCATGCTGGATGCGCTCGGGGTGGACGATTTCGGCCAGTTTGTCCAGACGCGGATCAGGAACTTCGACCACACCGACATTGGGCTCAATGGTACAGAACGGATAGTTTTCGGCGGCAATGCCGGCCTTAGTCAGGGCATTGAAGAGAGTCGATTTGCCGACGTTGGGCAAACCAACGATGCCACATTGCAGAGCCATGAGAGTCCTGGATAACTTTTAGATGAATTCGAGCAAGGAAAACCCGGGCAACACAGCATGCAATGCACGCCAACCACCATGCCCGGACCATCCGTGGATAGGTTGCAAGTTTAACCGGTCTGGCGACGATGCCCAGCCACAGTCCGAAACGCTCAGATATCACCCAGGAACTGCAGAGCCAGCCAGGCCACAATCAGCGGTCCAGCATTAAAGGCCCCGTGCAGCAACATCGCGGCGCCCACGCCGCGCGTCACGCGCACCCACCCAAGCACCAGCCCGGTCACCCACTGGGGCAGGACCAGTATCACCATCATCCACCAGGCAATGTCGGCGAAAACAAAATTCCTGATGTGCACCGCGGCAAAGATGATCGCCACGAGGTGGAACACCAAGGGAAACACGGCCATGTATCTGCGCAGCCATTTGAATGCCCAGGCACGTGGCCCGGACGAGACCCAACCAGACCACCAGCACAGGCCGACCACTGCAGCCAGCAGGCTGCTGGCCCACCACGCCAGACCGTTGAGCAGCACGACGGCCAAGGCCGGCACCATCCACAACGCCTGAAATGGACGGCGAAGCCAAAAACGAAACAGAAGCTCTTCGACCAATGGGGCCCATAAGATCGCCTGCAACCAGGGCAGGTTGTGAACACTGATGCGATGCGACGCCCCGCTCATCTCGAACACGGCCAGCACGACCGGCCCAAGCGCGAAAATATTCAAGATCCATAAGGTCGCGGCCCACGCCAGCAAGCGCGAGGCCGGGATCACCGGCCACCAGTCGGCAAACCAGCCTGGGCCGGGAGGCGAACGTGGCACGTCTTTTGACAAGTGCGGATGACGGATGAAAGCCAGGCAGGCGCGCCATTCCTGGCGCATGCTGAGCACGGTCATGCAGGGTTGTCGCGATGCAACTGCGCGACCGCACGTGCAAAGTCGCCGGTAAACATCCAGGGCATGACCGCACGACAGCGCGTGATGGCACCCTCAATCGCCGTCTGCTCGTCGCGACGGGGCGGGTGCAACACGAAATCAGCGACCTGCTGCTGCAGACCCAGCGTGCGGGGATGCCCGATACCCAGTCGTATGCGCCAGAAATCCGGGCTGCCCAGAGCTGCCTGGATATCTTTCAAACCATTGTGACCCGCGTGCCCACCGCCTTGCTTGATCTTGACCTGCCCTGGCATCAGGTCGAGCTCATCGTGCAAGACCAGTACGCTTTCAGGAACCAGCTTGTAAAAGCGGGCCAAGGTGCCTACGCACAGCCCTGAACGATTCATGTAGGTCAGGGGTTTGGCCAGCCAGACCTGCTCACCCTGGACACGGCCCTTGGCCACCATGCCAGAAAATGCTTTTTCCAAGGCAAACGTGGCATGGACGTCATGCGCGACCTCGTCGACCAGCCAGAAGCCGGCGTTGTGGCGCGTACGCGCGTAGTCCGGGCCCGGGTTACCCAGGCCAACAATCAGTTTGATGGGAATAGACATGCTGCGATTAGAAAGGAAAAGCCCCACGCGCGCAAAGCGCGGGTGGGGCCGGAACAACAGATACCACTTTCGCCGGAACGACAGAGCCGGGCGCGTGCCACACCACGCGTGACACAAGCCCGACGCCGTCTTTAGGCTGCTGGTGTCGCTGCCGGGTCAGCAGCGGCGCCGCCCTTGACCACTGCAGTAGCCAACACGGGGTTGGTATCGCCACGGTGTGCAAGGTAAGTCACGCCTATGGGCAAGGTCACCTCGGCCAGGTGGACCGAACCGCCCACGATCAACTTCGACAAGTCGACTTCGATGAACTGGGGCAAGTTGGCTGGCAGGCACGAAATCTCGAGTTCGGAGAACACGTGCGAAACAATCGCTGCGCTCAGTTTCACGGCTGGCGACAGATCAGCGCCGACGAAGTGAAGCGGCACTTTGGTATGCAGCACATGCGTGGCATCAACGCGCTGGAAGTCAACGTGCATGACGATCTGCTTGTAGGGGTGCCATTGCACAGCGCGCAACAGAACCTGCTGGATCGTGCCTTCGAGGTTCATTTCCAGGATCGATGCGTGAAACTGCTCTTTACGCAGAGCGTGGAATATTTCGTTGTGATCGAGTTCAACGTTGATAGGCTGAATCTTGTTGCCGTAAACGATGGCAGGCACACGGCCAGCGTGGCGCAGGCGGCGGCTCGCACTCGATCCCTGAACGCTACGTGAGGTTGCATTGAATTGCATGGAAGTACTCCAGAAAGGGCGGCATGCGCCCGGTTAAAACACCCCCCGAACACCGGGCGGTGGTTGTGCGAGCCACCGCGACCAGTGGCTTGCAAGGTCATTGCGCCGATCATGACCTGATCGGCTCAATGGTCAATCATTAATCAACGAACAGCGAACTGACCGATTCGGCATTGGAAATCCGCAAAATGGTCTCGCCCATGAGTGCCGCACACGACAACTGACGGATTTTCGCGCAAGAACGGCCAGCCTCGGACAAAGGGATCGTGTCGGTCACGACCAGCTCGTCGAGCTCGGACGCGTCGATACGCTCAATCGCGCCACCCGACAACACGGCGTGCGTGCAATAGGCGTAGACCGCACCGGCACCACGTTCTTTCAGGGCCTGGGCCGCCTTGCACAGCGTGCCAGCGGTATCCACCATGTCGTCCATGATGAGACAGGTACGGCCATCGACGTCGCCGATGATATTCATCACCTCAGACACGTTGGCCCGTGGACGACGCTTATCAATAATCGCCAGGTCGGCCTCAAGCTGCTTGGCCAGGGCACGGGCACGCACGACACCGCCGATGTCTGGCGAAACGACGACCAGGTTCGACAAATTGCGGCGCCAGATATCGCCCAGCAAAATCGGGCCAGCGTAAATATTGTCGACCGGAATATCAAAAAAACCCTGGATCTGGTCGGCGTGCAAGTCCATTGTCAGCACACGGTTGACCCCCGCGACCTGCAACATGTTGGCGACAACCTTGGCCGAGATCGCCACGCGCGCCGAGCGCGGACGACGGTCCTGCCGGGCATAGCCCAGGTAAGGAATGGCTGCGGTGATACGGCCTGCCGATGCGCGACGCAAGGCGTCGACCATCACCATGACTTCCATCAGGTTGTCATTAGTGGGTGCGCAGGTCGGCTGCAGAACGAAAACGTCTTTACCGCGGACGTTTTCATTGATTTCGACCATGACTTCACCATCAGAGAAACGGCCCACGGTCATTTTGCCAAGGGACATATCGAGGTGGTTAACCACATCTACGGCCAGCCGGGTATTGGCTGTGCCGGTAAATATCATGAAACTATCATTGGCCATGGTGGAGGCAATCACAGACAGGACGAAACAGGATGTGGAGCAAAAAAGCTGCTGAACTGACGCCACGCATTCGATCGGCAAGTTCAACAGCTTTGCAGGAGTTAGGGCTGGGGAGGAAGGATTCGAACCTTCGCATGCCGGAATCAAAATCCGGTGCCTTAACCAGCTTGGCGACTCCCCAACTAGCTTTTAATCCAGTGCCGTAGTGGATGCCCTGGCAACCCTTCACAGACCACAAGGGACTGGATGGGGCACTGTGCACCCGCAACAGCGTCAGAATAATCTGTACGCATTTTAGCGAGTAATTTCTGATGTGCCAAAGAAGCCTGTTGACCGCCTGGAAACTCTATAAACAAGCAAGCCCCGGACCCTGTCATGCGCGCTTCAAAACCAGACTGGTTCAACCAGTCAAGTGACTGCCGCACAACGGGATAGCGATTTAACACAACAGGCTGTAAATCATTGTGGCCAAATCCATCTTTAGCACCAATGAACTCAGATAGCCCAGAAAAGTCCGTTATTTTGACCGGATCGGTGTTTCTTGTCAAATCAGGTGCCTGGAAAACCCCTGCCGTGGGAACACTTTGCGCTGGCTGCACGACAATATAGGCTTGATCAGGCAGTTCCACGGGGCTCAGGTCTTCACCGATGCCTTGCGCAAAGGCATTTTGGCCGAAAATAAAAACCGGCACATCGGCACCAAGCGCCAGCCCGATCCGCATCAGCGCCTCGCGCGAGAGGTTCGTTTCCCACAGCCGGTTCAGTGCGATCAGCACACTTGCCGCGTCGCTTGAACCACCACCGAGCCCGCCCCCCGCAGGGATGCGCTTTTGCACGCGTATCTGCGCACCGCGCCGGGTGCCGGTGTGCCGCTGCAGGGCACGGGCGGCGCGAACGACCAGATCGTCGTCATGGGCCACGCCAGGCATGTCGGTTTCGCGCACGACCTGACCATCGGTGCGCACATCGAAGTCCAGAGTGTCAGCCAGGCTGATAAAGCGAAATACCGTTTGCAACAGGTGATATCCGTCGGGGCGACGACCCGTCACGTGCAGGAAAAGATTGAGTTTGGCGGGTGCCGGGACATCGTAGAGCATGGTCATGGCGCGTCGACGACCAGCCTGAGCGAGATATTCTTGCTGCCTTCCTGGCGCGTCATGACCAGCATTTTCGGGCCCAGCGCATCAAAGCGTGAAAGCCGCACGGTCCACCCACCCTGCTCAAACACGACAATCCGACCCTGCTCGTCGCGGTCCTGCACCGTCATCGCCGGCCCGGGTACACGCTGGCTACGCAACCAGTCGCGCAACCCCTGAACCGGCATGTTCTGGCCGAGCACCCGCTGCAAGAGCGCATCTGGCGTGGCGGCGCGGATCACTTCGCCGTTGGCCCGTGTGAGCACCGAACCCTCCAGGCTGACCTGCACGCGCGCCAGCACGGAGCCAAAGGGATTCGTCAGGTCCAGAATCAGGACTGCGCCGGTATCGTGCCAGTCAAAACCACCTTGCACGGCCTCGGGTGCACGACCAAATTCTTCAGCCTTGAGAGCAAACCGACCGTGGCGAACCAACTCGGTGGCGGAGTCCCGCACGTCCGGTGGCGCGACAGGTGCCGCGCATCCGACCAGGCACAGCAGTGCCAGAACCTGCAGAACCCAACCGCGCCAGCCGGGAAACGCGCGGGCCTCCGCCGGGCAGTCCAAACCGGTCAAAGATTGACCCCTAGACGCTTGGTAGTTTCAAGCAGTGTTGGATTGCGCGGTTCCCGGGTGACGCCTTCATTGAAAATTTTCCTGGCTTCGTCGCGCTGTCCCTGCTTCCATAACACCTCGCCGAGGTGCGCGGCAATGTCAGCCTCGGGACGTTTGCTGTACGCGCGCTGCAGGTAGTCAACCGCTGCGGCGTTGTCGCCCAGGCGAAATTTGACCCAGCCCATGCTGTCCATGATGAAGGGATCATCCGGTGAGATTTCAAGCGCGCGCGTAATCAGCTTGAGCGCCTCTTGCAAACGCTGATTGCGGTCAGCCATCGCGTAACCCAGCGCGTTATACGAATGCGCGTGCCCTGGATCCAGTTCGATCACCTCGCGCAGCAGCTTCTCTGCTTCAGTCATCTTATTCTGGCGCTCGTACAACATTGCGAGTTCGTACTTGATTTCAGCCGAGTCAGGAACCTCTTTGTCGGCCGCCTTGAGACGCACGATCGCCTCGTCAAGCCGGCCGGCATCGCGCAGCACCTGCGCGGCGGTCAGCGCACCCAGCGTAATCTCTTCGTCTTCCTGTGGGTTGGCCGAATCAATCATCGCCAGCGATTCGTCCACACGCCCCTGGCGCGCACGCAGGACGGCCTGACGCAAGCGTGCGGCATACCGGGCCGAAGGCTCTTCGATGCGGGCAAGTACGCTGACGGCATCGTCCAGGCGACCCTGATCTTCGGCCACGCGCGCGAGCAACATATAGGCGTCTGCGAGCGCTGCGGGGGCATCGGTCGCACCCGCAGCCGCGGCGCGCTGGCGCTGGCTCTGGACACTCACGAACTGTTCAAGCAACCCGCGGGCCTGATCGAGTTGCTTGGCGCGGTACGCAACCTGCGCCTGCATGAACATCAGATCGAAATCTTCAGGCGAACGTTTTGCCATCGCCGTCAGTTCGGCCATGGCCGCGTCAAAGTCACGACGATCAGCAAGCTGGCCGGCCAGCAACAACCGCAGGCGACGTGCCTCGGGATGCAGGGCTGAAAAACTGCGGGCATCCTTGATTGCCTGATCCGGATCAACAGCCAGACCATATTCGAACACCCGCATGGCGGCGTCTTCGGACTTCGGCGCAACCGCCAGGGCCTCGCGTGCCTCAGCGAGCGCGCGCTTTGAATCGCCGGCCGCCTGCGCCATGTCTGCCAGCGCCATGTGCGCGGCAAGCAGGTTGCGTGACTTGCTCTCGTTGATCGCACGATCCAGGATGTCGAACGCCGCCCGCTTGTCGGGCATGCGGCTCAGCACACCGATAGCCTGCCCGATCGCGGCCGTCTTGTCGGTGGCGCTGTCAATACGTTTGCGTAACGCGGTGGCCAGGCCGCTGGTCTGACCTGCCGCCGCCGCAAGCGCCATCTCTGTTGAAATAGCCTCGACATCGTCGGGAGACGCCCGCAGCCAGACGCGGGAAGACTCCAGCGCACCCGGCAGGTTGCCGCCCGCTAAATAAAACTCCAGCGCGCGCCTGGCGAGCCGCGGATCGCTGGTTTCACGGGCCAGTTCAAGCATCGTGGTCCCGGCAGGGACAAAATACCCACGCTGTGACGAAATTTCGGACGCGAGAATGCGAAAGAGAACACTCGACGTCAACGTGACCTCGGGCAACTCGCCCGCCCGCAGGCGTATGACCTCTGACTCGGGGGCGAGAGGCTTGACCTGCGGCGGCGCATTTTGCGTCAACCCATTTAACGGACCACTCTGCGCCTGGGTAACAGGCCAGAGAAGACAGACCGCGGCAATCACATGGGATGCTGCAAATACTTTAAACAGAGATAAGGACAACGACTTCACGCGACCCGCCTGGTTGATGGCACAATCAACTGACAAAGTGTCAAGATCATAGTGTCAGGATGTTAGCACCCACCCATGCCAGAACTGCCAGAAGTCGAAACAACTCGTCGCGGAATTGACGCGGTTGCAACAGGTCAGCGCCTGATTCGCATGGTCATCCACGAATCTCGCATGCGCTGGCCCATTCCCGCAGACCTGCCCGCACAGGTCGAGGGTCAGATCGTGCTCGCCTGTCGCCGACGCGGGAAATACCTGCTAGTCGAGTTTGACACGGGCACGATGCTCATCCATCTGGGGATGTCGGGCTCGGTGCGCAATGTTCTGGCGGGCGAATTGCTGCGCAAGCACGACCACGTCGAATGGCAGTTCGCCTGCGCCACCCTGCGCCTGCACGACCCGCGCCGTTTTGGCGCCGTGCTCTGGCACCCCGGCCAGGACGGTCCGGTGGCGCTGCACCCCTTGCTACAGAAGCTCGGAATCGAACCGTTTGATGAAAAATTCGATGCAACATGGCTGCATACCGGGCTGTCGGGCAGGAAAATGCCGATCAAACAAGCCCTGCTTGCAGGCGATGTCGTCGTGGGCGTTGGCAATATCTACGCCTCTGAGAGCTTGTTCAGGGCGCGCATCCACCCCAAGGCCGCGTCAGGCAAACTGTCGAGATCACGGTGCCAGAGACTGGTGAATGCCATTCGCACCACTCTGGCCGACGCGCTCGATTCGGGCGGCAGCACCCTGCGCGACTATGTCAATGCCAGCGGAGAACCCGGTGCCTATTTCACCCTGCATGCCGGGGTCTATGAACGTCAGGGTGAACCCTGCCGCGTGTGCGGCACCCCGATCAAACGCATTGTCCAGGGCCAGCGAGCGACCTATTTCTGCCCGACCTGCCAGAAATCGTAAGTTTATTTTCTGACCGCAGGCAACGCATAGCGCTGTTGCTGGTAGGCCCAGCTTGGCCACAATACGTGCGCCAGTGCCTCTTGTTCCTGCTCAGGATCCGGGTCAACAGGGGTGTACTCGGCAGGTGCCTTGTACAAGCTGGTTCGCGCGGGCTTACCGGGCTCAAGAACCACCAGTTTGTCGCCTTTCAAGTAACCGTAATTGTCGCCAAACTGCATCATGGCGCGATTGCTCACTTGCCGAGTCAAGTCGCGACCAAGCATGGGATGCACCGTATCGACGCCCATCAAGGAAAGCAGGGTCGGCGCCAGGTCAATCTGGCTCATGATCTGGGGGTCAGTCCTGGGCGCCACCCCTGGCCCCAGGATCAGGGCCGGAATATGGAAGTGGCGCACAGGTACCAGGTTTCCGGATACCCGCGCGTCATGATCGGCAACGATCAGGAAGATTGTATTGTCCCAGTATGGTGACTGGCGGGCCTTCTTGAAAAACTCGCCCATCGCCCAGTCAGCGTAGCGAACCGTGTTTGTGACGGTTGCGGGGTCTCCGTCGGGTTCGATCCGTCCTTTGGGATATTCCCACGGAGAGTGGTTGGTGACCGAAAACGCCAGCGTAAATGTCGGTCGTGCGCTCGCCACATCGGCGCGCAAGAGGCGGTCGACCTGGGCAAACATGTCCTCATCAGACGCGCCCCACGACCCCACGAACTGAGGATCCACGAATTTAGGGAAATCAACAACTTCGTTGAAACCATTGCCCAGGAAAAAACCCCGCATATTGTCAAAGTGTGCCTCGCCACCGTAGACAAAGCGGGAAAAATAGCCGTGCCGACCCAATAATTCGGCAATGGTGAAAAAACCGGTCTCCGCCCGAGGCAGCGTCAGGACCGATTCAGCGGGGGTTGGCAAAAAGCCCGTACTGATCGCCTCGAGGCCGCGCACCGATCGCGTACCCGTCGCATAGGCCCGCTCAAACCACCAACCTTCCTTGCCCAGCGCATCGAGCTCGGGTGTCAGCCCCTCGCCGCCCAGGCTTTTTGAATACTGGGCACCCAGACTCTCTTGCAGAATGATGACCAGATTCATGGGCGTTGCGCGCCTGACCGTCGCAGTCTGGGCGTGGAGCGAGGGCAAATGCGGGTCAAGCATGGTTTCTGGCAACCCGGCGGCTGCACGCACGATGCGCGTGGCCTCGTCGACCGGCATCTTTGCGTAGAGGTCGAACGACGATTTCTCATTGGTCATCAGGTAGACCGCATTGACGACGTTCCAGAAACTGTTGAGCGGCAGCGTATTGACCATCGCATCATTGCCGAACGCCACCGTCGAGGTATTGATCGGCCGATGGTCAAGGGTTCCGCGGATCGACATGACACAGAACGCCACCAGGGCCAGGCCCATGACCGGACGCAGCCACCAGCGCAAGGCGCGGTCCGGATGACCCGGGGCAAACAGGCGAAAACCAAGCCACAGGCAAAGCCCAACCGCGATCGCGACGGCAGACAGCAGACCTTTGTAGCCTTCCCAAAGCATCCCGAAAACTTCCCGCGGATGCCCGAGGTATTCAAAATACAGGCGATTGGGTCGCGTGTCGTACTCGGTGATGAACTGAGGCGTGGACACCTCGAGCAGCACCAGCGCAAACCAGCACAAGCGAAACCACCAGGCGGTCAGTTTTTCAGCGAGCGCGAACTGCCCGAACCAGGGCGCCAGGCCGGCTGGCAAGGCAATCATCATCCCAAGAATGACGAGGTCCATGCGCACGCCACCGAACATGACGGGCCAGAAACCATCGACTGCAGCCACGCGGGGCCATTGCCACAGGACAAGGCCGAGACGGAAAAGCGTCAGCATGAGCAGGCCTGCCCACCAGAAACGCCAGGTTAAACGTCGCATGCCGTGTCCCGGTTTTTACGCTTGCAGCACTTTGCCCGGGTTCATCAGCCCGTTCGGGTCCAGCGCCACCTTGATCTGTTTCATCAGCTTGAGTTCAAGCGCGCTTTTGTAACGGGGAAGCTGGTCACGCTTGAGCTGACCGACACCATGCTCGGCGCTGATCGAACCACCATGCGCATGCACGCTGTCATGCACCACCTGGTAGATGTCGTATTGCTGCGCCATCAGTTCATCTTCGGTCTGACTGGCTGCCCGCGCGACGTTGTAGTGCAGATTGCCATCACCCAGGTGACCGAACACAACATGCTGGATCCCTGGAAAGTGCTTCTGCAGGAGGACGTTGGTCGTCTGGACAAACTCGGCGATGCGGGAAATTGGAATCGACACGTCATGCTTGACGCTCTTGCCGATCTCAGCCTCAGCCAGCGGAATGCTTTCGCGCAAATGCCACATGGCTTTGCTCTGGCTGATGTTTTCGGCGATCGCTGCATCAATGACCAGGCCGTCTTCGATCGCTGCCCCCAGGATGGTTTCAAACCGACCCTGGGCGTGCTCAGCGCTTTCATTGTCCGACAATTCCAGCAAGGCGAACCAGGGTGATTGCGCCGCTGGCCCCTCGAAGGGCAGCCGCTGCTGCGCAAAGAGCCGAACCACCGCCTGCAGGACGCTGCCCGCCATGACCTCAAAACCGGTCAGCGAGGCGCCAAACCCGGCGCGCGCACGCGACAGAACTGTCACAGCATCTTCGAGCGAGCCGAGCGCCAGCATCGCGGTACGTTGGGCCACGGGCAGCGGATACAGCTTGAGTGTCGCGGCTGTAATAATGCCCAGCGTTCCCTCGCTTCCGATGTACAAATCACGCAAGTCGTAACCCGTGTTGTCCTTGCGCAGGCCCCGCAGCCCGTGCCAGATTTCGCCGTCCGGTGTCACGACCTCAAGTCCGAGTGCGAGGTCACGGGCATTGCCGTAGCGTAAAACCTGGGTGCCCCCCGCATTGGTGGCAAGGTTGCCACCTATGGTGCAACTGCCTTCGGCGGCGAGACTCAGCGGAAACAGGCGACCCGCGCCACGCGCGGCGTCTTGCAGGGACTGCAGCACGCAACCGGCTTCGGCAGTGATGGTGTCGTTGTCAGTGTCGATGGCACGCACACGATTCAGGCGGCCAAGGGAAACCACGACCGCGCGGCCCGACTCGTCCGGGGTCGCGCCGCCGCACAAACCCGTGTTGCCACCCACGGGCACCACCGGAATGCGGTGTTCGGCACACAGGCGCATGACAGCGGCGACTTCGTCCGTTGTACCAGGTCGCACGACGGCCAGGGCCTCGCCGCGATAGCGGCCGCGCCAGTCAACCAGAAAAGGTGCGGCGGCTTCACCCGTTAATACCTGGGTCGCGCCTATCAGTCCTTGTAACGCTTCGAGCACACGCATTTCAGTCTCAGATTGAATGTTGCCGCGATCAGCCCAAGGCATCTGGCAGGTCGCAGAATAACTGTTGATCACGGTTAAGGTGAAGGGCAAATTGTAGGGGAGAAGCCTGCAGGCGTCTGTTACCATCAACCTAGCGGGTCAGGTCGCTTCTTATTCAGGACATTGTCGCTTGATTGTTTTGCCCTGAGACGGCCTGAAAACAAACAATTCCAGCTATCCGGAGCCTCACTGTGTCTGCATCCCATCCTTTCCCAGCCGCCGCCTTCAAGGCCTATGACATTCGTGGCATCGTGCCCACGGCATTGAACCCGGAGTTCGCGCGGGAACTGGGCCGTGGCCTGGCCGCGCGGGCAAAGTCCGCGGGCGTATCGACCCTTGTGGTGGGTCGCGACGGGCGCCTGAGCAGCCCGATGCTGGCTTCGGCGCTCGAGCAAGGCATGCGAGATGGCGGCGTCAACACCATAGACGTGGGCATGGTTCCCACACCGCTCGTCTACTTTGCAGCCTACACCCTCGAAACGGGTTCTGGCGTGGCTGTCACCGGCAGCCACAACCCCCCTGAATACAACGGCTTCAAGATGATGATGGCGGGGGCCACGCTGCATGGCGACTCGATTCGCGACCTGCGCGACGAGGTCGCCGCCGGCCCCGTGACGGCAGCCACGCCTGGCACCGGCCGAGAGATCGACATCCTGACGCCCTACCTGGCGCGCGTCCTGGGCGACATCAAACTGGCTCGCCCGATGAAAATCGCCGTCGACTGCGGCAACGGCGTAGCCGGTGCTGTCGCACCCCAGCTTTTCCGCGGACTCGGCTGCGAAGTCACCGAACTGTTCTGCGACGTCGATGGCACGTTTCCCAATCACCACCCTGATCCCGCCGAGCCGCATAACCTCGAGGATCTGATCCATTGCGTCAAGACCACTGACTGTGAAATCGGCCTGGCTTTTGATGGCGATGGCGATCGCCTTGGCGTGGTCACCAAATCCGGGGAAATCATCTGGCCGGATCGCCAGCTGATTCTGTATGCGCGTGATGTGCTCGAACGCTGCCCCGGTTCCACGATCATTTATGACGTCAAGTGCAGCCGTCATGTCGCGGTCGAAATCCGCGCCGCTGGCGGCGTGCCGTTGATGTCTCAGACTGGCCATTCGCTCATCAAGGCAAAACTGGCTGAAACCGGGGCACCCCTCGCAGGGGAGATGAGCGGCCATGTTTTCTTTAAAGAACGCTGGTTCGGCTTTGACGACGGCCTGTACACCGGCGCACGCCTGCTTGAGATTCTGTCACGCTCGGCCGATGCCTCGGCAGTGCTCGAAGCCCTTCCGCAGGGGGTTTCCACGCCCGAACTGAAGATCGAAATGCGTGAGGGTGAACCCCCTGCACTGGTCAAACGCCTGCAAACCGAAGCCAAGTTCGAGGGCGCGACGGAAATATTCACGATTGACGGTTTGCGTGCTGAATACGCAGACGGTTTTGGTCTGGCTCGCTCGTCCAACACCACACCGGTCGTCGTGCTGCGCTTTGAAGGCGACACCCCCGAAGCACTCGCGCGCATTCAGCAGGCCTTCCGTGAGCAGTTGCTTGCCCTGGCGCCAAATATCACCCTTCCCTTCTGATTGACCGTCAACACACCATGAGCTCATTGTCAAAAAGCCAGGGCTGGCAAGATTTTTCCTCTGCTGTGCAGGCCACCCCCATCAGTGCAGACACACTACGCATCATTCAGGCGGCAGCGCTTGAGGTCGACCTGAGCACGCAGCGCCACTCGCCAGCGATGGCAAAGGCGTCCGAAGCGCTGTTGGCCCAACAAGGATTTGTCCAGGCGCGTCACCAGTTATTCGAAGGCGGCCATATCAACTGGACAGAAGACCGTGCAGCCTGGCACACGGCGCTGCGGGCAGAAAACCCACCGGCAGGCGTAGCCGCTGCAATCAAAACGCAGCGGGCCCGGCTCACCAACTTCGTTGAGCAGGCCAACGCGCAGAATCTGTACCGCAACGTGGTGCATCTGGGTATCGGTGGCAGCGACTGGGGACCAAGACTGGCCGTCTCGTCACTGGCGGGTGCCGGCGGACGTCGCCATATCCGGTTTGCCTCCAACGTTGACGCGCACGCGATCACCGCCGCCCTCCAGGGCCTGGATCCACTCGACACGCTCGTGATCATCTCTTCAAAGTCGTTCACCACGACCGAGTCGCTCGCCAATGCTGCACGCGCGATCGAATGGCTGCGCGCAGCGGGTATTGCCAATCCACTTGAGCGCTTTGTGGCCGTGACTGCCAATCCTAAGGCTGCGCGTGAGTTTGGCATTTCGGACGATCACATTTTTGAATTCTGGGACTGGGTGGGTGGACGCTACTCGATGTGGTCCTCAATCGGATTGCCCATCGCGCTCGCGCTGGGCCTGGAGGTCTTCAACGACATGCTCGCAGGCGCGGGCGCCATGGATACGCATTTCCTGAATGCGCCCGTTTGCGACAATGCGCCGATTCAAATGGCACTGAGTGGCGTGGCAAATTGCAGCGTGCTGGGCTATGCGTCCTTCGCGCTTTGCCCCTACGATGCGCGCCTGCGCTTTCTGGTGCCATGGCTGCAACAGCTCGAAATGGAATCGCTGGGTAAATCAACCATGCGCGATGGCGAAACGCTTGATGTGCCGAGCAGCCCCGTTGTATGGGGAATGCCAGGCACCGATGCTCAGCACACCTTTTTCCAGTGGCTGCACCAGGACGCCAAAGGGTCGCCGGTCGACTTTATTCTCTGTGCCAAACCCGACCACCACCACACGCGCCATCATCGTCTGCTGGTGGCCAACTGCCTGGCCCAGCGCGCCGCACTGCTTGAAGGCAAGTCCTATGAAAAGGCTCTTGCCGAAGTGAGCCGCAAAGAGTCAGATCCCGACCGCGCGCAAGCGCTGGCCAAGCACCGCGTGCACCCGGGCGGACGTCCTTCCACACTAATCGTGTTGCCTTGCCTGAACGCACACCACCTCGGCGCGTTGCTGGCACTTTATGAACACAAAGTCTTTACCGAGGGCGTGCTCTGGGGCATCAATCCCTTTGATCAGTGGGGTGTAGAGTTTGGCAAACAACTGGCGGGCGACCTTGAGCGCCGGCTCGACGCAATGGAAAGCGAGCTCGAAACCAGTCCATACGACCCGTCAACCGCCTACTGGGTGCGTCGCCTGGCCAGTGGCAGCTCAGCCTGACGGCCTGGGTTAACTCAGAAACTGCGTATACCAGGGCATCGCCTCTTCCAGGCCCTGCAACATGGTGTACGCAGGCTGGTAGCCCAGCTTTTTTTGCGCCTTGCCGATGTCGGCCTGCGAATGGCGCACGTCGCCCGCGCGAAAATCCCGGTAGACCGGTTCCTTGGCGTACTGCACACCGTGCTGCGCGAGCGTGGTCGCCAGGTGCGCATACAGCGTGTTCAAGCTGGTGCGGGCATTGACCGCAACGTTGTAGACCTCACTGACACCCTCGTTGTGTTCAAACGCGGCCAGGATATTGGCTTGTACGGCATTGTCGACAAAACAGAAGTCACGGCTGGTCTCGCCGTCGCCGTTGACCAGTACATCTTCGCCCCGGATCATCGCGGCGATCCATTTCGGGATCACGGCGGCGTAGGCGCCTTCAGGGTCCTGGCGCTTGCCAAACACATTGAAATACCGCAGCCCTGCACTGCCAAAACCATAGCTTCGCGCGAACACTTCAGCGTACAGTTCATTGACAAATTTGGTGACGGCGTAGGGCGACAGCGGCTTGCCGATCCGGTCTTCAACCTTGGGCAGGTCGGGATGATCGCCGTAGGTCGAGCTTGAGGCCGCATACACAAACGAAGCCACCTCGGCGTCGCGCGCGGCGACCAGCATATTAAGAAAGCCGGAAATGTTGACCGCGTTGGTGGTGACCGGATCCTTGAGCGAACGCGGCACTGAACCCAAGGCCGCCTGATGCAGCACAAAGTCCACGCCCGTCACCGCGCGCTCGCAAGTGCCCGGATCGCGGATGTCGCCCTCGATCAAGCGGAACCGCGCCCACTGTGCAGGCGCGACCGTAGCCTGCACCTCATCGAGATTGCGCTGGTGGCCGGTCGCAAAATTGTCCAGACCCACCACGCTCTGGTCCAGCCCCAGCAGGGTCTCAAGCAGGTTTGAGCCGATAAACCCCGCACAGCCCGTCACCAGCCACGTGCGCGGGTTGGCGCGCAGCGCCTGCTTGACTTCGTCGTAGCGGGTGGAGGCCATTGGGGTTCTCATGATTACAAACGCAGGTCAGACTGGGACGCAGGCAGGATGTACTTTAGGTCATACAGCACGTGCTCGGGCTTGCCCAGCGCACGAATACCCTCAGCGCCCAGTTCGGTGAATTCACGGTGGGCGACCGCCAGGATCACAGCATCGTAATGTCCCGGGATCAGCGTCTGCACAGGCGTCAGGTTGTATTCATGTACGGCTTCGGCTGGGTCAACCCATGGGTCGTAGACATCGACGTGGACGTTGTATTCCCGCAGTTCATTGACGATGTCGACAATTCGGGTGTTGCGCAGGTCGGGGCAGTTTTCCTTGAATGCCAGACCCATGACCAGAACGCGCGCGCCCTGCACATGAATGCGCCGGCGCGTCATCGCCTTGACCAGTTGCGCCACGACATAGCCACCCATGGAATCATTCAACCGGCGTCCGGCCAGGATGATCTCGGGGTGGTAACCGATCGACTGCGCCTTGTGCGTCAGGTAATAGGGATCGACACCGATGCAGTGCCCACCCACCAGTCCGGGACGAAACGGCAGAAAATTCCACTTGGTGCCTGCGGCCTGCAACACGGCCTCGGTGTCGATGCCCATCTTGTTAAAGATGAGCGCCAGCTCGTTGATGAGGGCAATATTGACGTCGCGCTGCGTGTTTTCAATCACCTTGGCGGCCTCAGCCACGCGGATACTGGGCGCCATGTGCGTGCCCGCCACGATAATCTGGCGGTAGATTTCATCGACCAGCAGTGCCACCTCGGGCGTCGACCCGGAGGTCACTTTCTTGATCGTGCTGACGCGGTGAGCCTTGTCACCCGGGTTAATCCGCTCCGGGCTATAGCCGGCGAAGAAATCAACGTTGAATGTCAGGCCAGAGGCCTGCTCGAGCACCGGCACGCAGTCTTCCTCGGTCGCACCCGGGTACACGGTCGACTCGTAAATCACGATGTCGCCTGGTTTCAGTACCGCTCCGATGGTCTCGCTCGCCCGGATGAGCGGGGTCAGATCCGGTTGCTTGTACTGGTCAATCGGGGTGGGCACCGTCACGATGAAAACGTTCGCCTGGGCAAGCTCGGCACGGTCGCAGGTCACGCGCAAGCCCGTCGCCGACCGGAGTTCGTCGTCGTCCACCTCAAGGGTGTGGTCGTGGCCGCCAGCCAGCGCGGCCACTCGGGCGACATTGATATCGAACCCGATCACTGGGCGTTTTTTGGCAAACTCGACCGCGAGAGGCAGCCCGACGTACCCTAACCCAACCACTGCCAGCTTGACGTCCTGAATTTGCAAAATAGTCTCCGTTGTCACGACAGAATCAGTGCTGTTGACACGTTTGGGAGGGTGACCCTCCCAAACAATCCCTTGATTGTACGAGGGAAACAAAACAAGGGTAAACCCCAATCACGGTGGGACTTGCCGCGCCGCTTGCAGTCAAGCTGTCTGGTAAAAAAAGACAAAAAAGAGCCCAAGACTTTGCAGTCTTGGGCTAAATCCACCAAAGGAGGAGGGTGGAGGAGACAACCTTGGCACGTTGAGCAGGGCTTTGACCAGAAAGTTCAGGGGTTATTCACCGCACCTGCACTTCATTAAGACCTCAGTACTCAACATCCACAACTAAATATTAATCGATTTTTTTGTGCGATGCAAGAATATTGATATCTGGGGGCATGTGGACGAAAACTTGTTGTTTTTGTGCATCGCAACAACATTGGGTGCGGGTGATTACCCTTGCCTCGTCCAGGCCTGCGCCGGCACAACGTTCTGCCCTAAATACGGTAAGCCAGCGTCGTCATGACTTTAGACACCAGCTTCATCAAACCGCGCACTGGCAAGGGAAGAGGCGACGCGCCATGACGCTCCGCCGTCTGACGATGGCCGATCTCGTCTTGCTTCATCTGTTGAACAATGGCGCGCGATCGAACATCCTCAGGGGGCAACTGCTTGAGGTGGCCGTCGAGGTGTGCCTCAACCTGCCGTTCCGTTTCGGCCATGAACCCAAGGCTGGGGCCAACGCCCGCCCTTGCGGCCAGCAGCCCGAACGCAAACGACCCGGCGTACCACAACGGGTTGAGAAAACTCGGCCGACTTTGCAATTCCTTGAGACGCTGCTTGCACCATACAAGGTGATCGACCTCTTCCTGTGCGGCATCGCGCAGCAAAGTCACCGTCGCCGGGTCCTTGCACACTGCGGCCTGCCCCCGATACAGCGCCTGGGCGCAAATTTCGCCGACATGGTTGACACGCATCAGGCCTGCCACGTGCTGCTTCTGGGTTTCGTCAGAAATATCGGGCTGATCGATGGGTTTGTGCCCAGCCGGATTCGGACGACCTGATGTCAGACCACCACCCAGGACATGCAGCGCCACGTCAAGTTCCGCAATAAAGGGGTCGCACCAGTCGTGGCGACGCGCAAACGGGGGCGAAACGGTGCTGGGGACAGGATGAACAGACATGGCAAACTCCGAACGCGCCGATCGACTGATCGACAACAATAAAGCCTGCCCGTATTTTACGCCTTTGCCACCACGGCCAACGCCGTGCGCGGAGACTCCCCAGCCCGGCAATACCCGGATAAAAGGTGGGTGAAAGGTTTATCATTCCTGCTTTAGGAGATGGACCCACCATGGAATGCACAATCGACTGGGGCGGCCCGCAAGGCATGCTATTCGTTGCCCGAACCGGCTCTGGCCACATTGCCGCGATGGACGGCGCACCCGACGGCGGCGGCAACAACCTGGCACCACGCCCAATGGAGATGCTGCTGGCAGGCACGGGGGGCTGTTCCGCCTACGACGTCGTACTGATCCTCAAACGTGGGCGCCATGCCGTCACCGGGTGCTCCGTCAGCCTCAAGGCCGAACGTGCTGAGGTCGACCCCAAGGTCTTCACCAGCATTCATTTCACCTTTACCGTCACAGGTAAAAACCTGCCACGCGCTGCGGTCGAGCGCGCGATCGCACTGTCTCACGAAAAGTACTGCTCGGCTTCGGCGATGCTGGCTCACACTGCCAAAATCACCTGGTCTGCGCAAATCGCGGATGAAGGCTCACCAGCGCCCGCGCAGCCTTAACCCGAGACGCCCGAACATGAACCAGTACGAAACCTTCATGCGCCATGTCGCCACACACGGCGTCAACAAGACTGACCGCACAGGCACCGGCACGCGCTCGGTGTTTGGTTATCAGATGCGCTTCGATCTGCAGCAGGGGTTTCCTCTGATCACGACAAAAAAACTGCACACGCGCAGTATTTTTGTCGAACTGTTGTGGTTCTTGCGCGGGGACTCGAACGTTCGCTGGTTGCAAGAACGCGGCGTATCGATCTGGAACGAATGGGCGCGCCCAGACGGAGACCTCGGTCCCGTCTACGGTGTGCAGTGGAGATCCTGGCCGACACCGGACGGACGTCATATTGATCAGATCAGCCAGGTACTTGAGCAGATCCGCACCAATCCAGACTCGCGCAGGCTCATCGTTTCGGCCTGGAACGTCGGCGAAATACCGAACATGGCACTCCCGCCCTGCCACGCATTCTTTCAGTTCTACGTCGCCCAGGGCAGATTGTCCTGCCAGCTATATCAACGCAGTGCCGACATATTCCTGGGGGTTCCCTTCAACATCGCGAGTTACGCCTTGCTCACGCACATGGTGGCACAACAGTGCGGGCTGGAGGTCGGCGATTTCATCTGGACAGGGGGCGACTGCCATTTGTACAGCAATCATATGGAACAGGTTGAAACGCAACTTGCGCGCGAACCCTATCCCTACCCAACACTGATCATCCAGCGCAAGCCGGACTCGCTGTTCGACTATCAATACGAAGACTTCGTGATTGAGTCCTACCAGCACCACCCACACATCAAGGCGCCGGTTGCCGTATAGGCCAACGACGCATGAACTTATAAAGACTCACTTGCCCATGTTGCTGAACCTGATTGTTGCCTACGCGCAAAACCACACGAT
The DNA here is from genome assembly GCA_903821335.1 of uncultured beta proteobacterium. GTDB lineage: Bacteria > Pseudomonadota > Gammaproteobacteria > Burkholderiales > Burkholderiaceae_B > Zwartia. The sequence continues at coordinate 54,989 of CAIJKV010000220.1, forward strand.
CGGCCGTGACAACATGCTGCCCTGGAAGCTTCCCGGCGACTTGGCGCATTTCAAACGCACGACCCTGGGATGCCCGATCATCATGGGGCGCAAGACCTGGGACGCACTTGGCCGCCCCTTGCCGGGCCGTCGTAATATCGTTGTCACGCGTACGGCCGGCCTTGCGGCGCCAGGTGCCGAAGTCGCGGGCAGCCTGTCTGCCGCCCTGGAACTGGTGAAAGACACGGAACAGGCCTTTGTGATCGGTGGTGGGCAGCTCTACGCGCTGGCACTGCCCCTGGCAGACCGGGTGATTGCCACCGAGGTACACGCCACCGTCGAGGGCGATGCCGTGTTCGCCCCACTCGATCCAACAGACTGGCTTGAAGTATCGCGCTCGCCACAACCAGCGGAAAATGGTCTCGCCTACGACCTGGTTGAATATCAACGAAAAAGCTGACAGGCACTCTACGCCTCTATGGACCGGAAATGAATAAGAAACTGATAGACGCTGCTGGCGTCGCGGCGCTGATCATCGCAACCTACGCTGCGGTCAGCTGGTACGCCGGGTCGCGCATCGAAGCCGACAACAGGGTCGCGGTCGAGGCACTCAATGCGCATCTCGCCAAGACATGGTCAGACCAGGTGCGCATTACACCGGTCACCTACAACCGCAGCATCTTTTCAAGTGAGGCAAGTTACGTTCTGACCTTGCCTGCGGCTGCGGACAATGGCGGCGTCAAACATGAGATCCTGATCCTCAACCATATTCAGCATGGGCCATTGCCGCTCGCCGAAATTAAGCTCGGTCATTTCAGCCCTCACCTTGCCTCAATCCGTACGGTCATGGCGCCGACCCCCTTTACGGAACCCTTGTTCAAGCTCACCCAGGGTCGCTCACCGCTCGATGGTGACACACGTGTCGATTTTGACGGTGCCGCAGTGGTCACCTGGTCTCTGCTGCCCGTTGACTACACAGTGGGCGACACCCACACTGTGTTCAGCGGCGCACGCCTGAACGCCGACATCGGACGTAGTTTCAAGTCCTCACGCGGTGAACTGAAGGTAGAGGGCCTGAGCGTCACCAGAGGGGGCTCGAGCATCGAAATCAAGGGAGCCCGGCTACACACCGACACACACTTTGGCACGTTTGGTTTGAATGTGGGAACAAGCGGCGCCACGGCTGAAAGTCTGAACGTGACGCTGGCGGGCAAACCAGCGGTCGCCGTCACGCGCATCGAGACACGCGTTGCCCTGACTGAGAACGGTCCGCTGCTCAATGGCGAAATGCACTATGACATCGGCTCACTTTCGGTCGACCAGAAAAACTGGGGCACTCTGAGCCTGACGGCGCTTTATGACAAACTGGGTGGCGACGCGACAAAATCCCTGATTGACTTGAATAACAACCTGCTGGCGCGTTCAGTCAACAATGCGCCCGACGCCGACCTCGTCACGTCTGCCGATGTCAAGCAATTCTGGCAATACCTGCATACGCTTTTACAGCACAATCCAACGTTTCGGATCGCACCATTTTCCTGGAAATCGCCCGAGGGCGAAAGCCAGTTCAGCCTGAGTGCCACGTTTGCTGCTGCCGATCTGCATCCAGGGGGCATCGGCCTCGCAAGCAACCCGGTCCAGACACTTGATGCAACGCTGACGCTCTCGCGACCGATGATCGCAGGTCTGGTGACCGACGCCACGCAAGCCACAGGCGTTAATCCCGGGCAAGCAAAACTGCGCGCGGAAAAAGACCTCAAAACGTGGCTCCAGACGGCTGACCGTCTGAAACTCGGAAAAATGGAAGGTAACAACTTCGTCAGCAAACTAACGTATGAAAAGCAGGTCTTCAAACTCAATGGGCAAGCCGCGCCGATGAACGCCTTCTGGTCATTCCTCGGTACCGTCGTACCCCCGGGCTGGATCAACGACGACATCGCAGCATCGCAGGATGGTCCGGATGGCACAGCGTCCATTCGGCATCTTGATCCATCCGTGATTGCGGCCATCCTGACGTCGGCGGAATTCACGTTCGAGGAAACCCGTGATGATCAGGGTGACCCGTTGCTCAAGGTTGCGCCGGGCAACTCAGGCGCTGCAAAAATCGAAATCAACTTTGTCGGCTGTGGCACCGATCCCACCTGTGAAGATGTCCTGTTGCGCGCGACCTTCTCGCCCGACAAACCCGTCGCGCTAAAAGTCGTCAATGACTGGAACCTGCGCAATCGCTGGGCACGCGCCTACGTCAACCAGAAGCATGAGGCGACCATCGAGATGGACATCAACGCGTATGGCGGAATCGGCAGGGATGCGCTTGAAGCCATGGTCAACACGTTCTTCAAGATTGTCGGTGACTTCTCAAAAGAACTGGACACCCCTGCACAGTAAGCAGAGCCGGGCGCGGCGCAATCCCGCCTGTCAATGGCGGGATTGTGCCGGCCTGCTGAACCAGAACGACTCAGGTCAGGCGTAGGCCTCGACCGGTGCGCAAGCACAAACCAGGTTGCGATCACCCCAGGCATTGTCGACACGCCCAACCGGTGGCCAGTACTTGTTGTCGCGCAGGCTTTTTACCGGATAGGCCGCCTGCTGACGCGGATAGTCGTGATGCCATTCTTCGGCAAGCAGCATCTGCGCAGTGTGTGGGGCGTTCTTGAGTACGTTGTCCGTTTTGTCGCGCTCACCGCGCTCAATCTGTGCAATTTCCTGACGAATGGAAATCATGGCGTCGATGAAACGGTCAAGCTCACTCAGGCTTTCTGATTCCGTTGGTTCGACCATCAGGGTTCCGGCCACTGGAAAGCTCATGGTCGGTGCGTGAAAACCATAGTCCATCAGCCGCTTGGCAATGTCCTCGGCCGAAATCCCTGCGCTGTCCTTGACGGGATGCATGTCCAGAATGCATTCGTGCGCGATGCGTCCGTAGCGCCCCGTATACAGCACCGGATAGTGAGGCGCCAGTCGGCAAGCCACGTAATTGGCGCTCAGGATGGCGATTTCGGTTGCGCGACGCAAGCCTTCGGCACCCATCAGCGCAATGTAGATGAAGGGGATCGGCAAAATACTGGCAGAGCCAAACGGCGCCGCAGACACCGGCCCGACGGGAACCTCGCCCTGCAATGCGCCCTGCTCACCGACGACCCCGGGCAAAAACGGGGCGAGATGACTGCGCACCGCGACCGGACCGACACCCGGGCCGCCGCCACCATGGGGGATGCAGAACGTCTTGTGCAGGTTCAGATGCGAAACATCGCTGCCAAACTTGCCAGGCTGGGCCACGCCAACCATCGCATTCATGTTGGCGCCATCCATGTACACCTGGCCGCCTGCGTCGTGGATCAGGCCGCAGATGCGCGTAATAGACTCTTCAAACACGCCGTGCGTCGAGGGATAGGTGATCATGAGGGCGGCAAGACGATCGCCGACCTGTGCAATCTTGCCTTCAAGGTCAGTGAGATCCACGTTGCCTTGCGCGTCAGAGGCGACCACGACGACCTCCATCCCGACCATATTGGCCGAAGCGGGATTCGTGCCATGGGCGGAGGAAGGAATCAGGCAAACATCACGTTGGTGCTGTCCAGTTGAACGATGGAATGCGCGAATCGCGAGTAGCCCGGCATACTCGCCCTGCGCACCAGAGTTGGGCTGCAGACTGATGGCGTCGTAACCCGTAATCTCGCATAAAGCACTCGACAGACGCTCGATCATCGACTGATAACCACGTGTCTGGTCCGACGGCGCAAAGGGATGGATGCAAGCGAACTCTGGCCAGGTGATGGGAATCATCTCGGCGGTTGCATTGAGTTTCATGGTGCACGAACCAAGTGGAATCATGGTGCGGTCGAGCGCCAGGTCTTTATCGGCAAGCTTGCGCAGGTAGCGCAACATGTCGGTCTCGGACTGGATACTTGAAAACACAGGGTGCGTCAGGATCGGCTCTTGTCGCTGAACGGCATCAGGGATGCCAGGCAGCACCATTGCTTGCACCGCGTCCCAGTTGACTGCGGGGGCGGGCTTGGCCATGGCGTCGGCAAACAGCCCCGTCAGGGTTGCCAGATCGACAGCCGTCACCGTTTCGTCAAGCGAGATCGCAACGTGCGTGGCGTCGACATGCCGCAAGTTCAGGCCAGCGTGACGTGCAGCTTGAAGGACTTGGGCAGTCAGCGCACCCGTTTCGAGCCACAGCGTATCGAAGTACGTGTCATTGAGAACCTTGACGCCAACCGCCGCCAACACCTGACGCAACGCCGCTGTGTACTGATGCACGCGAAGTGCGATCGCGGCAATGCCAGCCGGGCCGTGCCACAGCGCGTACATGCTTGACATCACGGCCAGCAACACCTGAGCCGTACAGATATTTGACGTCGCTTTTTCACGGCGAATATGCTGCTCACGTGTTTGCAAGGCCAGGCGCAGCGCCGGGTTGCCATGCACGTCCCTGGACACGCCAACCAGACGACCTGGCATGTTGCGCTTGAAGGCGTCTTTGCACGCCATGAAGCCAGCATGGGGGCCACCAAAACCAAAAGGTACGCCAAAACGCTGTGCCGAACCGATCGCGATATCGGCGCCCCACTGGCCTGGTGCAGTCATGAGCGCCAGCGCCAGCAAGTCCGTCGCGCAGGCGACTACGCCACCCTGGGCATGAACCTGCTCGGTCAGCGCGCGGTAATCCACCACCGTGCCGAGCGAATGTGGGTACTGAACCAACAAGCCAAAGCATGCTGGCACGCCTTGCAATTCGTCGCCCACGACCAGTTCGATATCGAGGCCATCCGCACGCGTACGGATGACTTCGATTGTCTGTGGATGACAATGCGAGGAAACAAAAAATACTTTGCTCTCTGCACGAGAAGCGCGACGCGCCAGCGCCATGGCCTCGGCCGCTGCGGTGCCTTCATCGAGCAACGATGCATTGGCGATGTCGAGCCCAGTCAGATCCGCCACCATGGTCTGGTAGTTCAGGATAGCTTCGAGGCGGCCCTGGGAAATCTCTGGCTGGTAAGGCGTATAGGCCGTGTACCAGGCTGGATTTTCAAGAATATTGCGCAGGATGACATTGGGCGTATGGGTCCCGTAATATCCCTGGCCGATGTAATTGCGAAAGACCTTGTTGGTTGCAGCCAGCGCCTTCAGTTCAGCCAGCACATCCGCCTCGTCGCGCGGACCGGGCAAACCAAGCGGGCGCGACATGCGGATATTGGCAGGCACGACCTCCTGCATCAACGCCTCAAGTGTTGGCACGCCGACTGCGGCCAGCATGACCGCCTGGTCCAGGGCACCCGGACCGATGTGGCGCTGTATAAATTCGTGGGACGTATCGAGAGCATGTGACATGTTGATCGCCTTAACCTGCGTCGACGACAGCCTGATAGGCCTCTGCATCAAGCAGGCCATTCACCTCGTCGGGATTGGTGGCCCTGAGCTTAAAAATCCAGGTGCCATAGGGGTCGCCATTGATCTGGTCGGGTGCATCGTTCAGGGCCGTGTTGAAGGCCACAATTTCACCTGCGACTGGAGCATAAATGTCGGAGGCGGCCTTGACCGACTCGACCACACCCGCTGTATCACCCGCAGCCAGCTTGGCACCCACGCGAACATCGCCCACGAAGACCAGGTCGCCGAGCTGTTCCTGAGCGGGGCCGGTAATGCCGACCAACATGACATCGCCCTCGGCCCTGATCCATTCATGTGAGCTGGCGTATTTGCGATCGTTGGGAATGCTCATGAAATGCTCCTGAAAATTCTTGTTTGAATAAATGATTAAAAGTGGTCGGGCCCTGCGGCCAAGTTTGAATCTAACTCTACATTGGACTCGGAGTCGAAATCTGACGATAGCCTTGCAAAATTAGACAACAATGCCCGTCAACCATGCGTGACTGGCTGTCCATTGCGCACAAAGGGCAATTTGCAAACCTGTGCCGGTACCCATTTCCCGCGAATATCGATCTCGACGGCGTCCCCCGGAGCCACACCCTGAGGCAACCGTGCGAAACCGATTGAATAACCCAGAGTCGGGGACATGGTGCCGCTGGTGACCTCGCCCAGGCCAAGCTTGGTGCGCACAACCATGTGGGCGCGCATGACGCCGCGTTCAAGCAGCTTGAGGCCCAGGAACGGTTTCGGATCAGCGAACTGTTCAAGGGCCGCACGACCGATGAAGTCCCGTTCAGCGTCTTGCATGGATAGCGTCCAGGTCAGCCCGGCCTGATCGGGGTGAATCAGCTCATCCATATCCTGGCCATAGAGATTCATGCCCGCTTCGAGGCGCAGCGTGTCACGCGCGCCCAGGCCACAGGGTTGCACACCCTGCGCCAGCAAATCTTTCCATAAGGTCGCGACCTGATCAGCCGGCAAAACAATTTCCAAGCCATCTTCGCCGGTGTAGCCGGTGCGTGCCACGAACGCGTCAGGCATCGCTACAGCGAAAAATGGCTTCAGCGGTTCGGTCGCGGCGCGCCACGCCGGCCGCGTCGACCAGACCCTGGCGCGGGCGTTTGGCCCTTGCACAGCCACCATGGCCAGGTCACGACGGGGCGTGACGGTAACCTGATAGCCACCCGTGACGGCCACACGGTGCATCCAGGCAATATCTTTATCGGCCGTGCCGGCATTGACGACCACCCGCCAGGCGACAGGCGAAAAAAAATAGATGATCAGGTCATCGATCACGCCGCCTTGCGGGTTCAACATACAGGAATACAGTGCCTTGCCAGGCTGAGTCAGGCGGGCCACGTCATTGGCAACCAGTTTACGCAGAAAGGGCGTGGCGTCAGGCCCCGCAACATCGACGTTGAGCATGTGCGAGACGTCGAATACGCCCGCGTCGCGGCGCACCGCATGGTGCTCTTCGATTTGCGAGCCGTAATGGACAGGCATGTCCCAGCCACCAAAGTCGACCATACGCGCGCCAGCAGCGACATGTTCAGGGGCAAGGGGGGTACGTTTCAGGGCGGCAGACATCAGGCAGACTCCAGGGGACCCAAGCGAAAGGCAGGTCGAGAGACGCACCGGCGCGACACGCGCCAGTGAACGAACAATCTATCCGCCCCTCTGTCCTTTTGCCTGAGAGTTGCCCCGCACGGAATGCGGGTGTGCACCTTCGGCGCCCGTGGTGGCCAGCAAGCGGCCGCGGGTCTCTCCAGAGTGCTGTGCTGGTTGGACACTGTTGCGTATCAAGCCAATGCAGACTGCGGTATGGGGGGCCTGAGCGATTCTGGGCGAATTGCGCCTTCGGCGGCAACCCTGACTCTGGATTGCGCTCTCCCGCAAACTGCGTTCACAGCCATGCCAGCATACCGCGAAAACCCTGCCGACTTCAACCTTGGCGCACTCAAGCCAGTGCTCGCGGGGGATGACTGGTCTAGAGGCTGCGTCCGCAGGCCACTGCCGACGACCACGCCCACTGGAAGTTGTAGCCACCGAGCCAACCCGTGACATCGACGACTTCGCCTATGAAATGCAGGCCGGGGACAGACTTGGCCTGCAAGCTTCGCTGATCCAGGCCCCGGGTGTCCACCCCGCCCCGCATCACTTCAGCCTTTTTGTACCCGGCGGTGCCGCTGGGCACCAGAGACCAGGCCTGAATACGCTGACCCAGTTCGCGCAGCACACGATCAGGCGCGTCGGCCATGCGCAGGACTGCCTGTTCACCCAACCACTGTTCGGCCAGCCGTCTGGGCCAACTGGCAGACAAAACAGTGCCCAGCTGCTGTCGATTACCGGATTTGGCTGCGATCAACAAGTCTGTAATCTGCTGTCCTGGTGCGAGATCAAGCTCGATCGGCTCGCCAGGTTGCCAGTAGCTGGAAATCTGCAAAATGCCGGGGCCTGACAGCCCGCGATGGGTAAACAGGACATCTTCAAGAAAAGTCTGGCGCCCACGCCCCCGGCCCGTCGAAACACCGGCCTCAAGGGCGACACCGGCAAGCTCGCTGAAATGTTCCCAGGCAACGCCATCAAAGGTAAGCGGCACCAGTGCCGGGCGCGGCTCGACGACCTTCAGTCCGAACTGACGCGCGATTTTCAGGCCAAAATCGGTCGCGCCCAGCTGCGGAATAGCCAGGCCACCCGTGGCAATCACCAGACGTGTGGCCCGCAATTCGCCCTGGCTGGTTGCGAGCAAAAAGGCTCCGTTCGCCTCGTGGGTGACCTGCGCCACGCTGCAAGGCATGCGCCACGCAACACCCGCACGGTCGCACTCAGTGCGCAACATATCGATGATGGACTGGCTGCTGTCATTGCAAAACAGTTGGCCGCGATGCTTTTCGTGCCAGGCAATGCCGTGGCTGTTGACCAGCCCAATGAAGTCCTGTGGCGTATAGCCCGCCAGGGCCGACTTGCAGAAGTGCGGGTTGGCCGAGAGGAAGTTCTCGGGTCCGACGCGACGATTGGTGAAGTTGCAGCGTCCACCACCCGATATGCGAATTTTTTCCGCAAGCGTGCCAGAATGGTCTAGCAGGACGACACGCCGGCCCCGTTGCGCGGCGACCGCCGCGCACATCATGCCGGCCGCACCCGCGCCGAGGACCGCAACGTCAAACTGCTGCATCATCGGGCGGTCATCGCGCCAGCCACCTGTTCCTGATTGGCGCGCGTCATCAGTTTTCGATCAGGCAGTCGACGTAATAGCGTTTGCCGCCGTCAGGGGTTGCCTCGTCAGCCAGACCATGCACATAGGTTTCAAACCCGGGATATTTCTGGTTGAACTCGCACGCGAACTGAAGATACTGCACGATCGTCTTGTTGAAACGCTCACCAGGAATCAGCAGCGGGATGCCCGGTGGGTAAGGTGTCAGCAACACGCCCGTGACGCGGCCTTCAAGCGCGTCGATGGACACGCGCTCGACCTCGCGATGGGCCATCCTGGCGAACGCATCCGAAGGCTTCAGGGCCGGGATCATGTCGCTCAGGTACATCTCAGTCGTCAGTCGTGCCACGTCGTGGTCACGGTAAGAGACATGGATCTGCTGGCACAGGTCGCGCAAACCCAGGCGTTCATACTGGCGATGCACTTTGCAGAAATCAGGAAGAATGCGCCACAACGGCTGATTGCGATCGTAGTCGTCCTTGAACTGCTGCAAAGCCGTCAGCAACGTGTTCCAGCGACCCTTGGTAATGCCGATGGTGAACATGATGAAGAATGAATACAGCCCGGTTTTTTCAACCACCACGCCATGTTCGGTCAGAAACTTGGAAACCAGTGCGGCCGGAATACCGGTTTCGCCAAAGCTGCCCGACATGTCCAGGCCCGGCGTGACAATGGTCGCCTTGATCGGGTCCAGCATGTTGAAGTCCTTGGCAAGGTCGCCAAAGCCGTGCCAGTGGCCATTGGCCTCAAGCATCCAGTCGTCCTGTGTACCGATGCCCTTGGCGACCAGCTGGTCTGGGCCCCAGACCTGGAACCACCAGTCACTGTCACCATATTCAAGGTCGACCTTGCGCATAGCGCGCCGGAAGTCCAGCGCCTCGCGGATGCTTTCTTCAACCAAAGCCGTGCCGCCCGGGGCTTCCATCATGGCAGCCGCCACGTCGCACGAAGCGATAATGGCGTATTGCGGCGAGGTCGAGGTGTGCATCAGGTACGCCTCGTTAAAGATGTTGCGATCGAGCTTGCGCGTCTCGGGTTCCTGCACAATGATCTGCGAGGCCTGAGAAATGCCCGCCAGCAGTTTGTGCGTCGAGTGCGTGGCAAACACCATGGAATTGGCGCTGCGCGGACGGTTCAGGCCTATCGCGTGCATGTCCTGGTAGAACGTGTGGAACGAGGCGTGCGGCAGCCACGCTTCGTCAAAATGCAGCGTGTCTATCGTGTCCCCGAGCTTTTCCTTGATCATCTCGACGTTGTAGATGACGCCGTCGTAGGTGCTTTGGGTCAGCGTCAGGATGCGCGGGTTCTTGTTCTTGACTTTGCTCGCGAACGGATTGGCCTCGATTTTCTTGCGGATACTTTCGGGCTCGAATTCAGACAGCGGGATCGGGCCAATAATGCCCAGGTGGTTACGCGTCGGGCGCAGGAACACCGGGATCGCGCCGGTCATCGTGATGGCGTGCAAAATTGACTTGTGGCAGTTGCGGTCGACCACCACGATATCGTCCGCAGCCACGTTAGCGTGCCAGACGATCTTGTTGGAAGTCGACGTGCCGTTGGTGACGAAGTAGCAATGATCGGCGTTGAAAATGCGCGCGGCGTTGAGCTCTGACTCGGCAATCGGGCCGGTGTGGTCGAGCAACTGACCCAGTTCATCGACCGCGTTGCAGACGTCGGCGCGCAACATATTTTCACCGAAGAACTGGTGAAACATCTGCCCGACCGGACTTTTGAGAAAAGCCACGCCGCCTGAATGACCCGGACAATGCCACGAATAGGAGCCGTCTTGCGCGTACTTGACCAGTTCGCGGAAAAACGGCGGCGGCAGGCTGTCGACATAGCTGCGCGCTTCGCGAATGATGTGACGCGCCACAAATTCGGGCGTGTCTTCAAACATATGGATGAACCCGTGCAGTTCGCGCAGGATATCGTTGGGGATGTGTTCCGAAGTGCGCGTTTCGCCGTAAAGATAGATCGGGATCTCGGCGTTACGAAAGCGCAGTTCGCCGATGAACGTACGCAGGTTCTTGATGGCACCGGCCACATCCTCGGGCGAGTCAACGTCGAACTCCTCGTCGTCGATCGACAAGATGAACGCGCTGGCCCGACTTTGCTGCTGCGCAAACGAACTCAGGTCACCGTAGCTGGTGACACCGATGACTTCCATGCCCTCGGCTTCGATCGCCGAGGCCAGCGCGCGAACACCGAGCCCCGAGGCGTTCTCGGAACGGTAGTCTTCATCGATGATGAAAATAGGAAAACGAAATTTCATGCGAACGGCCCCGCGAACAATCTGAATATGGATGGGATCGAGCGAGTGGTGGGCCCGATTTCGCAACTTTGATGACAACCGCCCCGCTGGCGGGTCAGGTGCGCGGCAACGTCACGCCGCGCTGGCCCTGGTATTTACCGCCGCGATCCTTGTAGGACGTCGAGCAGATTTCGTCGCTTTCAAAGAAAAGCATCTGTGCGCAACCCTCGCCCGCGTAGATCTTCGCCGGCAAGGGCGTGGTGTTCGAGAACTCGAGCGTCACATGGCCTTCCCATTCGGGTTCGAGCGGGGTCACGTTGACGATGATGCCGCAACGGGCGTAGGTACTTTTGCCCAGGCAAATCGTCAGCACACTGCGCGGAATGCGGAAATATTCAACCGTGCGCGCCAGCGCGAACGAGTTCGGCGGGATGATGCAGATATCACCCTCGAAACTCACAAACGATTTCTCGTCGAAATTCTTTGGATCAACAATCGTCGAGTTGATGTTGGTAAAGATCTTGAATTCGTTGGCGCAGCGCACGTCATAGCCGTAGCTGCTGGTGCCGTAACTGACGATGCGACCGGATGCATTCGAACGCACCTGGCCAGGCTCAAACGGCTCGATCATGCCAGTTTGAGACTGGCGGCGAATCCAGTTGTCGCTTTTGATGGTCATGACCGACCGCCTTTGAATTAAATAGTCGAGAGGGCGGATTTTACCCCCGCTGGCGACAAGCGGGGATGGGGTCAGGTGCGCTTGACGGAAATCACACCAAATTTGTCGCTCAGGTCACGCGGCAGGGTCGCGACGCGCCCGGCAAGCTTGCGCGCAATCTCACGATACAGGCCAGCCGCTGCACTGTCGGGGGCCGAAGCCACTGTCGGCTGCCCGGCATCGCTTGAGACGCGGATGGCCATGTCCAGCGGCAGGCTGCCAAGCCACGTCACTTTGTAGTCCTCGGCCATGCGCTGACCGCCGCCCTGGCCAAAAATGTGCTCAGCATGGCCGCAGTGCGTACAGATGTGAATGGCCATGTTCTCAATCACGCCAAGGATCGGTACATTCACTTTTTCGAACATGCGCAGTCCCTTGCGGGCGTCGAGCAGCGCAATGTCCTGAGGCGTGGTGACAATGACCGCACCGGCCACCGGCACTTTTTGTGCCAGCGTCAGTGCAATGTCACCGGTACCGGGCGGCATGTCGACGATCAGGTAATCCAGGTCATCCCAATTGGTCTGGCGCAACAGTTGTTCAAGCGCCTGCGTGACCATCGGGCCGCGCCAGATGGCAGGCGAGTCTTCGCCAATGAGAAAACCGATCGAGTTGGTCTGGATGCCATGGCCCACAAGGGGCGACATGGTTTTGCCATCGGCACTTTCGGGCCGCCCGCTCACGCCCAGCAGCATCGGCACGCTGGGCCCATATATATCCGCGTCCAGCACACCGACACGGGCGCCCTCGGCCTGCAAGGCGAGTGCCAGGTTCACGGCTGTGGTGCTCTTGCCGACGCCGCCCTTGCCCGAGGCCACCGCGATGATGTTGCGAACATTAGGCACCAGTGCCACGCCCGGCTGCACGGCGTGGGCGATGATTTTGGTCGACATGTCAATCTGGACCTCCTCGATGCCCGCCGCGTGCATGGCGTCGGTTACAAGCGCCGTCAGCGCAGCAACCTGGCTGCTGGCCGGGTAGCCCAGCACAATCTGCAACAAGACACGACCACCGTCGATCCGGATCTGGGGGTCCTTGACCGCGGCACCCATTGAAGCGCCCGTGTTCGGATCGATGATCGTGTTGAGAACCACACGCACAGCTGCCAGCGTTACACTCATTTGAATTCCTGTTGTGACGTAGACTTATATTTTCCGGTAAATCGGGTAAAGATTTTGACATGCTTGAACTGATTCGACGTATCGTACGCGCTGTCGTGATCGCACTGGTTGCCCTGGTCGGGCTGACCATGGCGATCATTTTCACTGCCTCGACCCTGATCGCCATTACCGTCGCGGTCGCGGTTGCCAAAATGCGCGGCAAACCCTTCGCGCCAAAAGAATACTGGATGGCGCGCCAATCCCGTCGCAAAGCCCTGTTCACGCAGGGCTCTTTAAAACGCACCGACGTGACCGACGTCACTGACGTCCAGGCCCGCGACGTTCCTTGACCCCATCGTGATCAATCAAGACAGAACTGTTGGCCTGGCGGAGCTATTCCGGGGCTTTGCCACCATCGGGGTCCTGGGCTTTGGTGGTGTAGCAGCCATCGCGCGGCATGTCATCGTCGAACAATACCAGTGGCTCACCGAAAAAGAATACGCCACCGTGCTGGGCATGGGGCAGGTCCTGCCTGGCGCCAACACCGTGAACGCCGCTGTGATCATCGGCGACCGATTCCAGGGCCCTAAGGGATCTGTGGTCGGCGTGCTGGGTCTGATGGTGCTGCCCGTCCTGATCCTGATCGGTCTGGCAGCCCTTTACAACCAGTTTTCAGATATTCCCGCAGTCGGCGTCGCGCTCAGCGCAGCGGGTGCCGCTGCCGCCGGCATGGTGATCGGCACGGGTCTCAAGATGGCCTGGAAAATCAAACCCGGCCTGGCTGGCTGCCTGATTGCCCTGCTGGCCGTGACCGCCATCCTGGTGCTGCGCTGGCCCATGGTCTACGTCGTGGTGGGCTTGATCCCGATCGCCCTGCTCCTGACGCGCTGGCTGGGGAAAAAATGATCGACTTGGCCATTTTGTGGGATCTGGCACGCGCGTTCGCCAGAATTTCGCTGATCGCGATCGGCGGCGTGAACGCCGTGCTGCCCGCGATGCGCCATGAGGTCGTCGACGTACTGCACTGGATGAGTGATGGCACCTTCATGCAGCTATTCGCCGTCACGCAGATCACGCCAGGCCCCAATGTGGTGATCGTGAGCCTGATCGGATGGCAGATGGCCGGGCTGACCGGCTTGCTGGTGGCCACGATCGCGATGTTGCTGCCGGCTTGCCTGCTGGCATTTATTGTCGGCCGGCTGGCCAGCCGCGTATCCGGGTCGGCCGGTTTTCGCCTGGCGCAGCAAGCACTGGTGCCCGTTGCCATCGGCCTGATCGTGGCGGGCGGACTTGACCTGGCGCAGGCGGCTCACCACGGCTGGCTGACAGCCCTGATGACCGCAGGCAGTGCCGCGGCGATTATTTTTACCAAGGCCAATCCGGTCTGGGCGCTGCTGGCCAGTGCCGGGGTGGCCCTGGCAGCCAATTATCTGGGCCTGGCCGCACTGCTCTGAACGGGGTTGGCCGCACTGCTTTAAAATGATCGGCTTGATCCTTTGCCCGGCACCACTCATGTCCAGAACCCTGTTTGTTACGACCGCCCTGCCCTATGCCAATGGTTCGTTCCATATTGGCCACATCATGGAATACATTCAGGCCGATATCTGGGTGCGCGCGATGCGCATGGCCGGTCACACGGTTCACTTCGTGGGCGCTGACGATACACATGGCGCCCCCATCATGCTCAAGGCCGAAGCCGAGGGCATCACCCCCCAGGCTCTGGTAGCCCGCTACGGGGCCGAGCGGCCCCAGTACCTGAACGGGTTTCATATTGAGTTCGACCACTGGCATTCGACGGATTCACCCGAAAACGTCGAGCTGTCCCAGGACATCTATCGCAAATTGCGGGCGGCTGGACTGACTGAAACTCGGCAGGTCGAACAGTTCTTCGACCCGGTCAAGGGCATGTTCCTGGCGGACCGCTACATCTTGGGCGAATGCCCTAAGTGCCATGCCAAGGACCAATATGGCGACTCGTGCGAGGTGTGTGGCGCTGTGTACGCGCCGACGGACCTGATCGACCCGTATTCGACCCTGACCGGTGCGCGCCCTGTACTCAAGTCTTCCGAACACTTTTTCTTCAAACTGTCAGACCCCCGTTGCGTCGAGTACCTGCAAGGCTGGACCACTGGCGAAAATGCCCAGGGCAATAAGCGCCTGCAGCCCGAGATGCTGGCCAAAACCCGCGAATGGCTGGGCCATGGCGACGGTACTCAAGCCAACCTGGGCGACTGGGACATTTCACGCGACGCGCCCTACTTCGGCATCGACATACCAGATGCGCCGGGCAAATACTTCTACGTCTGGCTCGATGCCCCGATTGGTTACCTGGCCTCGCTCAAAGCCTACTGCGACAAGAAGGGCATGGATTTCGACGCACTGCTCGACCCGAACGGGTCAACCGAGCAAGTGCACTTCATCGGCAAGGACATTGTCTACTTCCATGCTCTGTTCTGGCCGGCCATGCTGAAATTCGCCGGGCGCAAAACACCCGACCAGGTCAACGTGCACGGTTTCATCACCGTGAGCGGTGAAAAAATGTCCAAGAGTCGCGGCACAGGCATTTCGCCGCTGCGTTATCTCGACATAGGCATGAATCCAGAATGGCTGCGTTATTACATCGCGGCCAAGCTCAACGCGCGCGTCGAAGACCTGGACTTCAATCCGGATGACTTCATCGCACGTGTTAACAGCGATCTGGTGGGCAAGTACATCAACATCGCCAGTCGGGCGGCAAATTTCATCAGTAAATATTTTGACGGTGCGTTGCACTACGGCGCTGATCAGGCGATCCTTCAGGCGCAGTGGGCCGGTGCTGCCCAGACCGTGCGCGCCGACCTGGAGGCACGCGAATTCGGCCGTGCCATCCGTGAAATCATGGCCCACGCCGACCGGATCAACCAGGCATTCGACGCCGCACAGCCCTGGCTGATCGCCAAAGGCCTTGCCACTGCCGACGAGACCCAGCGCCTGGCCTTGCAGGACATCTGCTCAAATGCACTGGCTGGGTTCAAAGCCTTGTCCGTCATGCTCGCGCCGATCCTGCCCACCCTCGCTCGCCGGGTTGCCAGCGAGCTGTTCGGGCTCGATCAAGACTTTGTCTGGACTGATGCCGGTGTACTGCCCACACGGATCAATCCCTTCAAGCACCTGATGCAGCGCGTGGAGCCTGCCATGCTCGACGCGTTGTTTGAGCCGCCCCCAGAGCCGCCAGCGCCTGCCGTCGTGCCTGGCGGCGAACCAGTTGCCGACACCATCAGCATCGATGATTTTTCCAAGGTGGATTTGCGCGTCGCGCGCATCATCACCTGCGCACATGTCGACGGATCGACCAAACTCCTGCGCCTGACGCTCGACGTGGGCGAAGGGCGGCATCGCAACGTTTTTTCGGGAATCAAATCTGCCTTCGAACCCGAACAGCTCGTGGGTCGCCTGACAGTCATGGTGGCCAACCTGGCCCCTCGCAAGATGAAGTTCGGCATTTCCGAAGGCATGGTGCTGGCCGCAAGCCATGCCGATGCCACGGTCGATGCCGGGATTTACCTGCTAGAGCCGACCTCGGGCGCACAACCCGGCATGCGGATTCACTAGGCCACCGATCTGAAAACGATCGGCGATCAAGTGGAATTGAACTGCTCTGCGCGCTAAAAAAATGGAGCGGGTGATGGGAATCGAACCCACGCTTGAGGCTTGGGAAGCCGCCGTTCTGCCATTGAACCACACCCGCCCTGCGCATTCGCCGGGCTTTGCACCCCGGGAACACTGCCATTATACGAGATGGCCGGCGATCGCCCCGGCCGCCGGCCTGAACCACTACAATACCGGCCATGGAAATCGTATTGAATGGCCAACCCACGGCGCTCGTTGGCTCAACAACAGTCGCCGGCCTGATTGCCCAGCTTGGGTTCACGGGCAAACGCATCGCCGTTGAGCGCAATGGCGAAATTGTGCCTAAAAGCACTTACGGAGTCACTGCACTTGTCGCGGGTGACCAGCTTGAAATCGTGATCGCAGTGGGTGGTGGCTAATGCAGTCGCAACATATTCGCAGTTTCGTGCACCGTCGCGGGCACATCACACAGGGGCAGCTAGAAGCCCTCGATACCGTGCTGGGCAAATGGTCCATACCCTATGCCCCGGAGTTGCTGGACGTTCCCGCCACGTTTGGCAGGCAGGCGCCCACCGTGCTTGAAATCGGCTTTGGAATGGGCGAGACGACTGAAAAAATCGCACTGGCGCGACCGGATGACAATTTTCTTGGCGTAGAGGTCTTTAACGCGGGCGTCGGTGCCCTGCTCAAGCGAATTGAAGCCTCAGGCTTGACCAACATCCGCATCATTCAGCACGATGCAGTCGAGGTCTTGCGCGACATGATCGCCCCGGATAGCCTCGCGGGCGTGCATATTTATTTTCCAGATCCCTGGCCCAAGACACGACACCACAAGCGCCGGCTCATCCAGCCCCCGCTGATCGCCTTGCTGGCGAGCCGCATGGCGCCCGGCGCCACCCTGCATTGTGCGACCGACTGGGACCATTACGCCAGGCAGATGCTAGAGGTGCTGGCGGCCCAGCCTTCGCTTGCAAACACCTGTGATGGCTTCGCACCCCGACCTGATTTCAGGCCGCTGACTAAATTTGAAAATCGTGGACTGAGGCTCGGCCATGGTGTCTGGGACGTGATTTTCAGGAAAGTTTAGCGACCAAAACCGCCCATCTTGCCCAGACCCTTCATGCCGCCCATGGCGCGCATCATCTTGGCCATGCCGCCCTTTTTCATCTGTTTCATCATGCCCTGCATCTGCTCGAACTGATTCAGCATGCGATTGACCTCCTGGACGGGCACACCCGATCCGGCAGCAATCCGGCGCTTGCGCGAAGCCTTGAGTAATTCCGGCTTGGCGCGTTCGGCCGGTGTCATTGAATTCAGGATCCCTTCCGTGCGACGCATCTGTTTTTCGGCCTGACCGCTCTGCAACTGCCCAGCCGCCTGGGCGAACTGGGCAGGCAACTTTTCAAGTAGTGACCCCATATCGCCCATTTTCTTGACCTGCACCAGCTGGTCACGAAAATCGTTCAAATCAAATTTGTCGCCCGACTTGATCTTGGCTGCAAGTTTTTGCGCCTCGGCCACATCGATGTTCTGTTGAGCCTGCTCCACCAGCGACACAATGTCGCCCATGCCCAGCACGCGCTGCGCCATCCGCTCGGGGTGGAAGGGCTCGAGTCCGTCGAGTTTTTCAGAAGTGCCCACGAATTTCAGGGGCTTACCGGTGACATGACGCACCGAGAGCGCCGCGCCGCCACGGGCATCGCCGTCCAGCTTGGTCAGCACCACGCCAGTCAGCGGCAGTGCATCGCCGAAAGCCTTAGCCGTGTTGACCGCATCCTGACCTTGCATGGCATCGACCACGAACAAGGTTTCAATTGGCTTGAGCAACGCGTGCAGGGCACGAATTTCGTTCATCATGGCCTCATCGATACCCAACCGGCCGGCGGTATCGACGATCAGCACATCAAAGTGATGGCGCTTGGCATAATCCACCGCGAACCGCGCGATGTCCTCTGGTTTTTGGCTGGCATCTGACGCGATCCATTCGACGCCGACCTGAGCCGCCACCGTCTTGAGCTGTTCAATCGCCGCAGGGCGATAGATGTCGGTGCTGACCACGGCCACTTTTTTCTTGCCAGTCTTGCGCCCATGCTGGACATGGCCACCTTCGGACAACCAGCGCGCCAGTTTGCCGGTGGTGGTTGTTTTACCAGCACCCTGCAACCCCGCCATCAAGATGATCGCCGGTGGCTGTGTTGCCAGGGAAAGCTCGCTGGCATCGGGCCCCAGGTCGCCCCCCATGAGTGCGGTCAGCGCGTTGTGCACCACCCCCACCAGGGCCTGCCCGGGCGAGAGGCTGCCCACGACATCTTCGCCAAGGGCTCTCTCCTTGACCTGCGCCACGAAATCGCGCACGACCGGCAGTGACACATCGGCCTCAAGCAGGGCCAGGCGCACCTCGCGGAGCATCTCCTGGGTGTTGGCTTCTGTCAGGCGCGCTTCCCCCCGGATAGTCTTGACGACACGGGAAAGACGTTGGGTTAGGTTTTCAAGCATGGCTACGGTTTCGCTTTACACTAGACGGATGTCTCCCGGTATTGTATTTCACTCCCTCGCTGCCCTGTCCTATGCCATCCTCGCGCTGGTTCTGTGGCGCGCGCTGGCGTCTGGCCAGCCTCTTCAACACGTCAACCGACTGGTGCGCACGGGTGTACTCGTCGCGATCGCACTGCATGGCGTAGCCCTCCAACAGTCCATCGTTCAAGAGCACCACCTGCACCTGAGCTGGTCCCTGGCGCTATCGGCGGCCGTCTGGCTGGGCATGATTGTCTTCTGGCTGGAAAGCCTCATTATCCGCATCGACGGGCTGCTCCTGCTGCTGTTGCCGGCTGGTGCCATCGCGTCGTTCCTGGCTGCTGCGTTCCCCAGCGCCCAACTGATCGCCCGCGCCAGCGACACCGCCCTGCGCGTGCACTTGCTGATTGCCTTGTCCGCCTACGGCCTGATCACAGTCGCTGCCTTCCAGTCCGTGTTGATGGCGGCACTCGACCGGCATCTGCGCTTCCCGCGCGAGCTTGCCGGCAACCCCACGGGCTTCGCCGCCATCGTGGGCCGCCTGCTAGACGCGCAGCCACCCCTGATGGCGCAAGAGCAGCTGTTGTTCCGGGTGATCTGGGTGGCCTTTGGCGCACTGACACTGGTGGTCATCTCCGGGTCGCTGATTTCCTATACAGTATCTGGCCAGTGGCTGCCGTTCGACCACAAGACGGTCTTCACGGTGCTTTCCTGGGTCACGTTCGGTGCGCTCCTGCTGGGCAGGCGCCTGCGCGGCTGGCGTGGCCGTATCGCGCTGCGCTATACCTTGACAGGGTTCGCCTTCATCGTCCTGGCCTACACGGGCAGCCGCTTCGTGATAGAAGTCATTCTCCAGCGAGCCTGAGATGGGAAAATTATTGTTCTGGGTCGGGCTGGGTCTGGGTGTGTTGCTCGTGACACGCCTGCTCGCCTACAAAGCCGGGGGGAAAAAGTTTTTCACGGCGACTATTCGACGCGGTGCGTCGACCACGACGGCGTCGAGTCCAGAATCAATGGTGCGGTGTGCACATTGCGGTGTGCATCTACCCCGATCCGAGGCGGCACTGCTTGGCGGTGAAACCTGGTGTAGCCGCGAACACGCGCAGCTTGGTGTGCGCAATGGATCCTGACGCCGCGCATGCCCCGCGACCATAGACCTGCGATCACCCCAGTCACTCACGCGCAAGCGCAACGCGCAACAGACGCCAACGCCCTGTCGCTGGGTTTGGCAGGTTGGCTCACACCAACCACCCTCGTCACACTGTTGCCATCGCCGAACTTCAACGACCGGCCAGACGATACCGCTATCACACTGTTGGTGATTCATCACATCAGCCTGCCGCCCGGCCAGTTCGGCACCACCCATATCGCCGATTTGTTCCTGAATCAGCTCGACCTGGCTGCCGACCCGTGGTTTTCGTGCCTTGAAGGCCTGCGCGTGTCTGCACACTTCCTGATTGACCGAAACGGTCACGTCACACAGTTTGTTTCTTGCGACCAGCGCGCGTGGCACGCTGGCGTGTCGTCTTTTGACGGCCGCGAACAATGCAACGACTTCTCGATCGGCATCGAACTCGAGGGCACTGATACCGAACCGTTTACCGACGCGCAGTATGCGTCGCTGGCGAAATTATCCAGCTGCCTGCGCGCACGCTATCCGCTTCTGGCCGTGCGGGGACACTCCGACATCGCGCCACGGCGCAAGACGGACCCAGGGCCGTTTTTTGACTGGCGCCGGTACGCCGGCCTGGCAAATTGGTCTGAGGCCGCCCTGCCTCCCCAGACATAGCCCTGGGGCGACAAGTGGGGCGACAAGTGGGGCGACATAAGTGGGGCGTCACAAGCGGGACAACAAGCGGGGCGCACTAAGCGCCCCGCTATCATCGATGCAACATCGGCGCGGCTGCACCGCATCCGCCATCCAGGCGCATGCGGTGCTCGCTTGACCTACCCGAGCAGCAACTGATTGACGCGCTTCACAAACGCGGTCGGATCAGGCAGCTGCGAACCGTCAGCCAGCATTGCCTGTTCAAACAGCAACGCCGCCCAGTCGTTGAACGTCTCGTCGGAAGCTGCCTGCACACGCGCCACCAGTGCGTGCTCGGGGTTGATTTCCAGCACGGGCAGGACGTTCGGTGCCTCTTGGCCGGCGGCCTTGAGCATGCGCTGCAGGTGCGGGCTCAGGTCGTTCTGCCCCACAACCACGCAAGACGGCGAATCGACCAGCCGGGCGGTCACGCGAACTTCCTTGACGCGATCTTTAAGCACTTCCTGAAGGCGCTCGACCAAGGGCTTGAATTGCTCGGCGACTTCGGTCTGATGCTTCTTTTCCTGCTCGTCAGCCAGCGCTTCAAGATCGAGTCCGCCCTTGGCAACGGACACCAGTTGCTTACCATCGAACTCGCGCAGGTGCGACAACATCCATTCGTCGACACGATCCCACATCACCAGCACTTCGATGCCTTTCTTGCGGAAGATTTCAAGGTGAGGGCTGTTGCGGCCCGCGGTGTAGCTATCGGCCGTCACGTAGTAAATCTTGTCCTGACCTTCTTTCATCCGAGACAGGTAATCGGCCAGCGAGACGACCTGTGCATCGCTGTCGTCCTTGGTCGAGGCAAAACGCAATAGCTTGGCGATGCGTTCAAGATTGGTTGCGTCCTCGCCGGTGCCCTCTTTCAGTACTTGGCCAAATTCGGTCCAGAACGTGGCGTAGTCTTCTTTACGATTTTCTGCCAGATCTTCCAGCAGGCTGAGGATGCGCTTGGTCGAACCCTCGCGGATCACGCGCACGTCACGGCTTTCCTGAAGGATTTCGCGCGACACGTTCAAGGGCAGATCGGCCGAATCAATCACCCCACGCACAAAACGCAGATAGGATGGCAGTAACTGTTCAGCGTCGTCCATGATGAAAACACGTTTGACGTAGAGCTTGACGCCACGACGCGCATCACGGTCCCACATATCAAAGGGCGCATGCTTCGGAATAAAGAGCAATTGCGTGTATTCGCTGCGCCCTTCGACGCGGTTGTGCGTCCACGCAAGGGGGTCGTCAAAGTCGTGCGAGACATGCTTGTAGAACTCGCGGTATTGTTCGTCGGTGATTTCCGACTTGTTGCGCGTCCAGAGCGCGTTGGCCTGGTTGACAGGCTCCCACTCGTCAGACTTGACCTGCTCGGACTTGTCCTTGTCCCATTCTTCCTTGCGCATTTCAACAGGCAGCGAAATGTGGTCGGAATAACGGCGCAAGATTTCGCGCAGCTTCCAGCCACTTAAAAATTCGTCTTCGTCCGCGCGCAGATGCAACACCACTTCGGTGCCACGTCCGACCTTCTCGATGGTCGAGATATTGAACTCGCCCTGTCCATCTGATTCCCAGGCGATTGCCTGGTTGGCCGGGCTGCCGGCGCGGCGGCTGCGCACGACGACCTTGTCGGCCACGATGAACGAGGAATAGAAACCCACGCCGAACTGACCAATCAGTTGCGCATCTTTCTGGTTGTCGCCCGTGAGTTTGGAAAAAAACTCTTTGGTACCTGAACGGGCGATCGTACCCAGATGGGAAATCGCTTCGTCGCGCGACAGGCCCACGCCATTATCGGAAACCGTGATGGTGCGCGCGTCCTTGTCGAAATCAACGCGAATGTGCAGTTCACCGCCACCTTCAAGCAAGTCCGGTTGGTCGATGGCCTCAAAACGCAGCTTGTCGCAGGCGTCCGAAGCATTGGAGACGAGTTCGCGCAGGAAGATTTCCTTGTTGCTGTACAAGGAATGGATCATCAGGTGCAGCAGTTGCTTGACCTCGGCCTGAAAACCCAGGGTTTGCGAAGCCTCTGCATTAGGAGTCGTTTGATTCATGGTGCTCACTAGAAAAGTTGTCCACAGAACAGGTGGCCCTCCGGACAGCCGGCTCAAGAGGCTGTGGGGCCATACGGGTCAATATCTGGGGGTCAAATCAGGAATTTCAAGGCATCAGGCGGCCACGCCTTCTATCGAACCGAAATTTTATACAAATCAATAAGTTACCGCAGCTATCGGCTGCGTGGATCGAGTGCGTCGCGCAAGCCGTCGCCCAACAGGTTGAACGCAAGCACCAGCGTAAAAATGGCGATCCCCGGCCAGATCGCCATCCAGGGGGCGTCTTCCATGAAATTTTTGGCGGTGTTGAGCATGCTGCCCCAACTTGGGTCGGGCGGTTGCTGCCCCAAGCCCAGGAATGACAAACTGGCCTCGGCAATGACCGCTGAGGCAATCGCCAGGGTCGCCTGCACGATCAGCGGCGGGGTAATGTTCGGCAGGATGTGGGCAAACGCGATCCGCATAGGTGAACAGCCGATGGCGCGGGCGGCCTCAATGTAGTCTTCGACTTTCACATTCAGCACTTGCGCGCGCGTCAGGCGCACAAAAATCGGGGCGGCCGACACCCCGATGGCGATCATCGCGTTGGTCAGGTTCGGGCCGAGGAAGGCCGCAAGCGCGATGGCGAGGATCAGGAACGGGCAAGCGAGAAACGCATCCGTCATGCGCGAGATCACAGCATCGACGCTGCCGCCCAACAAGCCGGCAAGCAGGCCCAGCGCCACCCCGAGAACCATGGAAATGACCACGGAGACCACACCCGCCAGCAGCGAGGCCCGCGCACCCCAGATCACGCGGGACAGGACATCGCGCCCAAGCTCATCGGTGCCAAACCAGTGCTCAAGACTTGGCGCCTTGCGAATCGCCCCCCAGCTTGTTGCGAGAGGATCGTCCGGGGACACCCAGGGCGCAAAAATCGCCAGCAACATGAAAAACAAGATCGTCGCAAAGCCCAGGCTTGCCATGCGATTGTGTATCAGTTTTCGAAAGGCGCGCAGCCAAGGGCCCGCCTCGCGGTGGGTGCGGTCGGCCTGCCGAGCGCCACGCGTGGTAGGGGTTGTCATGGAAGATGACTGTGTCATGCGTGTACAAGCCGTGGGTTAAATACAAAATAGGCGATATCAGCCATCAGATTCAACAGGATATATGCCGTCGCCGTCACCAGGACCACGCCCTGCACGACCGCATAGTCGCGGTTGAAGACCGCATCGATAATGAGCTTGCCAAAGCCGGGGATCGTGAAAACTTGCTCAGTCAGCACAGCACCGGACAGCAATGCGCCCAGTTCAAGTGCCGCCAGGGTAATGACCGGTGTCAGGGCATTGCGCAATGCGTGCTTGAGCACCACGACGCGCTCGCTCAGGCCTTTGGCGCGCGCCGTGCGCACATAGTCTGCACCCAGCACTTGCAACATCGAGCTTCGGGTATGGCGCATCAGCACGGCCGAGATTCCTGTCCCAAGAACAAGTGCCGGCATGATCATGGCCGCCAGATTTGCCCGCAGGTCCTCGAGCGGGTTGACATAGCCCGAGGCAGGCAACCAGCCCAGATCAACGGAAAAAAACAGGATCATCAGGATCCCCAGCCAGAAATGCGGGATGGACAAGCCCGACAAGGCAAACACCGTGGCGCCGACATCCCAGAACGTACCGGGCCGTATCGCAGCGACGACCCCAGCCGGAATACTGATCACCAGGCCGATCAGCATGGCCAGGAAGGCAAGCTCGGCGGTGACAGGCAATTTTTGAAGGATCAGCTCGAGCACGGGTTGCTGGGTGCGAACCGACTCACCCAAGTCGCCATGCAGTACGCCGCGCATCCAGTAGAAGTAGCGCACGGGCAGCGGTTCATCGAGATGCAGTTTTTCTCGCAGATGGGCGATCAGTTCAGGGCTTTGATCCTCACCCGCCAGAATTTGCGCGGGATCCCCGGGAAGAAGTTGCTGCAGGCCAAAGATGAGCATGGATACGAACACCAGTGTCGGCAACAACGACACCAGGCGGCGAAGGAAAAATGCAAACATCTTTTCGGCCTGTTGATTACGCGGGCAAGCTAGTTGAACTGCAGGCCGGTCAGGCGCAACAGCCCGTCCGGGATTTCCTTGACGCCGCCAAGCCTGGCGGAATAGGCCCACAACCAGTCGCGGTGAAAGAGATAGACAATCGGGCGCTCCTTGAGCAGCTCGGTGGCAATCATGTCGTAGTTCTTGCCTCGTTCAACCGGGTTCAGGCTTGAGCGTGACGCATTCAGCCAGGCATCCGTTTCTGGCTTGCAGTAGCCCGCGTAATTCAGTGGCTGTTTGCAGGCTGCAAAACTGTAGATATTGCCGTCGGGATCGGCACGCCCGCTCCAGGCCAGCACGTAGGCGTCAAAGTCACCCTTGTCTGCCAGATTCAAGGAGGTCGCAAACTCGGTTGACTGGATCTTGACGTCGAAACCTGCCTCTTTTGCCATCGCCTGCACGACCTGTGCAATCTTTTGCGAATCAGAGGTGGTAGGCGTCATCAGCGTGAACGTCGGGTTGGTCACACCCGCCTCCTTGAGCAGGGCCTTGGCGCGCGCGACGTCGCGCTTGGGAATTGGCATGTTCCTGGCGTAATACGTATTGGTCGGCGGCACCCATTGATTGCCCGCGCTTGCCTGACCGTCCATCGCGACTTGCACGATGCCCTGGCGATCGAGCGACAGCTCAAAGGCCTCACGCACGCGCGCATCGCGTCCCAGGGGGTTTTGTTTGGCGCGATCACTCTTGTCGATGTTGATCGTGATGCCTTGATAGCCGATTTCCGTAATCTTGCTGGACTTCAATTTGCTGTCTTTCCTGATCGACGCGAAATCATTCGACGCCGCCCGCTCGATGAAATCCAGTTGGCCTGCACGCAAATTCGCCAGGCGCACCGTGGCGTCAGGAATCGGGGTGTAGATGACCTTGTCGAAGTGAATGGCGTCCTTGTTCCAGTAATTGCCAAAGCGCTCAAGCACAATCTTGTCCTGAGCGACACGTTCGACAAACTTGAAAGGACCCGAGCAGACCGGACTGGTCGCAAACTTATCGCCCAGAGCCTCAGCCGCCTTGGGCGACACCATCATCCCGGCCCGGTCTGCCAGCGCGGCCAGCAACGGCGCGAAAGGTGCGTCGAGATTCAAGCGCACGGTGAGCGGATCAATCACCTCAACAGAAGTGACTGGGCGCAATTCACCTGACCGGTTTGAACCCTTGAGCGTTTTATGGCGTTCAAGGTTGTACTTGACCGCGGCCGCATCAAACTTTTCACCGTCATGAAATGTCACGCCATCGCGCAATTTGAACGTGATCGACTTGCTATCTGGCGCCCATTCGTAGCCAGACGCCAATTGGGGAACAATGTTGAGTTTTTCGTCGATATCGACCAGCTTGTCACACAGGGCAGCGAAGACAATTCGTCCGACAAACGTGCGCGCCTGGGTCGGATCCAGGACATCCGGGTCCTCAGCCAGCCCAATACGCAATACCTGGGCAGAAGTGAGTACGGGGGCGAGCGCAAGGATTGCAATGCCAAGGACTTTGTGGATACCGGGCTTCATTGATGGATCTCCTGTCGGGGGAATTCAAGAGTGGGGGGTTCGGTCAGCTTGACCGCAGGCGTGGCAAAAGCAGACTGGAGTTTCTGCAGCCTCAGTCTTGCAGGGTTCATCGTCGTTTCGAGGTGCGTGCGTTCTGACTGTGTCGTGAGCGGAAAATGGCAAGCGACGGCATGGCGCGCATCGCCCATGAGTGCGGGGGCAAGCTCACTGCATTTTTTCTGGGCATCACGGCAACGGGTATGCAAATGGCAGCCCGTGGGTGGATTCAGCGGGCTGGGAACGTCACCGCTCAGCAAGACTCTGTCGCGCTTGATGGACGGATCGGGTATTGGAATCGATTGCAACAGCGCCTGTGTGTAAGGATGACGCGGAGCTGTAAAGACCGTGTCCTTGTCGCCGATTTCGACGATTCGCCCAAGATACATCACGGCGACACGCGTCGCGATATGTTTGACCACGGCAAGGTCATGCGCGATGAACAGGTAGGACAAGCCCAGATTTTGCTGTAAGTCCTGAAGCAAGTTCACGACTTGCGCCTGCACGGAAACATCCAGCGCCGACACGGCCTCGTCACAGACGATCAGCCTGGGTTCGACCGCCAGGGCACGGGCAATTCCCACCCGCTGGCGTTGCCCGCCGGAAAACTCATGCGGGTATCGGTTCGCCGCCTCGGCGCGCATGCCGACCGTATCAAGCAATTCAGCCACGCGCGCGGACTCGCGCCCGATGTGCAACTTGTGTATCAGCAAGGGTTCTCGCAAGGCCTGGCCTATTGTCATTCGAGGATTGAGGGAGGAATAGGGATCCTGGAAAATTAGCTGCATCGCCCGGCGCTGTCGCCTGAGCGCAGCGGGATTCAAACTTCCCAAATCCTCCCCGTCCATGTGCAAGGTGCCACGGGTAGGCTCGATCAACCTTAACAACAGGCGTCCAAGAGTGGACTTGCCGCAGCCCGACTCACCCACGACCCCCAGGATTTCTCCGGTATGGAGCGTCAGGTCGACGCCATCGACGGCACGCACATGCCCCGTGACGCGATTGAACAGGCCTCGGCGAACAGGAAAATGTTTGCACAACCCCCGCGCCTCGAACAGCACGGGTTCGTCCGTTGCCTTCGCCTGCCCGTTCATTTGCACGGGTTCGTCCGTTGCCTTCGCCCGCCCGTTCATTTGCATGCCTCCAGCCTGCCAGGCACCAACAGTTGTTCAGGATCGAGGGGGGCCTTAAAACAGGCAGACGCGTGCTGCGCACCAACGGAGCGCAATGCAGGCACCAGCGTCGAGCACTGCGCGTCGGCGAACGGGCATCGCTCGGCAAAGCTGCAGCCTGGTGGTGGCATGGCAGGATTGGGCACCTGTCCTTCGATCGCGGTCAGGCGCAGTTTTTGAACATCTTGCCTGGGAATCGCCCCAAGGAGTCCGATCGTGTAGGGATGCTGAGGTTCATTAAAAATCGCGTGCACCGGACCTTGTTCGACAATGCACCCTGCATACATCACTAGCACCTCGTCGGCAACTTCGGCCACGACGCCCAGATCGTGCGTAATCAGCACAATCGCCGTGCCGGTTTCTTCCTGAAGCGTGCGCATCAGCTCCAGTATCTGTGCCTGTATCGTCACATCCAGCGCCGTGGTCGGCTCATCGGCGATCAGCAGTCGGGGCTGACAGGCCATGCCCATGGCAATCATTACACGCTGTCGCATCCCGCCACTTAGTTTGTGGGGATATTCGTCCATACGTTGCTCGGGAGATGAAATGCGAACCTTGCGCAGCATGTCGAGCGCAACAGCACGCGCCTGCGTTCGCTGGATATTGCGATGACGCAGCAACCCCTCAATGATTTGCTCACCCACGGTGTAGGAAGGGTTCAGCGAGGTCATTGGCTCCTGGAAGATCATGGCCATGCCATTGCCACGCAAGTCCTGCAACGCCTGCTCGGTGGCTCCTACCAGTTCGCGCCCCTCAAACCGGATCGAGCCGCCAGCGATCCGGCCAGCCGGCTTGGGCAACAAACCCATGATGGAAAGCGATGTGACGCTTTTGCCGCAACCTGACTCGCCGACAATCGCCAGAGTGTGCCCCGCTTTCACGTCAAAGCTGATGCCGTTCACGACGGCAATATCACCCTGATGACTGGAAAACACCGTCCGCAGGTTGCGCACCTCAAGCAGGGTTGTCATTTTTTTCAAGCAAAAGATGAAACTGCTCAATCACGGTTTCAATCTGCGCGCGATCGGTCACACCGGCCGGACGTGTCCGCCCTGGCAAGCAAGTTAGAAAAGGCTGGAAGCGTTCCAGACTTTTTTCATACAGCCTGCGTAGCTCCGGCAACGGGTCTGGGTGGTCATCGACCCTGAGGTCCAGCTGCAGGTAGTCTTCATCGGCCTGAATTTTCAGGGCCGCTGACTGCTTTCCACGCTTGTCGCCCCCGGCGACCTGCCCGGCATCCATTGCAGCAAGCAGACGTTCGGCCAAAGGCCTGCCTGCGCTGGCAAGAAATGCCTGCGCCGTCGCCTCGAGCACCTCGGGGCCGGCCAGCATGTTGCCCGCCACGCTGACATGTTTAAACGCCAGATGCCCGCACCAATCAATACATTGCGCCCCGGTGTGTGAGGCGCAAGGGCCCTTTGCCGGCAAAACGTGAATCTGACGATGCTCGCGCCCCGCGTCACCGGCGACCACTGACGCAATCGCTTGTGCCGCCGTATGCCCGTGCCCGAGGTGGTCCAGCGCAGCCGGTCCGTACAGCGGATTCATCAGTGCCTGCGTCGACAACACACCCACGCCCCGGCGGGCATGCAGGCACAAAGAGCCCACGGCAAAAAAACGGCTGGCGATCGCCATGCCAAAATGCCCTTGTTCGTCACGCGCCAGTATTGACCACGTCATTGCGCTTTCCTTGTGCTCGTGTCTGCCCGGACAAGTCTACCCGGGGCGACCTGATTGTCTACAGCGTGCGGACCAACATCGTGCGCCAGAACATCATATTCCTGCAAGCAATAGTCATGCCATACCAAAGTCGTGGCAGGCCACAGGTGCGCTTCTGGGGGAATTCAAGCAAAACGAAGCTGTTCGATGCGGTTCAAAGCAAAAATTTCAGGAGGCTTTATAATTGCGCTCTTCCTGCTTGAGCAGTCATGCTCTGTCCCCCGCGCCCGGGTGGTGAAATTGGTAGACGCAGGGGACTCAAAATCCCCCGCCGCAAGGCGTGTCGGTTCGATTCCGACCCCGGGCACCA
>CAIJKV010000221.1 GCA_903821335.1 uncultured beta proteobacterium
GCAGCGACCCAGAACGAGGTCCAGCTGTAGTGCACCGCCTCGGGATAACCACTTTCCTTGAGAGTCGGCACGTTGGGCAACTCAGGATGCCGGGTGTCGCCGGTGACGACGACCGCACGCACTTTTCCCTGCGTGGCGCTATTGACCGAACCCGTCCCGTCGACCACGGCCAGGTCGATCTGATTGCCCATGACATCTGTGATGGTCTGCGACAAGCCTTTGTACATGACCGTCTGGAATGGAGTCCCCGCTTTCGAGGTGAATTGTGCCGCAGCCAACTGGTAGCCCGGCGAATAGGTTCCGGAATTCAGCGGCGGCTGTTCGCGTCCGCGCTTCTCGATGTCGGCCAGCGTTTTAAGTGGGGACTGGTTCGACACAATGAACACCGCCATCGAGCGCGTCATGCCTGATACCGGGCGCAAGTCTTTGACCGGATCGTAAGCCAGGTTTCTGACCGTGACCACGTTGACGGCCATCGGCGAGTTACTGCCAAGCAATATCGTGTAACCATCAGCCGGATCGGCCTTGAGCGCCTGGACAGCCACTGCACCACCGGCGCCCGGCTTGTTTTCAACAATCACCGGTTGACCCAGGATTTCCGACAGTTTTTTGCCAAAAAACCGCGCGTAGACGTCCGACCCGCTGCCCGCCGTAAACGGCACCAGAATGCGCAAGGGCTTATTCGGAAAAGGTGCCGTCTGGGCCAGGCCGGTGCCGGCCGCGCCGAGCACCAGTGCTCCGGCGCAGGCTTGAAGCACGCGGCGGCGAAGGAAATGAGGTTGCATGCGTATTGTCTCCGATAGTTTTATTATTTGCGTCGCTGACCGGGCACTGCTCAGGCGGCAGCGGCCGGGTCACCCAGTACCACGGACTCGTAGGCGTGCAGTGCCGTCGCACCACCTGTGTGGAGGAACAGCACGTTGTCTTGCGGCTTGAAGTAGCCCTTGCGGCTCAAGCCGATCAGGCCCGCCATGATCTTGCCTGTGTAGACGGGGTCCAGAAGAATGGCTTCGGTACGCGCCAGCATCTGGACCGCCTCGACCATCGCGGGGTTGGGGACTGAGTATTTCGGTCTCCACCAGTCGCCAAAACTCAGGACCGCCTCACGCGGGACCTGAATATTCACACCTAGCAGGTCCATGATGGCCTGCGCCTCTTTGAGTACCAGGGGATCCTGGTCAGCAGGGTCGCGACTGACACCCACCCCAACCAGGGGAATGTGGATGTTGTTGCCCAGGAACCCGGCGACCAGCCCGCCGTGCGTACCCGAACTGCCCGACCCGACCACCACATAGTCCATGGGCTGGCCCATTTCCAGCAGTTGTTGCTGCAATTCCTGCGCGCAGGCGACGTAGCCCAGCCCGCCAATAGCGTTCGAGCCACCGCCCGGAATAATGTAGGGCTTGCGACCTGCTGCGCGCAGTTCCTGGGCGACATGTTCCATGGCTTGGGCCATATTGGTGCCGCCCGGCACGACAGTGATGGCCTCGACACCCAACAAGCGAAACATGAAATTGTTACCCGTCGCATCCGGGTGGTAGCTACCCGGCACACGCTCTTCAATCACGAAACGGCACTTGAGCCCTTCTTTCACGGCAGCGGCCAGCGTGATGCGGCAGTGATTCGATTGCGGCGCCCCGCAGGTCACGAGCGTATCGGCGCCCGCGGCCAGCGCGTCACCCATCAGGAATTCCAGCTTGCGGGTCTTGTTGCCACCAGGCGTCAGGCCGAGCATATCGTCGCGCTTGATCCAGACGCGCGGGCCACCCAGGGCCTCGGTAAAATTAGGCAAAAACTCAATGGGCGACGGGCCTTGGGAATAACGACGGCGTGGAAAGCGGCTGAGATCCATGAATGGGTCCTTTGATAAGGGTTTGATGAATGGATGACTGGCATTTGTCTGAAGTTGCCAGTGGATTGCGTCCAGACTGCGATTTTTGCTTGAAATTTCCGAAAACAGTGCCATCTGGAATCTGATAGCAGAACCCATACGGTATCACCGCATATTGCCTGACAGGAGCGCACCATGCAATTGAACTGCCCACACTGCCACAAGGCCAACCGGATCCCGGACGACCGAATGGGCGACCATCCGACCTGCGGTGCCTGCGCACAGCCCATATTCTCGGGCGTCCATGCGGTCAACGCGACCGGGCTCGCCGCGCTGCTTGCGCAAAGCGCCCTGCCCGTGATCATCGACTTCTGGGCACCTTGGTGCGGCCCGTGCCGCGCCTTTGCCCCGACGTTTATCGCCGCCGCAAAAAAACATGGTGGCCAACTGGCCTTTGTTAAAGTTGACACAGAAGCCAACCAGGACCTGGGCGCACGTTACAACATCCGTTCGATTCCTACCCTGGCAATTTTCAAGGGAAATAAGGAGTTGACGCGTATTTCAGGAGCCCTGCCACCCGCGCAACTGGAACAGTTGATCATTCAGACACTCCAGCAGAACCAGACTCAGCAGTAAGCAGTAAGCAGCGGTCACCAGCAATCACCAGCTGCCCACGGCAGCTTGGTGCATCAACCTGTCCGTCAGCGCACCAATACAGTGCAAAAATCCCCTCGCGGCGCCCTTCAACGCCCAGCGCTGAAGCCACCCTGCACCCTAACGTCCCAAACAACTTCTTTCCTCCCTCTGTGGCACGGATATTGCTTGATTACCTGACAAGGCCTACTGACTCAGTCGGCCAGCTGCACGCCATCCAGTCAAACTGACCAACCTGGAGTCAAAGATGTCCAACGCTAAAAACCCTGCCCGCACGCTGTTGACGCGTGTGTTGGCAGTCGCCACGCTGTCACTTGCTGTTCTCGCGCCTGCGCAGTCATCCGCCCAGACCAATCCAACCACCAAGATGGCCTATGCCAAGTGCGCCCATTGCCTTTCCATGGCGATGGTGCCCGGTCTGGCCAAGGGTGTGGATATCGAAGCGATCAATTTCACTTCCGGCAATGACGCCCTGACCGCGCTGGTATCAAAAAGCGTGGATATCGCCCAGGTCACCTACCTGCACTTTGTGACTGGGCTGGACAAGGGCATGGACCTGGTTGCCATCTCGGGCCAGGTCAATGGAGGGTCCGAACTGCTCGTGGCCACTGCCACACCACTGACCGCCGATGACTGGGCTGGCCTGAAGACCATGATTGCCGATTTCAAAGCACAAGGCAAACCGTTCCGCGTCGCCGCCTCGCGCGGCAACGCCCAGGACTTGCACATGCGCGGCGAGATGCTGAAAAACGGTATCAACCCCAGCAAGGACGTTCAGTTCGTCAACATTCCCAACCCTGCCGACCACCAGGCGGCCTTGCAGCGTGGCGAGGTTGAACTGATCGGCACTGTCGAGCCATTCGCCTCCCAGATTCGCCTGAGTGGCGTTGGCAAGCATTTTAATTTCCCCTATGACCAGGCTGCCGGAAAACTGACCAATCTGATTGTCACCCGTTCGGATGTCATCAAGGAAAAACCCGAAGCCGTTCGCCAGACAGTCGCTGCGGTCGTGCTGCTGGTTGACCAGCTCAACACGGACAAGCAAGGCTGGATCAACAGCATCGTCAAGGGCACGGGACTGGATCGCAGTATCGCCACCGAGGCACTCAAGAATGCCTACCCGGACTACAACATGTATCGCGCTGCCACGCTGGCGATCGCCGACATGATGCGCGAACTGAAGTACATATCCAAAGACGTGTCGACCGAAATCACCAAGAACATGGACTACAGCTTCCTGGTCTCTGTGACGGGTAAAACACCGAAAGAGCTTGGCTATTAAGCCCGTTTAAAGCAAGGCGACCCCCTCATGACCAAGTTTCTCGTGCACGCCTGGCGCCAAAAAGGACGCTTCGTCGTCCCGGTCGGCCTGCTGCTGATCTGGGAGTTCCTGGCACGTATCGGCTACCTCCCGCCCGCCTTGCTGCCAGCGCCCTCCCGGGTCTTCCTGACCTGGGGTGACTGGGTATTCGGTTACGACGAATCGGCGCAGGACATCTCCGGTCGCTGGCTCAGTGACGCACTGGCAAGCAGCACCCGCGTGTTTGCCGGCTATTCCATTGCCAGCGTACTGGGCATCAGCCTGGGCGTGGCCATTGGCTGGTGGCGCTGGGCAGAGCGAAACCTTGAACCAACCTTGCAGATGCTGCGCCCGATCCCTCCGGTGTCCTGGATTCCCCTGGCCATCATCTGGTTTGGCATTGCTAACAAACCGGCTATTTTCCTGGTGTTCCTCGGTGCATTTTTCCCGATACTGATGAACACCATCCATGGTGTCAAAACCGTCAACCGTGACTTGTTGCGGGCGGCAGCCATGGCCGGCGCACGTGAAAGCCAGTTGCTGCGCTTCGTCGTGCTGCCTGCCGCCATGCCCAGCATTTTTGCCGGATTACGCATCGGTGTGGGCAGCGCCTGGATGCTGACCGTGACAGCCGAAATGGTCGCAGTCAAAAGCGGCTTGGGCTATTCCCTGTGGGATTCCTACTATTTCCTGCGCTACGACCTGGTGATCGCCAGCATGATCAGCATCGGGCTGCTGGGCTACCTGACAGACCTGCTCATCAAGGCCCTCATGCACCGCCTGTTGCGCTGGCAACACGCGGGTACAGTCCAGGGTTCGCGTGCCTAGCGCCATTGAACTCGTCACCAAAACACGATGCAATCCAGCATGTCGCATTGAGACAACGCCAGTCAAGGTCAACCATGTCATTCATTGAACTCAACAATATCGTCAAGATATTTAAGGACCCCCAGCGGGGAACCGACATGCTGGCCATCGACCACGTGTCATTGTCGGTCGAAAAAAAGCAACTGGTCTGTCTGCTTGGCCCCAGTGGCTGCGGCAAGTCGACCCTGCTCAATATGATCGCCGGGTTTGAAAAGGCCACCGAAGGTGAGGTCCTGGTCGCGGGCAAGCCCATCCTGGGTCCAGGTGCCGACCGCGGCATGGTCTTCCAGCAGCCCAACCTGATGCCATGGCTACCTGTCTGGGACAACGTCGCCTTTGCACTCAAATTGCAAGGCATGAACAAGAAAAACAGACGGCAAGCCGCCCAGCCCTTTATCGACGCGGTCAAGCTGACCGGATTTGAAAATCATTTGCCAGGTGAACTGTCAGGTGGCATGGCCCAGCGCGTCGGGATTGCGCGGGCCCTGCTGCAAAACCCCGCCGTCATCCTGATGGACGAACCGTTTGCCGCGCTGGATGCGCAAACCAAGCTCGACATGCAGGAAGAACTGGTCACCATCTGGCAGCGCTACAACAGCACCATCGTGTTCGTCACACACAGCGTGGACGAGGCACTGATACTGGGGACACAAGTGGTCATCATGACCCACCGTCCGGGCCGGATTCGCGAGCGCATCGTGATCGATCTGGAACGACCGCGCGACATCACCTCCAACGCCTTCAACCACATCAAACGCCACATTCTGGAACTGATCCGTGAAGAGGCCCAACTGGCGCGTCAAGACCAACAGGTTGCGGCATAGACCATGTATCAGACTCTCGCCAACCGTGTATTGCTGGGCATGCTGACGCCCTCGTCGAACACGATCCTTGAACCCGTGACCACGCGCATGATCGCCGACATCGCCGAGGCCAGCGTGCACTTTGGCCGCTTCAAGGTCACTGAAATCGCATTGTCCGAACAGGCGCTGGCGCAGTTCGACAACTCGGAGATACTGGCCGGCGCCGAGCTGCTGTCGCATGCGCGGGTGCAAAGCATCGGCTGGAGCGGTACCGCCGCGGGATGGCGTGGCTTTGAAACCGATGCGCACCTGTGCCGCCAGATTACCGAACGCACCGGCATCCCGGCCTGCACGTCCGTGCTGGCGCTTAACGAAATTTTGCTGCGAACGGGTGTCACCCGCCTGGGTATCGTGTCGCCGTACACCGACGACGTGCAGGCAAAGATCATCCACAACTACCAGCAGATCGGTATCTCCTGCCCCGGCGAGGCGCACCTGGGAATCCGTGACAACTACAGTTTCTCGGAAGTGACCGCCGACCAGTTGCGGCAGATGTGTCGCCAGGTCGCTGCGTCCCAACCCGACGCCATCGCGATTTACTGCACCAACCTTGCCGGTGCGCCGCTCGCGGCCGAACTCGAAGCGGAACTCGGCATTCCCATCTACGACACCATCGCCACGGTCACCTGGAAAGCACTGCGCCTATGCCATATCGACACGCGCCGCATCCAGGGCTGGGGGCGGCTTTTTCAAGAGGTATATTAAATGTCTGCACCGTTCAGCGCGCAGCCCTTCGACCTGGTGATCCGAAACGCCAATGTCGCGACCGCCTCCGACACCTTCATGGCCGACATCGGGATACGCAATGGTGTGATTGAACAGCTTGGCCGCGGGATTGCACCGGGGCGCAAGGAAATCGATGCGGCAGGCCGCACCGTCACCCCGGGTGGTGTCGACGGCCACTGTCACCTGGACCAACCCATGCCGCCGCCCGCGCGCATGGCCGACGACTTTGACACTGGCACGCGCGCCGCGGCGTGTGGCGGCACCACCACGGTCATTCCCTTTGCCGCGCAAGTCAAAGGCCAGTCACTGCAAGCTGCGGTGGACGACTACCATCGCCGCGCCAGCGGCCGCGCGCACATCGACTACGCCTTTCACCTGATCGTCAGCGACCCGACCCCTGACGTGTTGTCCAGGGAGCTGCCCACACTCATCGCCCAGGGGCATTCGTCGTTCAAGATCTATATGACGTACGATGACCTCAAGCTGGATGATGGTCAGATTCTCGACGTGCTCGAGACCGCCAAGCAACACAACGCGCTGGTCATGGTGCATGCAGAAAACGCCGACTGCATTGAGTGGCTGACACGGCGACTGCAAGCGGGCGGCCACACCGCGCCACGGTTTCATGGCCGTTCGCGTCCCATGCTGGTTGAACGCGAAGCCACCCACCGCGCGATCGCACTGGCTGAACTGGTTGACGTCCCTATCCTGATCGTGCACGTCTCGGGGCGCGAGGCCGTTGAACAGATACGCTGGGCGCGCGCCCACGGCTTAAATATCTTTGCCGAGACTTGCCCGCAATATCTGTTCCTGTCTGCCGACGACCTGGGCGTAGACGACAATTACCTCGGTGCCAAATGCGTCTGCAGCCCGCCCCCGCGTGACAAGGCCAACCAGGAAGTGATCTGGAACGCGCTGATCGAGGGACTCTTCACGGTCTTCTCGTCGGACCATGCGCCGTTCAATTATGGTGGCACGCACGGCAAGCATCCCGACGGAAAAGAAGTCGCATTCCCGTACATCCCGAACGGCATCCCCGGCATCGAAACCCGCATGCCCTTGCTGTATTCAGAGGGTGTGCTCAAGGGCCGCATCACCGTCAACAAGTTCGTTGAACTGACCTCGACCAACGCGGCGCGCGCCTACGGCCTGCACCCGCGCAAGGGTACGGTGGCCATCGGTGCTGATGCAGACCTGGTCATCTGGGATGAACGCGAGGTCGAAATCAGCAACGACATGCTGCACCATGCGACCGACTACACCCCTTACGCCGGTATCGTGCTCAAGGCCTGGCCGGGCGTGACCCTGTCGGGCGGTGACGTTGTCTGGGATGGCACGGAATTCCATCCGCGTCCCGGACGTGGCCGGTTCCTGCAATGCGCCGCCCCCACGCTGTTGCCGAAAAAATAGAACCGCCCACAAAATGAAACTGCTGATCATCAACCCCAACATCTCGACCAGCGTGTCTGAACTGATCGCCCGGGAAGCCCGCCGGGCCGCCAGCGCCGGAACTGAAATCAACACCCGGACAGCCCCGTTCGGGGTCGCCTATATTGAAACGCGTTTCGAAGCCATGATCGGCGCCTATGCGGCCGCTGAACTGGCGGCTGCCCACGCGCCCGGTCACGACGCCGTCATCGTCGCCGCCTTTGGCGACCCCGGAGTGGCCGCGCTGCGCGAAGTCATGGACATCCCCGTGCTGGGCCTGACGGAATCTTCCCTGATGAGTGCCTGCATGCTGGGACAGCGTTTTTCCATCATCGCCATCTCGCGACGCATATCGGCCTGGTATCGCGAAACCGTTCAAGCCAACGGCCTGCTGGACCGGCTGGCCAGCATACGCACGCTTGACTCGGCCGTAAAAAATATTGGTGCCATCCAGAATGACCATGCCGACGACCTGAAAGCCCTGTGCACCCGCGCCATCGAAGAAGATGGTGCCGACGTGCTCATCATCGCCGGCGCACCGCTCGCTGGCCTGGCGCGCACCATCGCCCACCAGATCCCCGTGCCTCTGGTTGACGGTGTATCCAGCGCGGTGCGTCATGCCGAGACCCTGGTGGCCCTGTCACCCCAGCCTGCCAGTCGTGGCAGCTTCGCCCCACCGCCTCTTAAACCGAATCAAGGCTTGAGCCCCGCGATACAGGCGTTGCTGGCCATCGGTCGCCGGCAGAAATAGAATCCACGATAGAACCCGCGCACGCGAGGCTAGCACCGGCGCCCGAGCAATCTATCGCGTCCACACAGTTACTAATAACCATTTGATATAAATAAATACAAAATTATTACTTCTTGGTTTTATAGAACCCATGCAGAATGAACCCCTATTCTGTCAGCATCCACCAAGAAGCCAAGTGAAAATCCAACCCCGCTATACCTTGCGCACACTCGCCGCCCTGGCGATCGTCACCTCTTTGACCTCGGTGGCACCGACTGCCCCCCAAGCCCAGACCACGACCCTGCTCAACGTCTCCTATGACGTGGCACGTGAGTTCTACAAAGACTACAACGCCGCCTTTGTCGAACACTACAAGAGCACGACCGGCAAAGAGATCAAGATCGACCAGTCGCACGCCGGATCCAGTGCCCAGGCGCGCGCGGTCAATGACGGGCTGGCTGCCGACGTCGTCACCATGAACACCACCACCGACGTCGATTTCCTGGCCAACAACGGCGTCGTGGCCAAGGACTGGGCCACACTGTTCCCGGACAATGCCTCGCCCACGACCTCAACCATGCTGTTGCTGGTGCGCAAAGGCAATCCCAAAGGCATCAAGGACTGGAACGACCTCATCGAGCCTGGCGTCAAGGTCATCGTCGTCAACCCCAAGACAGGCGGCAATGGTCGCATGGCCTACCTGGCGGCCTGGGGCCAGGTCCGCAAAGCCGGCGGCACCGACGCGCAGGCCCAGGAATATGTCACCAAACTGTTCAAGAATGTTCCCATCCTTGCAAAGGGCGGGCGTGACGCGACCTCCATCTTCTTGCAACGCAATATCGGTGACGTGCTGATCACGTTTGAATCGGAAGTGGTTTCGGTCAACCGCGAATTTGGTGAAGGCAAAGTCGACGTCATTTACCCGTCGTCCAGCATCGTCACTGAAAACCCGGTCGCCATCGTCGAACGCGTCGTGGCCAAAAAAGGCTCACGCGAACAGGCCAAGGCTTACCTCGACTACCTGTACTCGGACGCCGGCCAGGAAATTGCCGCCAGGCACGCCATCCGGCCGCGTACGCCAACAGTCCTCGCCAGGCACCAGGACGTTTTTAAACCCATCAAGTTGTTTACCGTCGCGGACTACTTTGGCAGCCTGACCGAAGCACAAACCGTGCACTTCAATGACGGCGGCCAGTTCGACAAGATCTACACGACCGGCAAATAAATGACCAGTGCGACACTTTCCCCGACCGGCATGCTGCCCATCACGTCTGGCAACCTGCCACGTCTGAAACAGCAGCGTGTCCTGCCAGGCTTTGGCCTGACGCTGGGTCTGACCACTTTTTACCTGAGCCTGATCGTCCTGATCCCGCTGTCAGCTTTGTTTTTCAAGACTTTCACACTTTCGCCGACGGAATTCTGGGTCGCAGTGGCCTCACCCCGTGTGCTGGCCTCGTATCGTCTCACTTTTGGTGCGGCGGCACTGGCGGCAAGCGTGAACCTTGTCTTTGGCTTGCTACTGGCCTGGGTGCTGGTGCGCTACGAATTTCCCGGTAAGAAAATCGTCGATGCACTGGTTGACCTGCCCTTTGCCCTGCCCACCGCAGTCGCAGGCATCTCGTTGACCGCGTTGCTGGCGGGGAATGGATGGATCGGGCAATTCCTCGAACCCTGGGGCATCCAGGTTGCCTTCACCCCTTCCGGCATCGTGATCGCGCTGATCTTCATCGGCATTCCGTTTGTCGTGCGAACCGTGCAACCCGTGCTTGAAGATGTCGAAAAAGAACTGGAGGAAGCGGCAACGTGCCTGGGTGCGACACCCTGGCAAATCTTTATGAAAGTGATCCTTCCCACCATCATGCCGGCCCTGCTGACCGGGTTTGCCATGGCCTTCGCACGGGCCATCGGCGAGTACGGTTCGGTGATTTTCATCGCGGGCAATATGCCCATGGTGTCCGAGATTACCTCGCTCATCATCATCGGCAAGCTCGAGCAGTATGACTTCGCTGGCGCCACTGCGGTGGCCGCAGTGATGCTGGTGGGGTCGTTCGTTCTGTTGATGATCATCAACCTGTTGCAAGCCTGGCAGCGTCGTCGGGCAGGAATGAAATCATGAGTACGCATCCCATCGTCGTGCGTGCGCCTGTCCAGGGCACGGGCGAAGCCCGCTGGGTGCGCTATGGCCTGATCACGCTGGCGCTCACGTTTGTGTTCCTGTTCCTGGTGCTTCCGCTGGCGGCGGTGTTTACCGAGGCCTTACGCAAGGGGCTGGGCCTGTACCTGGCCGCCATTGCAGAACCGGACGCGTGGGCCGCCATCCGCCTGACGCTGTTCATTACCGCCATCGTCGTTCCGATGAACCTGGTGTTTGGCGTGGCCGCGGCCTGGGCGGTCGCCAAGCACGATTTCAAGTACAAGTCGGTCCTGATCACACTGATCGACCTGCCTTTTTCAGTGTCCCCCGTGGTCGCAGGCCTGGTGTACGTGCTGGTGTTCGGCGCGAATGGCTGGTTTGGAGGGTGGCTGATCGCGCATGACATCAAGATCATTTTCGCGGTGCCTGGCATGGTGATCGCTACCGTCTTCGTGACCCTGCCATTCATCGCGCGCGAACTGATCCCGCTGATGCAGGCTCAGGGCACCGAAGAAGAACAGGCGGCGGTCGTGCTGGGTGCGACAGGCTGGCAGATATTTTCGCGTGTGACACTGCCCAACATCAAGTGGGGCCTGATTTATGGCGTCATCCTGTGCAACGCGCGGGCCATGGGTGAGTTTGGCGCCGTCGCAGTGGTGTCAGGCCACATCCGCGGCCAGACCAACACCCTCCCGCTACAAGTGGAAATTCTTTACAACGAATATCAGTCGACCGCCGCCTTTGCGCTGGCGTCACTGCTGGCCCTGCTCGCGCTGCTGACCCTGGCCATCAAGAGCGTAGTGGAATGGCGCCAGGAACAAACCGAACCATCGCGCCGCCGGGACCCATCATGAGCATTGAAGTCAAGAACGTATCGAAGAATTTTGGTGCCGTGCGCGTGCTCGACAACGTCAATTTACGCATTGACGCGGGCGAACTCGTGGCCTTGCTCGGTCCTTCAGGCTGTGGCAAGACCACGCTGCTGCGCATCATCGCAGGGCTGGAAACCGCCGACACAGGCAGCATCTATCTTGAAGACGACGATGCCACCCTGACAGGCGCCCGCGAACGCCAGGTCGGGTTTGTGTTCCAGCATTACGCGCTGTTTCGCCACATGAGTGTGTTTGAAAACGTGGCCTTCGGGTTGCGCGTCAAACCAAAGAACGAACGCCCAAGCGAAGAGCAGATCCGTCACAAAGTGCATGAGTTGCTGGACATGGTGCAGCTCAAGTTCCTGAAAGACCGTTTTCCCGCGCAGTTGTCGGGCGGCCAGCGCCAGCGCATCGCCCTCGCCCGGGCACTGGCCATTGAACCCCGCGTGCTGCTGCTTGACGAGCCCTTTGGCGCGCTCGACGCCAAGGTCAGAAAGGAATTGCGCAAATGGTTGCGCAAGCTCCATGACGAACTGCACGTAACGTCAGTCTTTGTCACCCATGACCAGGAAGAGGCGCTCGAAGTGTCAGACACGGTCGTGTTAATGAACCATGGCAGGCTCGAGCAGATCGGCACGCCCGAAGAGGTCTATAACCGACCCGCGACACCCTTTGCCTATGGGTTCCTGGGCAACGTCAACCGTTTCCATGGTGTCGTATCAAATGGAAAGTTCCGTATCGCCGACGTGACCTTTGATCATGCCATTCATGCGGGCGCCCCGGAAAACACACCCGTGGTGGCCTTTGCGCGCCCCGCTGACCTGGATATTGTGTCGGCCAGCAACACACAGCCCGGCATCCCGGCCGTCATTGATCGGATCCTGTCGTTTGGTCCGTCGTCCAAAATTGAACTGACCTCGTCACTGGTGCAGGATGATTCCGCGCGTCATGTGGAATACGAGGTGCAATGGCCACGCGACCGCGTCACTCAGGCCGCGCTCAGGGAAGGCATGCACGTCAAGCTGGTGCCGACCGGCCTGCGTGTGTTTGAGCAACCCGCCCACTAAACCACGTCCGGCTCGTCACCGATCCAGGCGACGCGCAACAGGTTGGTCGAGCCCGACACACCAAAGGGGGTGCCGGCAATAATCAGCAGCGCCTGGCCAGGCATACCAAAACTGTTTTTCCTGGCAGCTTCGGTTGAATGCATCACAAGCTCTTCGGTGTTGCGCACATCGGGGGCCTGAATCGAATGCACACCCCACACCAGAGACAGGCGGCGCGCGGTGGCCGGCACCGGCGTCATGCTGAGGATCGGCGCGCGCGGTCGTTCGTGCGCGACCCGCAAGGTCGTCGCCCCAGACGAGGTATAGGCGACCGTCGCTGCGACCGGCAACGTTTCGGCAACGGTGCGGATAGCCGCCGAGATCGCATCGCGCGCGTCGCTATGGCGCCTGAAGTGCACGGCATCCATCGTGACGCGCTGCAGCGGATCACGTTCGGTGCTGATCAGGATGCGGTCCATCATGGTGACCGCCTCAACCGGGTACATCCCCGAAGCCGACTCTGCCGACAACATCACCGCATCCACGCCGTCATACACCGCAGTGGCCACGTCGCTGACCTCGGCCCGCGTGGGCACCGGCGACGCAATCATCGACTCAAGCATCTGGGTGGCCACGATCACCGGTTTACCCGCCTCGCGGCAAGCACGAACAATGCGTTTCTGAAGGACCGGGACATCTTCGGGCGGCAGTTCAACGCCGAGGTCGCCGCGCGCGACCATGACGCCATCGGCACTGGCCACGATGGCCTCAAGCGACTCGATGGCGGATGGTTTTTCCAGCTTGGCCATCACCCAGGCACGGTTGCCGACCAGCGATTTGAGCTCAATGATGTCTTCGGGGCGCTGGACAAAAGACAGCGCAATCCAGTCGATGCCGATGCTCAGGCCAAAGGCCAAGTCTTCGCGGTCTTTTTCAGTCAGGGCGGACATGGGCAGGATGGCACCCGGTACATTGACGCCTTTGCGATCCGAGATCATGCCGGCGTTCAGGGCCTGGACGACGGCGTGCGCGGGGCTGCTTTCGAGCACCCGCAAACGCACTTTGCCATCATCGATGAGCAGCTCATCACCGGCTTGTATCGCCGCGAAAATCTCGGGGTGCAACAGGGGCACGCGGCCATTTTCACCTGGCGCAGGATTGAGGTCGAGGCGAAACTTCTGCCCGATTTCAAGCATTTGCCGACCGCCAACCAGTCGACCCAGCCGGAGCTTGGGTCCCTGCAGATCCATCAGTATCCCGACCGGCCTGCCAACGTCGGCCTCAATTTGGCGGATGGCCTCAAAACGTTCTTTGTGATCGGCGTGGCTACCATGACTGAAATTGAGTCGAAACACATCGAC
The DNA here is from genome assembly GCA_903821335.1 of uncultured beta proteobacterium. Taxonomy (GTDB): domain Bacteria; phylum Pseudomonadota; class Gammaproteobacteria; order Burkholderiales; family Burkholderiaceae_B; genus Zwartia. Next base: position 13,813 of record CAIJKV010000221.1, read on the forward strand.
GCCCGCATCAAACAATTTGCGGATCATGGCCGGGTCGCTGCTGCTGGGTCCAAGCGTGGCTACGATCTTGGTATTGCGGTCACGGTGCGAAATTGCGTCAAGTTTCATTGGCTGGCCTCGTCTTTTGAGTGGTGCCTGCTGAGCGGCGATCAAAGTCTAGCACTCGAACCCTTGCGAAACATCAATGCGAAATGCTTTTCCGGCGGTGAACTGTCGCATTACACTTGGGCGATAGAGTTTTGCTTATATTCAGCACCCGGAGCCATCATGCAAGCCGTTGTCGAATCTTCAGTTTCCGCCCTGCGCATCAACGGCTCACGCCTGTGGGACTCGCTGATGCGCCTGGCCGCAATTGGTGCCACGAAGAAAGGCGGTGTCTGCCGCCTGGCCCTGACCGACCTTGACCGACAGGGACGTGATTTCTTTGTCAGCGAAGCCAAAGCCGCCGGCTGCACGATACGGGTCGACAGCGTCGGCAATATCTTTGCCAGGCGCGCCGGTCGCTTTGACACCTTGCCGGTCGTCATGACAGGCAGTCACATTGACACCCAACCGACAGGCGGAAAGTTTGACGGCAACTACGGCGTACTCGCGGGCCTGGAAGTGCTACGCACCCTGAACGACGCGGGTCTGACGACCGAATCATCGCTTGAAGTCGTGGTGTGGACCAATGAAGAAGGATCGCGCTTTGTACCTGTCATGATGGGTTCAGGTGCGTTTATCGGCGAATTCCAGACTGACTTTGTGCTGGCGCAGAAAGACCGCGACGGCATCAGCGTCGGCCAGGCGCTCACGGCCATTGGCTATGCTGGCACGGACGTGGTCAGCTGCCGAGGGATCGGCGCGTACTTCGAGGCCCATATCGAACAGGGCCCAGTCCTGGAAGCCCACGACATCACGATTGGTGTGGTCACTGGCGCACTGGGCCAGCGCTGGTTCGATGTGGTCGTAACCGGTTCTGAGGCGCACGCTGGCCCCACGCCCATGCCGCTGCGCCACGACGCGCTGCTGGCGGCGGCCAAGCTGGTCGATACCGTCAATCAACTGGCGTTGGATCGCGCCCCCAACGCACGCGGCACCGTCGGTATGCTGGACGTCTATCCGAACTCGCGCAATGTCATCCCGGGCACGGTAAAAATGTCGGTCGACTTGCGCGCCGACAACGACGCGACGCTGTCCTCAATGGATGCAGAGTTGCGCGCCACCGCACAGGGCATTGCCGAACTGGGTGGTGTGGCGATCGACATCAGCCAGGTCGTGTACTTCCAGCCTGAGGCCTTCGCCCCGGCACTGGTCCAGGCGGTACGCGCGAGCACACAGGAACTCGGCCTGTCAGGCATGGATGTGGTCAGCGGTGCCGGCCATGACGCCGTGTACCTGGCGCGCGTCGCGCCGACCGCGATGATTTTCGTTCCCTGCAAGGATGGCATCAGCCATAACGAGATCGAGGATGCACGTCCCGACCACCTGGAAGCGGGTTGCAATGTGCTGCTGCACGCGATGCTCAAGCAGGCAGGGCGCTAAGTCCATGAAAATTCTGGTGGCCCGTCTCAACCACGAAACAAATACGTTTTCCCCCGTCGCCACGCCGCTCGAGTCTTTCGGAGATCATGGCCCGCTTTACGGTTCCGACGCCTATACCGCGTCCAAAGGGTCCCGCACCGCCATCGCAGCCTTCATTGAACTGGCTGAGCAGGCGGGTCATGAGGTCGTCGTCGCCGTCAGCGCCACCGCCAACCCAAGCGGGCGCGTGTCGGCGGCGGCCTACACGCATCTGCGCGATACGATCCTGGCTGCGGCACCGGGTTGCGATGCGGCCATGCTCGATCTGCATGGTGCGATGGTGGCCGAAAACAGCGACGACGGCGAAGGCGAGCTACTGGAAAAATTGCGTGCGCTGATGCCCGACGCGCCGATTGCCGTCGCACTTGACCTGCACGGCAAAATCACCGACCAACTCATGGAGAACGCTGACATCGTCGTCAGCTTTAAAACTTACCCGCACGTCGACATGTATGAAACCGGCGCACACGCCGGGCGACTGTTGCTCGACATGATCGACGGGCGCATCCACCCCGTCATGGCTTGGCGCAGGCTACCCCTGATGGTGCATACGCTGCGCAGCCGCACCGACATTGGCGCCATGCATGACGCAGTCGGCATGGCGCGCATGGCTGAGGGTGCAGGCATGCTGGGTGCCTCGGTCCTTGCGGGCTTTTCGCTCGCGGATATTGCCGCGCCGTGCATCAGCGTGGTGGTGATCAGCGATGACGACGAGCAAGGCGCACAACAGTTTGCCGACGTGATCGCAGGCTTTATCTGGGATAACCGCGACGGCTTCATCTACGAAAGTGAACCGCTGGCGACCTCGATTGCGCACGCGCGGGTGCAGGCGCAACAACCCGGCGCGGGCCCTGTCCTGTTGCTGGATCATGGCGACAACTGCATGTCTGGCGGCACCTGCGACAACATGCTTGTGCTGCACGAGGCGCTTGCCCAAGGGCTGGAGGATATCGTGGTGGGACCCATTTGCGACCCCGGGGCCGTGGCGCAGATGATTGCGGCCGGCGTGGGGGCACATCTTGACATTGCAGTGGGCGACAAGGTGGCGCTCACACAGTTGGGCATCACGCCCAACCCCCGAACGCTGTCAGGCACGGTCGGGCGCGTGACCGACGGGGAATATGTGATCACCGGGCCCACGTATACCGGCCAGCGGATCCGCATGGGTCGCACCGTCAGATTTGATTTGCCCCACGCACAGGTCATCGTGACCGAGACCCCCCAGGAACACTGGGATCTGGGTATTTTTACCCATATCGGCATTGACCCGGCCGCCCATCGGTTTGTGTTGCTCAAGTCCCGGATGTATTGCCGCCCGGTATTTGTACCGATATCCAAGGCGGTCGTGGAATGCGACAGCGGCGGGGTCACCAGTTCGGACTACGCAAGGTTTCCCTACAAGAAACTCGCGCATCCGGTTTACCCGCTGGACACGGATACCCGCTGGGAATCCGTACTGCCCGATTAGCCCAGACGCGACTCAAGGCTGGCCTTGATCTGCAACAGTGTGGGCGGCAGACCATGGGCCAGGCGTTCAAACAGCTCGGCATGCAGTTCAAATTCCTTGAGCCAGGCCTCCCGGTCAATGGACGTAATGGTGGTGAACTTTTCCAGTGAAAAGTCCATACCGGCCCAGTCCAGGTCCTGATAACGGGGCGTAATGCCAAACACGTGCTCGGCACCGTCGGCCTGGCCTTCGATCCGTTCAAGCATCCACTTGAGCACGCGGATGTTTTCGCTGAAACCTGGCCAGACAAACTTGCCATTTTCGTCCGTGCGGAACCAGTTCACGCAGAACATTTTGGGCAATTTGGCGCCCGCCTGCGCCAGGCTGCGGCCCAGTTCGAGCCAGTGATCAAAGTACTCGGCCATGTTGTAGCCACAGAAAGGCAGCATGGCAAAGGGATCACGGCGCACGACACCGACCTGACCAGCGGCGGCGGCGGTGGTTTCCGAACCCATGGTTGCGGCCATGTAGACCCCCTCGGCCCAGTCGCGCGCCTCGGTCACCAACGGTACAGTCGTCGAACGACGTCCACCGAAAATGAACGCATCGATCACGACGCCGTCGGCGTTGTCCCATTCTGGATCCAGCACAGGATTTTGCGTCGAGGCGACCGTGAAACGCGCGTTCGCGTGTGCGGCCTTGACGCCTTGTTCACGCGCCAGTTCGGGTGTCCAGTCTTTTCCCTGCCAGTCAATCAGGTGCGCTGGCGGGACTTTAGTCATGCCTTCCCACCAGACGTCGCCATCGTCAGTCAGCGCGACATTGGTGAAAATCGTGTTCGAGCTGAGCATTTCGATGCAGTTATGGTTTGACTGCTGGTTCGTGCCAGGCGCCACGCCAAAGTAACCGGCCTCAGGGTTAATGGCGTGCAGGCGACCCTGCGCGTCGGGTTTGATCCAGGCGATATCGTCACCGATGGTGGTCACTTTCCAGCCCTGTTGCTGCAACTCTTTGGGCGGAATCAGCATTGCAAAATTGGTTTTTCCACAGGCTGACGGGAAAGCCGCAGCCACGTGATATTTTTTACCCCAGGGCGTTTCCACGCCCAGGATCAGCATGTGCTCGGCGAACCACCCAGGTGAGTTGGCACTGTAGGCACTGCGACCCATATTGGAAGCAATGCGCAGAGCAAAGCATTTCTTGCCCAGCAGGGCGTTGCCGCCATAGCCCGATCCATAGGACCAGATTTCACGGGTGGCCGGGAACTGAACAATGTATTTGGTTTCATTGCAAGGCCAGACGACGTCTTTTTGCCCCGCGGCGAGCGGAGCGCCCACGGTATGCACACAGGGAACAAATTCACCCTCCGTGCCCAGCACGTCATAGACCTGCTTGCCCATGCGGGTCATCAATGCCATGTTGACCACGACGTAAGGGGAATCCGACAGTTCGATGCCGACCTGGGCAATGTGCGAACCAAGCGGCCCCATCGAGAACGGCACCACGTACATCGTGCGCCCTGCCATGGCGCCGTCAAACAGCGCATCGAGCTTGGTGCGCATCTCGGCGGGCGCGATCCAGTTGTTGGTCGGGCCGGCCTCTTCCTTGGTTGCGCTGCAGATGAAAGTGCGGTCTTCGACGCGGGCCACATCATCGGGTGACGAACGCGCCAGGAAACAATTCGGACGCTTTTCCTGGTTGAGCTTGATCATCATGCCGCTTTGCACCATCTCGGCGCAAAGGCGGTCGTATTCTTCCTTGGAACCATCACACCAGACGATCCGTGCAGGTCGTGCCTTGGCGGCAATGGCCGCCACCCATTTCTTGATGCCTTCGTGGCGGACGTATTCGGGTGCGTTCAATGGAGTAATCATAGGTTTGTTTCAGAATAACGACAGATTTGAGGATTCGCCCAAAATAGTAGCACCGGAGTTGCAGACATGAAAACAGTTGTGAACAGGGGTAAACACGTGGGTTGCCCACAGAAAGAATAACTTGACAATAGCAGAGGGCTCGCATTGTTGAGCATCACGCTGATCCAAAACGGTGCGCGAATGCGTTGGAAAAGTCAGATTCGAGTTCGCGTGCCAGTCCGAATCCAAGAGGGTATATTTGGGGGCGACCGAGAAAACCAGAACAGCGATCCGCGCACACCGCATATTGGGGGAACAGCATGACCATCGGATTGACGAAACTGCATCCAACGTTCGTGGCCGAGGCCAGTGCCATCGACCTGCGCGGGGTGCGCGACACCCAGACGCTGGAACAGATTCGCAACGCCATGACCGAATACGGCGTACTCGTGTTCAGGGACCAGCAATTTTCAAATAGTGAGCAGATTGCGTTCGCCCAACGGCTCGATGGTGTGCTGCACGCGAAGACTTCCTCAGCCGTGCTGACCAAGAACCGGTTTGGCAATGAAGCGCTGACTGATATTTCCAATGTCGGTGCCAACGGCCAGATTCTGGAGTTAAACGATCGCCGACGTATGAACGGCATCAGTAACCGTCTCTGGCATACCGATGCGTCGTTTGAATCCCCCGCCGGGCGCTATTCGATGCTGCTTGGCCGTAATGTACCGCCCGTGCGCGCCGATACCCAGTTTGCCGATATGCGTGCCGCCTACGAGGCGCTCGATGCCCAGACCCAACGCGTCATCGATGGCTTGCATGTCTATCACTCAATCGTCTATTCACGCCACACCATGGGTTTTGATTTTTCTGATGAAGAAAAGGCGAAACTTCCAGGCGCCACACACCCGCTGGTGCGCGTCATCGCGGGCTCTGAGCGTCGCTCGCTGTACCTGGCGTCGCATGCCGCACAGATCATTGAGTGGCAGGTACCTGAGGGCAGGTTGCTGCTGAAAGACTTGATCGAGCACGCGACCCAGCCCCAGTTTGTGTTTAGCCACATCTGGAAACCGAATGACCTGGTGATCTGGGACAATCGCACCACCATGCACCGTGGGCGCCCGTTTGACGACAAGACCTACAAACGCGAAATGACACGGGTCACCACACTGGACCTGCCGCTCCAGGCGGTCGTGGCCTGAGTGGTCAGGTTCCGATCTTGAAGCTTGAAGTCATCTTGCGCAGCAAAGCGACCACGCTCTGAGAGACAATTCGGCCGGTTTTTGGGTTGTCGGATGGGATGTTCTCCATCGTCATCGTAAATTTTGCCGCATCCGAGTCAACCACGATGGTGTGCGTGTTACGTACCACCGTCGGGTCTGCCCAGATTTCAAGCGTGGTTTGTTCGGGACCGATACCTGCCAGCGCCAGGGCCACCACCACATTCAGGTTGGCAGGAAAGCCCTTGGCCGCCTCGCGGGCATTGCCAGTAAAAACCTTGAGCGGTTCGGTCAAGCCGTCGAGATTGACATGGTGATCGATCAGGTAAGGCGCACCGGCCAGTCCACCTGGCGGTTTGCGCGTCACCATGCGCACCGAATGAATCGTGCCCTCTGCGGCAGCGATCATGGCGTCCAGGCCGATGAGTGCTCCGGTGGGCACCCGCAGCGTGGCACCCTGCTGTTTCGCAAGCACGATCAACTCGGGATGCGATAGCAACGCACCCACTGACAATACGATGGCTTGTTTTTTTGCCCGCAAGAACGGCCCGACAATATCAGGCAACAGGGCCGCAGGCGCGCATTCAACCACCAGATCAGCGTGCTGTTCAAGTTCGTCAATATTCAATACCTTGACGGGGTGCGCGAGCGTCGCTGCAAAAAGCTCTGCCTGGTCGTGATTTTTAGCTGAAACCGCAGTCAATACGACGCCCGGCACACTGCCGCCAGCAAGCGTTTTCGCCAGGGATTTTCCAATGGCGCCCAGTCCTGCGATGGCGACGCGGATGGGCTGGATAGATTGTGTGTTGGACATGGGTGGCCTAATCAATTTTCATGTGGGAACTATTCACGATCTGGGCGTATTTGGCGATTTCACTCTGGATATGCTCCCCAAACGCGGCGGGCGTCCCGCCGATGATCTCGATTCCGCGATCAGCAAGATTTTTCCTGATCAGCGGCTCTTGCAGTGCCTGATTCAGCTGGCTGTTCATCAGGGCGATCGCGTCGGCAGGCATGTTGCGCGGCGCCACGACACCGTACCAGGAATCTGTTTCAAACGTCGCCAACCCCTGTTCGGCGATCGTCGGGATGCCGGGTGCCAGGGGTGCGCGCGTCAGATAGGTCGTACCGATCGCACGCAGCTTGCCTGACTGGATGTGGGGCAGGAAATCAGGCAGATTGCCGAACATCAGGTCGATATTGCCGCCCAGCAGATCATTGAGTGCCGGTCCCTGGGCTTTATAGGGCACATGCACCATATCGATGCCAGCCATGGATTTAAGCATCTCCCCGGCAAAATGCGGCGTGGTGCCGTTGCCAAACGATCCGTAGGACAGTTTGCCAGGGTTCTGTTTTGCGTAAGCGATCAACTCCCGTAAGTCATGGATCGGCAAGTCCGGACGCACCGCCAGCACGTTAGCCGTGCGGGCCATCAGGATCACCGGCTGGAGGTCTGTTGTCGTGTTGTAGGGAAGATGTGTCACGAGCGTCTGGTTGACCGTCAGGCTATTGGCGACGCCGCCAAAGGTGTGCCTGTCAGTGGATTTTGCCACCGCATCGACCCCGATCACCGTGCCCGCACCCGGCTTGTTCTCAACGAAAACCGGTACGGACAACGTGCGCGAGACCTCGGGCGTGACGAGCCGGATCACGGTATCGAGCGTGCTGGCCCCACCCGGGAACGGGACAATAAACCGCACAGCCTGGACGGGCCATTTTGCCGATGCCTGCGTGGGTAAACTGGCCGTAACGGTTTGCACCTGGCACCACGCGAGGCTGACCCCGCACAAGAGCGGTAGACTCGCCAGCAACCTCGTCAAACGAACAAAATGCTGAAAACTAAACATGCCTTCACCCCACCGCGAAGATGTCAAGGGTTAGTCAAACCCGCCAGGCAGGTCAAACAACCAGAGTACCGTGGTGAGCAAAGCAAAAATCGCGCCAGCAGACAGCAACGCCCCGACAGCAATCCAGGCCGCCTGACTCTCATGGCTAGGGTTGATACGCGTCAGGACGATACGACCACCCATGGCAGTCAGGGCGATGCTGTAGAGCATGCAGGCCGCACGGACCAGGCCACCACTGGACAGCGAAAAGCCCAGCATGCAGAGCGCGGTGCCGACAAAAAAAGCCAGCAACCCGACCACATAGCCCATGGCACGAAAAAGTGTTACACCGTCGACCTCCCATTGGGCTGCAGCCCCCTGTTCTGCAGGCGCCAACGGCAAATCGCTGGCTGGAAAATCGGCCAAAGGTGTTGATTCTGCAACGGTCAGCAGGTCAGTTTTGCATTTAGTCATCTAGGTTCGAAATGATTCAGAAATGTTTGTTGAATTGAGGATTAAAATGTAACCATAGTTAAGTAAAATCCGCATCCAACAGGAACAATCAAGGAATTCTTATGATTAAAAAACTTGCAGCTATCGCGATCGTCGCCGTCTTTGGTTTGGGTCAGGTTGCCCCGGCACTTGCTCAGGCAGCCACCACTTCTGCCCCGACTTCCCAGAAGTCCACTGCCAAGAAATCATCAACCAAGAAGTCTACTTCCAAAGCCAAGAAATCGTCGTCCAAGTCCAAGAAGCCCGCATCGACGGCATCGACCACTACAAAGTAATTCTTCTGCGAACCGACGGCAGCGCAGGGTCATCCCGGCACCCGTCGTCCGGTTTTCAGAGTTAGTCAGTGTGGATGCCAGCCTTGGGGATGAGCGCACCCCAGTAGTCGTAGTCACGGCGAATCAGTGCGGCAAAGGCCTCGGGTGTGCTGGGTGATGCATTCATCCCCAGATCCTTCAGGCGCTGGCGAACTGCGGGATCCGACAGTGCAGTGTTGAGGTCCTGGTTCAACTGGCCGACGACGCTGGCTGGCGTGCCGGCCGGCACCGAGATTCCATACCATTCTGGCTTGTCGCCCAGCGTGGGGTAGCCTGCCTCGACAGCAGTGGGTGTACCTGGCAACACATCAACCGGCTGCGAACCAAACAACACCACGGCACGCAGTTTGCCAGCCTTCACGTGCTGCGCAACTGACGAGGGATTGGCCACCATCAGATCAATATTGCCAGCCAGCACGTCCACCACCGCTGGGCCGGCACCTTTGTACGCCACATGCAGCAAATCCGAGCCAGTGGTGTACTTGAACATTTCAACCGCCAGCTGCGGACCAGCGGCGCTGGAGCCATAACTCAGCGTACCCGGGCGACTTTTTGCCAGCGCCTCGACCTCTTTAAGGGTCGTGACCGGCACCGACGGATTGGCAACCAGCACGAAGGGCTGTTGTGTCGCCAGGCTGACGGGGACAAAGTCCTTGATGGCATTGAAGCCCGTGTCTTTGTATAGGTGGGGGTTGACCGTCATCACGCCCTGATGCGCGAGCAACAGGGTGTAGCCATCAGCAGGTGCCTTGGCCGCGTAGGCGGTGCCGATATTGCCTTGGGCGCCGCTACGGTTTTCAACAATCACTTGTTGGTGCCACAGGTTGGTCAGTTTTTCACCAAGGAGGCGGCCCAGCGCATCCGTGCCACCCCCGGGGGGGAACGGCACCACCAGCTTGACCGAAGCGGTCGGTTTGAACGCACCCTGACTCTGGGATTGTGGCTGCGACTGCGCGTGCACGGCGGTCGCCGCCAGGGTCAGCAGCGGCAACAGCGTACCAAGCAGCAAGGCGTGAATGGGTTTTTTCATATTTTTTGTCTCCACAACAACTCGACAGGCGAGCCACATTGGCAGATGATCGGGGCCTGTCAACACCTTCAACTTCCGCTGATTTTACGGACTGGCGCGCCATGCACAACTTATTTCAACAGCGACGATATTTACTCACAGCCAGCGCAGCGGTTCTCGCCTGCGCCCTGACTGGGAAGGTCTGGGCGGCAGACCCGTCCTATCCGCAGAAATCAGTCTCGATCCTGGTGGCCTATGCCCCCGGCGGCCAGGGGGACACCTTTGCCCGCATCGTGTCTGATCGGCTGTCAGCTGCCTACAAGCAGAGCGTTGTGGTTGAAAACAAACCCGGGGTGTCTGGCACGGTCGGTACACGCCTGGCCGCCGCCGCCAAGCCAGACGGCTACACGTTGTTCCTGGGGCAAACGGGGGAAATCACGGTCAACCGGGTGCTCATGAAGGACCTGGGCTACGACCCCATGAAAGACCTGGTGCCTGTCGTGATGATCGGCAACGCCCCCCTGGTACTGCTGGTGCCTGCCGACGCGCCCTACAACAGTCTGAGCGACCTGATTGCCCGGATTCGCGCACAACCGGGCGCGTTCAGTTACGGGACGGTGGGCGCAGGCACCCCGGGCCACCTTGCAGCCGTCGCGCTGGGGCTCGGCGCAAACCTGGACATGGTCAACGTGCCCTACAAAGGCGTGGGCCCCCTGATATCGGACCTGATGGGCGCGCGCCTGCAAATGTTTTTCAGCAGTGCGTCGGCCGCAATGCCACAAATCCGGGGCGGCAAACTCAAGCCCCTGGCCGTGACCACGACGACACGCATGCACGCCTTGCCAGATGTGCCAACAGTGGCTGAAATCGCCGTTCCCGGTTTTAGCTACACACTATGGGGTGGGCTCTTTGTACCGTTGGGGACGTCGTCCGCGATCATTGACAGCATCAATCGCGAAGTCAATGCGATCATGGCGACACCAGATATCCGGGCACGTTTCGAAACCGATGACCAGGCGGTCGCGGCCAATACCCCGGCGCAATTTGCTGCGTATGTACGCGCCGAGGCCGTGAAGTACGAAAAACTGATCACGGACGCGAAATTGAAATATGAATAACGCGCGCAGGTCGTCACCACATCACCGCGTCATGGCGTCATGGCGTTACGACATCACGACGTCACAGCGTAATGGCGTAATGGCGTAATGGCGTAATGGCGTCATGGCGTAATGGCGTAACGGCCTGTCAGCCCCGGCCTGCAGCCAGACGCATGATCGCACCCGCATCCTCGGCGGTATCGAGCGACCACACCGCATCGATCAGCCGTGCCGGGTTGCAACCCGACCCGCCATCGCGACACAGCACACGCAGTTTTTCTTCAAGATCCTGATCAGTCAATGGCTTTGCGCTCGCCCCGCGTGCCACGTCGACCGCCACCGTCAGGGGTGCGGCACCCTGCAGGGTCAGGGTCACGCGCGCAGCCTCGACCGCAAGCGAATCATCATCAACAAAGCACACCTTGCTGCCCAGTGCACGCAGTTCGGGGTTGCGCACCGCCGCATCGCTGAACTCGGCCAGCCCGGCCCGGCCGCGCGCCAGGGACACCGCCACGGCATGCTGGGCACTAACCTGCGATTCCCGTCCAGTGCTGATAGCCGGGCGATCGGTGCGCTGGCGAAGCAGCGAATGCCCCACCAGTTCAATGCGCTCGATCCGGTCCAGGCCGCCCCCCGCGAGTTCCGGTCGGGCCGAAAGCGCCAGGCAGGCCTCAATGACCGGGTTGAGCACCACACCACAGGGATAGGGCTTGTAGGTATTGTTAAGAATTTCCCAGCGACTCCCCAAACCCGATACGATCGCCTCGAAGTCGGGCCGGTCGGCGGTCACGTTGAGGAACCCCCGCACTCCTTCAAGAGGCCTGGCCGGGCCATCAAAATCCTGTTGCGCCAGGAAGGCCGACAACAACCCATTGCGCGCGGCATTGCCCATGCCGACACTCTTGGACATGGTGCCCAGCGTTTCAACCAGACCCCCGGCCTGACTCGAAGTTGTACCCAGTGCCCAGGTCAATTGCCCAGGCGTCAGCCGCAACAATTTGCCGCTCGCCATGGCAGAGCCAAACACACCACAGGTCGACGTGATGTGCCAGCCGCGTGCGTAATGGCCGGGGGAAATCGCGTTGCCCAGGCGACATTCGGTCTCTACGCCCAGGATAAAACCGAGCAAAAAATCCGGTCCGGCGATGCGCATGGTTTCGGCCAGTGCGAACACGGCCGGAGCCACTGGCGCAGTGGGATGAATGATGGTGGGGATGTGCGTGTCATCAAAATCAAAGACATTCGCGCTCATCGCATTGAGAGCCGCGGCGTTGAGCATGTCCATACGCTGGCCACGACCAATGACCGTCGATTCAGTCCCGGCTGAAAAACGGCGATAGACGCGCGACGCCTTTTCAATCGTCGGGTCGTAACAGGCCGCGAGCGCCACCGAAAAATAATTCAGTAACGCGCGCTTGGCCTCATGCCGTACGTGCGCCGGCACCTCCTCCCAGCGGCATCGCGCAATAAATTGCGTCAAGTCGTGCGTCACGGCGACATTCGTGGGAAGACTATTTGCTGACATGTCTGGAAAACCTTGAAGTTAGACGGCCACTGCGGAAACGACCAACTGTCGGCCATAGATTGCCTGGTCACAAAGTGCCTGCGTCCAGAGCTCTCGCTCATGGTCTGATTGCGCCTTGCGCAGGCGCCTTCTTATATAGCCCTTGGCGATCATTCCGACCAGACGTTCCCAGGCGTGCCTGGGTTTGGGTTCATCGACTTCGTGCACAGTGATTTGCGCAAAACCGTTCAGCCCGAGCAAGAGCCACAACTGGTAGACACCCAGCGCCAGCCACGGCATGTGCGGATCGGGGTGGATATTCTCGACAAACTCGGAGTAGGACCGTGGCGCGCCCTGGATCAGGTGGGTCACCCGGGCACCCGCGTAAGTGGGGTTGGGCACGGACAGGATGAAGGTCCCGCCGGTGTTGAGATGACGACGCACACTGGCCAGGAACATGCCCGGATTTTGCAGGTATCCCATGGCCTCGCAGCACACAGCGGCATCATACTGACCCATTGTGTCGGGCACACCCAGGTTGAAATCCGCCTTGGCGAACGCCCGGTACCCTTCTGGCTGTTCGCAAAAAAAATCCATGCCATCAACCGTCGCACCATAGCTGAGGCTGGATGGGAGCCACCCGAGACCGCACGCAATATCAAGAACCGTTGCGGGCTGTCGCTGATTGAGGACGCTGGCAACGGCCTGCCGGTGCGCGCGCCAATTTTTGGGGAATATTGTCTGGTTCATGATTGTGCAAAGTTTAGCGTGCCAGCGTCGTCGCAGGCCGCAAGCGGCGTCAACGCCGTCAATCGCGACAGCGCGGCCCGGTCAGTTCAGGACGAAACTCAAAATGCATGGCATCGTAATGATGCCATTTGCCTCCCCAGATAAAGCCGTTGGACTCAAAAATACGGACAATGCGGGGCAGTACGTCGTCGGCCAGCAGCGCCGCCGGGTAGGGACATTCGGTGTGGGTCCGGCAACCGTCCCAACGCCAGTACCTGCCCAGATTATTGGGCAGCCTGAAATCGATTGCTGCCGCCAGGGCATGCACACTTTGCCGCGTAGTGCCGGCAATGTTGCGCCAGTTAAAGGACCCTGCCGGCGTGGTCATATAGGCCATCAGCACGGGATCGGACGCGATTTGATCGCCCACGGCCCTGAGCGCTGCGGCTGCCCCATTTAACTGAGTAAAGGGCAAATAGCATCGACAGGGCGCCCAGTACACGGCCTGGATATGCTTGCGCACCTCAGCTTCAGTTGAGCCGTACAGTGCTTTGAAAAAACGATCGGACCTGATGCGCCCCGGGTCGATATCCTGTGCTGGCCCTCGTGTCAGGGGTTCAGCCGGGTATGGTGTCTGCATTTGCGCACGCAAGTCAGCACGAATCAGCAGCGACTCAAAAGACCGGTCAGCGAGTGCTTCGTCGTAGGAAAAGACCTCACCGTTTCTTGAAATGACCGCCTTGTCCTCGCGGACTTCAACCAGAACCTCGGGATACGCCTTGAGCAGGCATTGGAGCGCGGTCGCGGCGTCGGGCTCGGCAGCCCGCACGCCACAACACGCCATCAGGAGTGACAGAAGAACGCAAACGAAGCGACAGGAACCAGGCATAAGCGGCAAGACATGAAAAAAGCGGAACACCTCCTGGTGCCCCGCTCAGTCTAGCAAATTGGAGACGATCATCAGGCGACGGCGCCCGGCCTCACGACACGACAGGTGCCTGAAACAGCTTTTTCCGTTCAGCAGGAGTCAGCGCGCGCCAACGACCCGGCGCCAGGTCGCCCATTTGAAACGCACCGATGCTGACGCGCACCAGCCGCAAGGTCGGATGGCCCACTGCAGCCGTCATTTTGCGAACCTGTCGGTTCTTGCCTTCCACCAGTTCGAGCGCCAGCCAGCAGTCGGGGATATTCTTGCGCACCCGAATCGGTGGTTCTCGCGGCGCGAGTTCAGGTTGGGGGTCCAGCAACCAGGCACGACAGGGCCGCGTGCGGGTTCCCTGGAGGTCCACACCCGCTGCAAGCGTTTCCAGTGCCCCGGGTGCGGGAACCCGCTCAACCTGAGCCCAGTAGCACCGGACGTGCCCACGTTCGGGGTCAAGCAAGCGGGTATTGAGCCCGGGTTCATCACTCAACAGCAGCAGCCCCTCGGAATCGGCATCGAGCCGGCCAATCGGGTACAGGTCTTTTGGAAAACCGAACTCGGCCAGTGTCCGATTGGGGGATCCGTCAGGTGTGAACTGGGTCAGCACACCATAGGGTTTGTTCAATACCGCGATCACGCGCCCACCTTTGTCTGTTTAAAAACTGTTGTCGACTATGATTGAGGGTTCGCAGTCCGCCCACGCCTTCGCCCACGCGGCGATACGCTCATCATCACCCGGTCACTCCCCACATGCAAATCGAAAGCTTTATTCCAGGCAAAGATGCCTCACTAGAGTCAACCATTGCCACCATGCAGGAAAAGCTAGCTGGTCGCGGCTTCCAGCTCGACGAATCGTCCTGGCTCAATCCGGTCGAATCGATCTGGTCCGTGCATGTGCGCGACCGGGATTGCCCGATGCTGTTTGCCAACGGCAAGGGCGCGACCAAACTCGCGGCCCGCGCCAGCGCGCTGGGTGAGTTTTTTGAACGCCTGGGCACGCACTATTTCTGGACCCACTTTCACCTCGGTGCCACCCGCGCCAATCGTGATGTGGTCCACTACCCTCAAGAACGCTGGTTCCCGCTCACCGAAGACGGCAGTTGGCCCGCCGCGTTGCTCAACCCCACCCTGCACGCTTTCTACAATCCGCAAAGCGATATTGACAGCGAGGTGCTGGTCGACCTGAATTCAGGCAATGTCGATCGCGGCATTTGCGCCCTGCCCTACACGCGGCTGCGCGACGGCGCGCAGACCTGGATTCCGGTCAATATCATCGGCAACCTGTATGTCAGCAATGGCATGGCGGCAGGCAACACCCTGATGGAAGCTCGCAGCCAGGCTTTATCGGAAATTTTTGAACGCCATATCAAGTACCGCATTATCAGCGAAGGGCTGTGCCTGCCCGAAGTCCCCGAGGAGGTGATCGCCCGATACCCCGGCATCGCCGCCGGCATCTTGGGGCTGCGCGAGGCTGGCTTCGGTATTCTGGTGCGCGATGCGTCCCTGGGTGGTTGCTACCCGGTCATGAATGTGACCCTGATTCACCCCAAGGACCAGGGCGTTTTCGCGAGTTTCGGCGCGCATCCCCGTTTTGAAATCGCACTCGAACGGGCGCTGACCGAATTGTTGCAAGGCCGTGCACTGGACGCGCTTGAGAACTTCCCCGAGCCTGGTTTCGACATGGATGAGATTACCGCCGTGTCGAATCTTGAAATCCATTTCGTCGATTCCAGCGGCGTGATCAGCTGGGACTTCATGGGTGACGAACCTGACTTTCCCTTCGTGGACTGGAATTTCAGTACCACCACCGAGCAAGACTACACCTGGCTGTGCAACGCCATCGCGCGTGACGGCCATGACATCTATGTCGCGGATTTTCCCGAACAAGGTGCGTATGCCTGCAGAATCCTGGTTCCCGGCATGTCGGAAATTTATCCGGTCGAGGACCTGGACTGGGAAAACAACAGTATCGGCAACCAGATTCGCCCCGCGCTGGTCAGCCTGCATGACCTGGACGACGCACAATGCGCCGAACTGCTGGCCGATCTGCAGACGCTGAACCTGAACGACGAACGTCCGTTGTGGGAAATACTCGGCCTGGCGATACCGGTCGGGACCGCCTGGAAAGAACTGCGTATTGGCGAACTCAAGGCACTGCTGGCACTGGCCATCGGCGACACCGATGCCGTGCTGGAGGGCTGCGACTGGATTCATCACTACAAACAGATGAACCCGACCCGCCGCCTGGTCTACCGCTGTGTCCAAAGCATCCTGAACCTTGAGGACGCAAAACCCTATATGCGCTCCCTGACGCTGATGTTTGGCCAGGATACGGTCCGCCAGGCAATAGCCTTGATTGATCGAAGCGAAAAATTCTTTGGCCTCGAGACTCTCGGCGAAGATATGCAAGGCAGCCCTATGCACCAGACCCTGCTGCAAGCGTACGACAAGCTGTTTGCGTAACGGCGCCTGATCAGTCAGGCCTGATGTCGGCCTGTTTGATCAAGGCGCGCCACTTGACAACCTCCGTTTTGATAAAAGCTGCGTACTCTTCGGGCGTGCTGCCAATTGGCTCACTGGCCTGCGCCAGAATGCGATCGCGCACCTCGGGTGTCGCCACGATGCGCGCGACGTCGGCCGAGATCTTGGTGATGATCGGCTTGGGTGTGCGGGCAGGTGCCATGAAACCAAACCAGGCGGTGATCTCAAAATCAGCAACCCCCGCCTCGGCCATGGTGGGCACATCTGGCGCGGCGGGCGAGCGCTTGAGACTGGTAATAGCCAGTGGGCGCAACGAACCCGACTGAATGTGCGGCAACAAGACTGGCGCATTATGGAACAGCACTTCAATCTGACCCCCGATGGCATCGGTGGTCATCTGCGCGCTGGACTTGTAGGGAATCGCGGTCATCTTGATGCCCGCCAGCGTGTTGAGCAACTCACCCGACAGGTGCTGCGTCGTGCCAGGACCTGCTGTGCCATAGCGCAATTTGCCAGGCTCTGTCTTGGCCAGTGCGATCAGTTCCTGAACGTTTTTAACCGGCAACGACGGGTTCACCGTCAGCAAGTTGGGCATCTTGGTGACCAGGCTGATCGGGGCCAGATCTTTGAGCGGATCGTACGGAAGCTTGTCACCGAACAAGGTCACGTTCACGGCGATCGGGCCGATGGTATTGAACAGCAAGGTATAGCCATCCGGTGCGGCTTTCGCAGCGCGATCCGTGCCGATATTGCCCGAAGCGCCCACCACGTTATCAATCGTGACCGGCTGACCCCAGGTCAGTGCAAGCTTTTGCCCAATCAGTCGCACCAGCGCGTCCGGGGCGCTGCCAGGCGGTGCCGGGACGATGATCCTGACCGCTTTGTCCGGCCAGGGCGGTGCTGGTTTTTTCTGCGCCTGTGCCTGCGCATAGGCTGGCGCCGCACTCAACAGCATGCTGCACCCCAGCATCACGGCGCGCTGCAAAAACGTCTCTGACCGCATCGTTCTCATGATGTTTTTCATGTCTAGGCCTTTTGGGGTTCGCTATGCTTAATCAGCAAGAACTTCCTGGGCACCTGCACAGGCATGCCAAGCAGGATAAAAGAGTTGCTCTTGCCATGGCCATCGAGGTTCAGGCTGCCATTGACGCCACCTTCCAGCACGTCATCAATCACAAAATTGAAAGCCGGCAGCTTAGGCAGGTCAAACCGTTTGACCGAGACCGCACCGCGGTGCGCATACAGACTGAGCACGCGCGCCTCGGTCAACTGCGCCGCGAGCACCGCATAGGCCTGCGGGTGGTAGGGCAGGATGCTCACGTTCAGCCGATTGCCCTTGTCGCCCGCACGCCCATGCGCGACTTCATGCAGCGGCACGGTGAC
This sequence comes from uncultured beta proteobacterium, assembly GCA_903821335.1. Lineage (GTDB taxonomy): Bacteria > Pseudomonadota > Gammaproteobacteria > Burkholderiales > Burkholderiaceae_B > Zwartia. Next base: position 31,671 of record CAIJKV010000221.1, read on the forward strand.
CAGCACGTCGCCGGCCTCGGGGGTTTGAGTATTTGTCATGGTGCGATCTCCGTAGCGGTCTGAACCGTGCAGCCAGGCGCCAGGTCCTCGGGCAACATCAGGTAAGACTGCGTGCGTATGCGCGGGGTCGTGCGCCAGCGCACGCCCCCTCCCCCGGCCGGACCACAGCAATACAATGCCAGCGCCTCGCGCGCGGCCTGGTCGGCGTCATCCTGGGTGCGGGCCGACACCGCCAGGCGCACTCGAATGTCCTCAGGCTCGGCGTCAGAATGGCGCCACAGCGCCCCGCCATCGCCGTCATGCACACTCGACACGCCGATCAGGTCGACACGCGCCTCGACCACCAGGTTGCGAATTTTCAGCCGCTCGAGCAACACATCGGCAGCGATTCGCGCCCGCGCGCGGCAATTTGGTCCCGCATAGGAAATTTCGCCTTCGCCGAGCCAGCCGCCATCAAAGCAGACTGTCGCCTTGATCGTGGTGGGTGCCGGGCTGCCACGCATTCCGCTGACCTGAACGCGGTCGCGGCCGATTTGATTGACCGTGACATCAGAGAAGTCCAGAATGACGTCCGGCGTGATGTAGTGGCTGGGGTCATGAATTTCGTAGAGCAACTGCTCTTTGACGACTTGCTCATTGACCAGTCCGCCGGTGTTGGCCGCCTTGGTAATCACCAAACGCCCGGCCGCATCGACCTCGGCGATCGGAAAGCCGATATTGGCGGGGTCGGGAATGTCCTTGTAGCCCGGGTCATAGTAATAGCCACCGGTCACCTGCGCACCACACTCAAGCAAGTGACCCGCGGTCGAACCCACAGCCATCTTGTCCCAGTCATCATAGGCCCAGCCAAAATGATGGATCAGCGGTGCCAAGGCCAGTGAAGGGTCGCCGGTGCGGCCGGTGACGACGACCTGGGCACCTGCCCGCAGGGCCTCGACGATCGGTTTGGTCGACAGGTACGCATTGGCAGACACCACATCGCCGCCGCCCATATCCAGCCCGGTATCGGCTTCGTAGACGGCGTGGGTCTGCAGGTTCAACCGGTCGCGCACGTCGTCCCCGAACACCACACCGATTCTCAGGTCGGGCAGGCCCAGACGTTTGGCGAGTTTTGCAATGACCCTGGCCGCGCCGGGTGGGTTGGCCGCGCCAAAGTTGCCGATAATCGGAATGCCATGCGTCGCGCATTTAACCAGTATCGGTTCGAGCAAGCGCTCGAGCATCGGCTCATAGCCGCGTTCTGGGTCGCGCCGTTTTTCAAGTTGCGCCAGGGCCACCGTGCGCTCACCCAGCGTTTCGAAAAAAATCGCGCAGGGGCCACCCAGCGCAATCAGCGTATCCACCACGGGGCCGGCCGCGTCCACACGGTCCCCGGAAAAGCCGGCGCAATTGCCGACCCGAAATACCTTTTCCAATTTTGTCTCCCCTGCGGTTTAATTTTTTATTAATTTCTTATTAATGATTTAAAAAGGGCAAACGTCAGTCTGATTCCCTTGTTCGGTTGTATCTTACAGCGGCAATTGATCAAAATTCCTTTTGATAGACTGCAGAGCATTGATCTCTACAGAAGGTCAAGTCACAACAATTCCGGAGATACAACGATGCGCACTCCTGCGTCGATTTCTACAATAGTCCAGTGCGCCCTCCTGCGAGCCTGCCGTCCAGTCGCCGCAATCGCCGCCGTGGCGCTGCTATCGCACAGCCTGCTGGCTCGGGCCGCTGATGAGGCACCCTACCCCTCGCGCCCCATCACGATCATTGTCCCCTCGGCGCCCGGCAATATCAATGACACCGTCGCGCGTCTGGTTGGGCAGGAGCTCACCAAGAAGTGGGGGCAACCAATCATCGTCGAGAACAAACCAGGCGCCGGGACGGCAATTGGCACACGGCTGGTCGCGCGGGCACCCAAAGATGGCTACACCGCACTGCTGACCTTTACAGCCCATGTGCAAAATCCCTGGCTGATGCAAGACCTTGGCTACGACCCAATCAAGGATTTTGAACCTGTCAGTGAAGTGGCGCTGTCGTCAGTCATCCTGGTCGTGTCGCCGACCTTTGCGGCGCGGTCCTTGCCTGAACTTGTCAAACTCGTGCAAGCCGACCCCGGTCAATATACCTATGGCTCGTACGGCATGGGCACCACCGGGCATATTCTGGGTGAGCTGCTCAAACGAGAAGCCAAGCTGCAAATGGAGCACCTGCCCTACAACGGTGGGCCACCACTGGCCAACGACCTCGTGGCAGGTCATGTCAAATTCGGCATGATTGCCGTCGGGTCGTCGATGGCGCTGCTCAAGGCTGGCAAGCTGATCCCACTTGCCATTACCGGCACCAGTCGGTCAGCGCTCCTGCCTGACGTTCCCACGTTTGGCGAACTGGGCTATGCCGGTTTTGAACCAGATGCCTGGATGGGGCTGCTGTTTCCTGCCGGCGTCCCCAAGGAACGCGCCGCACTTCTTTCTGCCGAGATTGCCCGTATCGTCAGGGATCCCGACATTCGTGCCCGCATCATCGCCCTGAATCTGGTGCCAGTTGGCAACACCCCGGAACAATTCGCAGGCGTGCTGAAGTACGACTACGACAAGTGGCGTGATGTGATCCAGAAAGTTGGCATTCAGTCCCAGTAATCAGACACCCGTGAACCACACCGACCAAGAATGCACCCATGACGCAACACCACACGCCAGGATACCAAGCCCTCGTCTGCACACATTTCGGCTCCTGGCGCGACCTTGAAATCCGGCGCCTCGAGCGCCCGGTTCTGCAATCAGGCCAGGTCCGTATCCGCGTGCGGCATGCAGGGGTCGGCTTTGCCGTTGGCCTGTTTGTATCGGGAAAATATCAGCGCAAACCGCCCCTGCCCTTTACACCGGGAACCGAGGCCTCGGGCGAAATCATTGAATGCAGTCCCGATGTGACACACCTGCAACCCGGGCAACGGGTGGTGGCGGCACTGGATTGGGGTGCCTTCGCACAAGAGACTGTCATCATGGCCGACACCGTCTACCCGGTGCCCGACGCACTGGACCTGCGACTGGCGGCTGCCCTTCCCATTACCTACGGCACGGCTTGGGGCGCACTCATCGGGCGCGCCAGGCTGCAAGCGGGCGAAACGCTGTTGGTACATGGTGCCAGCGGCGCACTCGGGATGGCAGCCGTGCAAATCGGCCGTCTGGCCGGAGCCCGCGTGATCGCGACGGCCAGCACCGAGGCCAAGCGCGACGCGGCGCTGGCCAACGGCGCCCACCATGTGTTGCCGGCCGAGGCCACCACGCTGGCGGCCGCAGTCAAGCAACTGACTGGCCATACCGGTATCGACGTGGTGTTTGACCCGGTCGGTGGTGACCTGTTTGACGCCTCCCTGCGCTGCCTGGCGATCGAGGCCCGGATACTGATCATCGGCTTTGCCGCAGGCCGCATTCCCGAAACACCCTCGAACTTGCTGCTCTTAAAAAACGCCTCACTGATAGGCTACAACTACGGACAATACATCGGCTGGGGGCTGGTCGACGAGCGCCGCCGTTATGCCGGCGTCCTGCAACCCATGCTCGCCCGCATGTTGACCGCGTTTGCCATCAAGCAGATGCCCCCGCCACTGACCCAACATTTTGACTTTTCAGACTGGATCCAGGCACTGGACACCACCCTGTCGCGCCGTGCCATCGGAAAAGTCGTTCTTGATATCTAGAAAAATATGAACACCACACACCTCGACGACGACCTGCCCCTGCAGGGACTACTGGTACTGGATCTCAGCCAGGGTATCGCTGGACCTCACTGCGGGATGATTCTCAGACAACAAGGCGCGCGTGTCCTCAAGGTCGAACCGCCCACGGGCGACTGGTCACGTCAGATGGGCCGACGCCGCGCGGGCCATACCGCCCTGTCGATCGCGTTCAACACCGGCAAGGAAAGCGTCGTCCTCGATACCCGCCAGCCCAAAGAGCGCACGGCGCTGCGCTGCCTGGCCCAACAGGCAGACGTCATCATCCAGAACTATCGCCCCGGGGTTGCCGCGCGCATGGGGTTGGACTACGCCGATCTAGCTGAACTGAACCCTAAACTGGTCTATGTGTCGATCAGTGGCTACGGCCCGAGCGGGCCGTTTGCTGACTTACCTGCGATCGACACCACCATCCAGGCTGTCACGGGACTCATGGGCGTCAACCAGGATGCCGGTGGCACGCCACGCCGCATCAACCTGTATGTGGTTGACATGACGACCGGGCTCTATGCCGCGCAGAACGTCGCCGCCGCGCTGTACCGCGTCGCGCGGGGCGGTCGCGGGCGCCAGATCGAGGTTTCACTGATCCAGACCAGCACGGTGATCCAGTCCTACCTGCTGCTCGATCATGCCCTATTCCCCAACGAAGCACCGAAGGCCTTCGCCGCACCAACCGGACTGTTTAACGCGACTGACGGCATGGTCTACGTTGGCATGCTCAACGATGCGATGTTTGAGCGCCTGTGCAAAGTCATGGGATTTGACGACTGGCTGGCCGATCCGATCCTGCAAACGAGTGCTGGCCGGATCACGCGCACCGCCGAATTAAATGAACGCCTGGGCGCAGCCATCAGCACGCTGCCCCTTGCCCACTGGACCGCCGCCTTTGAACAAAGCGACATTCTGTTTGGCCGCGCCCACCAGACCAAAGACATGCTGACACACCCGCAGATGAAGCATCTGGACTGGTTTCAGCCACTGGCAATTGAAGGTGTCGGTGTGTTGCCCTGGCAAGGTGTGCCGGGCAACGGGCAGTCACAAAAACCACCCGGCGAGGCGCCCTTGCTCGGCCAGCATACTGCCTCGGTCCTTGCGGAATTTGGCCTGACCTGATGGGCCCGTTGCAGTCGTCGTAACGCCTCGTGTCAGCGTGCGAGGGGGTCGGTCGGAACCGGACTCAATGGTTGTGTCCGCCGCCGGACTGACCGTCGCGCGTGGAATGGTGCTGCGCGTTGTTGTGCTTGAACTGCTGCGCCTGAGGCGACTGTTGCGGCGTTGCGTGCTGGTTCACCGCGCCCTGAGCACTCTGGCGGGCTTGCTGGGCCTGCTGCTGTTGTTGAGGTGTGACGTTCTTGGTCCAGTTGCTGCCATGCTGCGGCGAGGCCTGAATCTGGGCGCGCTGGATTTGCCGTTGCGCGTCGACGTTGCCATAGCGGCCACTGACGGCAGGGTTGCCATAGGGCACGCCTTGACGGAGCGCCGGATTGTGCTGCCAGTCACGCTGTGGGCCGGCGTAGCTGGTGCCGTACAAATGTGCTGAGTTATAGCCACGATTGAAGGTGTTGTACCGGTAGTTATTGATCACGATGGTGCCAACACCCCAGCGCGGGTACGCCCAGAGTGCCGAACCCACCGCAAAACCTGTGCCAAACGCGACATAGCCCCAGGCCGGGTTGTAGACCGGATAGGGCGGATAGGCCGGATAGGGCCAGGCGCCGTAGACCACTGCCGGGCTATAGACCGGCACATAAACCACCTGTGGATTAGCCGGCGCGATAATGATGTTGGCCTGCGGATCAGTGGAGACGGCCATTTGCGGACTCGAGTTCAGGTTGCCGGCCTGGCGCGCCATCGAGCGCAGCGCCTGCACCGCCTGCATGAGTTCCTGAGGTTGCGCCAGGTAGGCGTCACCCAGAGACTGGGTCCAGGACAACTTGTTGCCCAGCATATTCAACGCATCCGGGAACGCCACCAGCGACTTCACACTATTGTCCCAAGTCTCTTTTGCCAGTGCGCTTTCGAGTTTGGTGCCTGTCGCGCCGGGGTTGGCCCTGACCCACATGACGGCCTGCGCCACCTGCAACGGATAGGTCGAGGCCATCAGCATCTGGGCAAGCAGTTCGTCGGGATACAACGCCACCGGAGACACCAGCGCCTGCAACGCCGGCATGCTCAGCAACTGTGGAGCTTGTGCGGCGGGTACTTGTGCAGCGGGTGCTTGTGCGGCGGGTGCTTGTGCGGCCCGCGCGGGTAAGGCTGGTGCTTGTAAGGCGGGTGCTGGTGCGGCCTGCGCTTGTGAACCCGGTGCCACGGGAGAACCTGGCGGGGCGATCGGCTGCGCCTGGGCAAGACCCGGGGACATGACCAGCAACCCGACAGACGCCGCGCCAGCGGCCAGAACCCGTGAAAACGCCGTTGCAGCGTAGGCCAGAACAAATTTACGCATAACAGTCACGCAGCTACCCCAAAGCACACGCCGATCAGTCGACAGGCGTTCTTGTACTGTGCCCATTGTACGCAATGCAACCTGCAGTCGATGGCATGACGCCCCAACCAACTCTTTCAATCCGTTACAGGCAAGTCCGTTCGAATATTCAGCTACGGAAATCGTCAAACCATGGGCGAAATCCAGGGCCGTGAACGCGCGCACAACGGCCTATTATCTGGGCCGCACAAACAAGGTTTGCAGGCTGCGCCCCAGGCTGCCGGTTGCATCAAATGCGACGGTGTTCGTCTGCCCGATGCCCTGCCCTTCCAGCGTTGTGTGCGCAGTCATGCCAACCCACGCACCCACGGGCTGGCGAAAAAGCCCGACAGTCAAGTCAACGGGCACGAACGTCCATTTCATGATGTCGAGCTCGGCACTGACGCCGTTGGCCGAGTCAATCATGAGCATCAGGGATTCGAGCGGATCGATTTCAAGCCCCTCGACCAGCGGGATGCGTGAGCGGGCCCACACTGTGGCCGGCCCCATCGAAGTAAATCCCCCCTGCACGCACCGCCATTCCAATGCATGTCCGTAGGGAAAATAGGTAATGCCGGGGAAAAATTCCTGTGGCTGCGGGCCTGGCAGCGTCGGCAAGACAAAGGGTTCGCGCACGGGAACCACTGCGCCCTCGACCATCTCAAGGCGCCAGGCGTGGGCAATCATGCAAAGTTTTCCCTGCGAAAAATATTGCGCCTTGAGCAGTTCAATCCGCTTGCCACCGCGTACCTGTTCGACACGGATTTCACACGGGCTGACAGGCACCGGCCCCAGTATTTCGATCGTGATCCTGGAGACCATGAAGTTGCCACTGGCAGGGAATGTGCGCAACGCATGCGCCAGCAGGGCCGACGGTGGCCCCCCGTGCTGTGCCTCGGTCGACCACGGACCAATGGTCGCGTGCGTCGGCGCATAGTGGTGTTCGCATATTTTCCGAAAAAATGACGGTGCAAGAGATGTATCGTTCATGCGTTGATCACCACCGTCCTGACGAGCCGCCACCGCCGAAGCCTCCGCCGCCCCCGCTCATCCCGCCGCCACCGCCTGAGCCACCGCCCCAGCCGCCGCCAAAGCCACCCGGGCCGCCGCCCCGCGAACCCCCGACCCCGCCGCGCGACAAACCGATCAGCATCGAAAGCAGGAAGCTCAGTATCGTGGCACCAACAGTCACCAACAACGCCGTGGTGATCAGCCACGCTGCGATCCCCACCAACCCGCCTGTCACAAGGGCACCGGGCAAACGCCCGAACAGGCGAATCAGCACCTTGCCAAGCACAATCGTGATCACAAAGGCCACCGGCAGCAACAACCCGAGGTCATCCTCGATCGTCGCGCCAGACACCGGCGCAGCTGGGAGCTGCTCACCATCAATCAGTCGAACCAGCTGGTCGACCCCCGCACTGATGCCACCCGCATAGTCACCGGACTTGAAGTACGGAACGATGGTTTCCTCAATCATCCGCTTGGTGGTGGCGTCATTCAGGACCCCTTCCAGCCCATAGCCGACCTCGATGCGCAGGGCACGATCATTTTTTGCGACAATCAGCAAGGCACCGTCATCCACGCCCTTGCGCCCGAGTTTCCAGCGTTCGGCCGCACGGATCCCATATTGTTCAATCGTTTCAGGTTGCGTGGTCGGGACGATCAGGACAGCCAACTGGCTACCCTTGCGATGTTCAAGGTCCTGCAGGCGCGCCTCAAGTACGTCGCGCTGCGCGGGCGTCAGTGTCCCGGTGTGGTCATTGACCCGTGCCTGCAGGGGCGCAATCTCGGCAAGCGGCGCTGCCTGCGCGGCCAGGCTCATGCCAGACAGTCCGGCACAAAGTGCCAGCCACAGCCACAGACCACGCGTCAACCCGCGCGCAAGCGACTTCCAGCAGGAGGCGCCCCACTGTCCGACAGGACCACGGGTCTGCTTCACTTGGTCGTGCCGGCCTTGTTGCCGGTGCCAAAATCGACCGTGGGCGGCGTTGAAACAGCCTTTTCATCTGCCACGGCAAAGTTCGGCCTGACTGCAAGCCCCGAGAACGACGCGATCAGGTTTGCCGGAAACGACCGCACCTTGATGTTGTAAGCCTGGACAGTCTGGATGTAGCGATTACGCGCGACGGTGATCCGGTTTTCGGTGCCCTCGAGCTGTGCCTGCAGGTCACGGAACGACGTATTAGCCTTGAGGTCGGGATAGCTTTCGGCAACCACCAGCAAGCGTGAAAGCGCGGAGGACAACTCGCCCTGGGCCGCCACGAACTTGTTGAACGCCTGGGGGTCATTGATCAGTTCAGGCGTGGCGCTGATGCCGGTCGCCCTGGCGCGCGCGTTGGTCACGGCAAGCAAGGTGTCCTGCTCATGCGCCGCCGCACCTTTGACCGTATTGACCAGGTTAGGCACCAGGTCGGCTCGCCGCTGGTACTGGTTCAGGACTTCAGACCACCCGGCCTTGACCTGCTCGTCGGCACCCTGGAGCCCGTTGTAGCCGGACACCGCATAGATGACCATTGCAAGCAGTACTGCGCCCGCTATCAGGAACTTGTTCATAACTGCTTCCTTTTCTCTAGTCGTTCAAGGCCGCACGTGCGGCCTGTTCGGGTGTCAGACCCTCGTAGAACTGGTCTGTAAACCATTCGGCCTGTTCGTCGATATGATCCTGCGCCTGGCGTAGCGTGGCACCGGCTGCCACCAGGAACCCCTCGACCTCAATGCACCAGGCAATCAACGCCTCGGTTTCAGGGTCGATGTCACTCTTTTTCTTGCTCATCCGGGGCACCCTTCCATTTAGGTCAAACGGTCAACCAAACCCACCACCTGCCACCACCTGCCACGCCGATCAACGCCCCTGACAGGCAGCGTCAATCAAGTGACGGGCAATACTGACGTGATCCGGCAACTTGGGCAGGTCATCCATCGAGAACCACCCTGCAGCCTCAATTTCCGTCGGGTCAGGCGTGATCTCGCCGCCCGCGTAATCGGCAAAGAACGCCACCATCAGCGAATTCGGAAATGGCCAGGACTGGCTCGTGAAATAACGCAAGTTCGTGATTTCAACGCCGACCTCTTCCCGGACCTCGCGTACGGCACAGTGTTCGAGCGTTTCGCCGGCTTCGACAAAGCCTGCCAGGGCACTGAACACGCCCGGTTTGAAGTGCGGACTGCGCGCCAGCAAGAGCTCATCGCCGCGGCCAATCAGCACCATGACTGCCGGTGAGATCCTGGGGTACACCTCGAGCCCACAGGCCGGACACTGCATGGCGTGTTCGGTGGTCTTCATGCGTGTGGGCGTGCCACAGCGGCCACAGTGCCGGTGGTTTTTCTGCCAGTCCATCAGTTGGGTGGCACGTCCGGCCAGGGCAAACGCCTCGGGGCCGGCAAAACCAAACAGGCTGCGCACCGGCATCAGTTCACCCGCCAGGTGTGCAGGCAACGTGTCGGCCTCGATCACATAGCAAGGCAGACCCAGCCATTCGCCCACCAGCAAGGCGTCTGGTGGATTGCCAAAATCGGAAGCACTGCCACACGGGAAAATGGAGGCGTCCCCGGCCTCAGTCGCAATGAGCAACTGATGACCGGAGCGCACGAGCCAGTACCTTAATTCATTCATGCCAATTCCCAGTAAATTCGTCTGAATATCTTGTGTATTCCGGACATTTTAAAGCCGGTTGGCTGACCATGCGCCATCATGCGATTGTTTCCCCTTATAACCCAGACAAAATGCAATAATAAACAGACACCTATTACAAAAAGGCGCCAGGCGCATCCTGCGAGATGTGCCATGCCGTCACAGAGGGAAAGACATGAGACTCAAAGTTGTTGCACGGTTGCTGGTTGTTCTGGGACTAACAGTGGTGGCACCCCTGGTCGGTGCCCAAACGTGGCCCACCAAGCCCATTCGGATCGTTTTGCAATTTCCACCCGGCGGCTCGACCGACGTGGTCGCTCGCATCCTGGCCCAGTCCATGACTGTTTCCCTGGGTCAACCGGTCATCGTCGAAAACAAACCCGGCGCCGACGGCGCGATTGCGGCGGAATATGTTGTCCGGTCCGAACCCGACGGGCACACCTTTTTCCTGGCATCGAACACGCCGATGATGCAGGTCCCGCTACTCAAGAAAAACCCACCCTATGACCCGATCAAGAGCTTTACACCGGTGTCCCTGGTGGGACGCTATGTGTACCTGCTCGTGACGAGCCCGAAATTGCCGGCAAAGAACGTTGCTGAGCTCATGACTTACGCGCGCGACAACCCGGGCCGCGTCAACTTCGGCAGCTACAGCGGGGTCACACAGTTGATGTTCACCCGAATCAAGAACCAGAGCAAGGTGGATATGAACCTGATCCCCTACAAAGGGGAAGGCCCGACCGTCAATGACATTCTGGGCGGGCACGTCCAGATGACGTTCGCCACGCCGACCAGCACCCTGCCCCATATCGCCGACGATAAGTTAATACCCATGGCCGTGCTGCTGCCCGCACGGTTTCCACTGTTGCCTGACGTACCGACTGCTGCCGAGGCAGGCTTGCCCGCATTGGGTGCTGGCACTTGGGCAGCGCTCTTTGGTCCGGCAAAACTGCCCCCTGAGATCGCGACACGCATGAGCGAAGCGCTCAGGGCCGCCATGGCCAAGCCCGAAGTCAGCCAAAAAATCCTCAGGCAAGGTTTCGATCTGGGCGGATCCACACCAGCCGAACTCGGCACTTTCATGCAAGAACAACTTAAAGTGTGGGCCGCAGCCTTTGCCGAAGTCGGCATGCAACCGGAATGAGCCCCGTCAATCTTCAGGATTTCAAGATGCACCCGTTCAAACCTCTGCACCGCGCTGTCGTGCACCGTACTGTTGTCGCCGGCTGCCTGCTCGCGACAGCCTGCCTGGCGGGGCCGGCGACGGTTCAGGCGGCCTACCCGGACCGACCGGTCACGCTGGTCGTCACGTACCCGGCCGGTGGCACGGCCGACTATGTGGGTCGCACGATTGCACCCGAACTGGCCAAGCAACTCGGCCAGAGTGTGATCGTTGAAAACCGTGGCGGAGCCGGCGGGATGATAGGCGGGGCCATGGTCGCCAGGGCGGCACCGGACGGCTACACCATCATGCTGGACGCGGCCAACCATGCCCAGAACCCGGCGCTGCACGCCAAGATGCAATTCGACACGCTCAAGGACTTCGCGCCCGTGACGCTGGTCATGCGCGTGCCAAACGTGCTGGTCGTCAACCCTGCTTTCCCGGTCAAGACCGTCCCGGACCTGATCACGCTGGGCAAGGAACCGGACAAAGTGGTTCACTACGCCACGTCCGGACCCGGCAGCGCCCAGCATCTGGCAGGGGAACTGTTTAACGCCCTGACGGGCACCCACCTTGAGGCGGTGCATTACAAGGGCGGCAGCGCCGGGATGATGGATGTCGTGGGCGGACAGGTGCCAGTCATGTTCACCACCATGAACCTGGCCTTGCAACACTCGAAAAGCGACAAGGTGCGTCTGATCGCGGTTGGCAGCGACAAGCGCTCGCCCAATGCCCCGAACGTACCGACGATCGCCGAGGCAGGTGTGCCAGGTTATGAAAGCTATGAATGGAATGCAATTTTTGTACCAACCGGTACACCGGCACCCATCATTGAACAAGTCAACGTCGCATTGCGCAAAGTCCTGGCCGAACCAGAAGTCATCGCACGATTGAATCAGATCGGCGCAGAAGTCATCGGCTCAACACCCGCCGAACTCGAAACGTTTCGACGCAATGAAATCATCAAGTGGCAAAAGCTGGTCAAGGACCATCACCTGAATATTGAACAGTGACGTGACGAGACGGTCAGTTCAAACATGCCGTCTCGCGTCACGCGATCGGCCACAGCGATCATTTTCTATGCAGGCTAGCCCGGCCTTCATGGTAACCTGAGCCGGTCATTTAACGACTTCAAGATGTTGCCTGAATCGCAGGCGACAGTTTGGCGCAAGTCTGATTATCAGCATGACGATTCGGGTCTCAACGTGTTCAATAAACTATCTATCGCGCTACTCGCGTCAATGTTTGCATTGACGGGTTGCACCTCAACCGGTTCCTCCAGCTTTCGGGATATGTCATCGGC
>CAIJKV010000222.1 GCA_903821335.1 uncultured beta proteobacterium
GCATCATGTATGCCTGGCCGATTCGCTGATCATTGCTCTGCGTGACAAGGGGCGCGCCTGAGCGCGCGCCCGGCGTCATGTTGCTTGTGCGCGTGGTGCATCGTGTCTAGCGGTCTTCACGCCATGGGCCGTGGGTATCTTGTTTGTGAAAAATGGGGTACCTTGCCCCGCTTATTTCGTTGCTGACCCCTCCATGACGAATCCAAATTCAAGTGTGTCGGCACCTGCACGGCGCCTATCCTGGAATGACCCCGGTGTGCGCTCGATCGTGTATCAGGTCATTGCCCTGTGCGGCGTGGGCGCGGCCGCCTGGTTTCTCATTCACAACACCCTGCATAATCTGGGTTTGCGCAACATTGCGACAGGGTTTGATTTCCTGAGTCGTGAAGCCGGTTTTGCGATTGGCGAAACGTCGATTGCCTACTCGCCGGCCGATACTTATGGTCGCGCCATCATGGTGGGCCTGCTCAATACCCTGCGCACGGCCGTGATTGGCATCATCCTGGCCACTATCCTGGGCACGATTATCGGTATCGCCCGTCTGTCTAAAAACTGGCTGATCGCAAAACTTGCCAGCGTCTACGTGGAAGTGATGCGCAACATCCCACTTTTGTTGCAGCTTTTTTTCTGGTACGCCATTATTTCAGAAACGATGCCCGGACCCCGTCAGGCGCTTAACCCGATGCCCGGCGTGTTCATTTCGAATCGCGGCATCAAGATGCCGTCTCTGCAGGGTGATGGCCTGAGTTGGCTGATGGCGGGGCTGGCGATCGCGATCGTGCTGATCGTCGTGCTTGCCAACTGGGCACGCCAGCGGCAGGAAAAAACCGGCCAGATTTTTCCGCTTGGGTGGACGAGCCTTGCGATACTTGTGCTGGCGCCGACGGCGACCTGGCTGTTCAGTGGCACATCGCTTTCGCTTGATATGCCCGCGCTCAAGGGTTTTAACTTTGTCGGCGGCGTGACCCTTACCCCGGAATTCGCGGCGTTGATCATGGGGCTGGTGACCTATACGGCGGCGTTTATCGCCGAGGTTGTCCGCTCCGGCATTCAGGCCGTCAATCAGGGTCAGTGGGAGGCCGCCGATGCGTTGGGCCTTAAAAACAGCCTTGTCCTGCGTCTGATCGTCTTGCCGCAAGCACTGCGTGTGATTATTCCTCCGATGACCAGTCAGTATCTGAATGTGACCAAGAACAGTTCGCTGGCCGTCGCGATTGGCTATCCGGATATCGTCGCTGTGATCAATACGATTCTGAACCAGACTGGCCAGGCGATCGAGGGCATCATGATGATCATGGCGGCCTACCTGACAGTGAGTGTGTCGATTTCGATATTCATGAACTGGTACAACAAGCGCATCGCGTTGGTGGAGCGTTGACATGAGCCTGTCCAACACCTCTGCCGTCGCTTCCAAGGACGCCCCCGTTACGCGTATTTCGGCCTGGACCTGGGTCCGTACACAGCTGTTTTCCTCGCCCCTGAACGGGCTGCTGACGATCCTGTCGGTATGGTTGCTTTTGCTGGCAGTGCCGGCGTTGGTCGACTGGGCTTTTCTCAAGTCCAGTGTGCACGCCACCACCGCGCAAGAATGCCGTGCAGCCGGTGGTGCCTGCTGGGCGTTTATCGTTGAAAAACACCGTCTGATCCTGTTCGGCCTTTACCCCTACGACGAACAGTGGCGCCCACTGCTGGCGACCGGTATTTTGCTGGGTGTCATCATCCTGAGCGGGGTACGACGTTTCTGGAACCTGTCCCTGGTCGTCCTGTGGACGGTGGCCCTGATTGCTGTGGCTGTCCTGATGTGGGGCGGAGTCTTCGGACTGACCTACGTGGAAAATAGTCTGTGGGGCGGCCTGCCACTGACGCTGATCTTGTCTACGTTCGGCATCGCGTTCGCGTTTCCGATCGGGGTGCTGCTGGCGCTCGGCCGTCGCTCGAAGATGCCTGCCATCAAGGCCCTTTGTGTGGTGTACATCGAACTGATCCGAGGGGTGCCACTGATCAGTCTGCTGTTCATGTCTGCAGTGATGCTGCCTTTGTTTCTGCCTGAAGGCGTGACTGTTGACAAGTTGCTGCGTGCCCAGATCGCGATCGTGATCTTTGCCGCCGCCTATATTGCGGAAACCGTGCGCGGTGGGTTGCAGGCGATTCCGAAGGGGCAGTACGAAGGCGGCGAATCACTGGGGCTGAGCTACTGGCAACAGATGAGGCTGATCGTATTGCCACAGGCTTTGAAAATCGTGATTCCGCCTCTGGTTGGTATTTTTATCGCCATGTTCAAAGATACGTCGCTGGTCGTGATTATCGGTATCTTTGACTTGACCCAGGCGGCCAAGGCGGCACTGACCGATGGTGCCTGGCGCGGCTTTGGCATCGAGGTCTACGTCTTCATCTCGCTGATTTACTTTGCCTTCTGTTTTTCGATGTCCAAATACAGTCAGTCGCTTGAGAAGAGATTGGCAACCGGTCACAAACGTTAACGGCATCAAGAGCTACGTGCTCGAATCATTTTTGGAGATCAGGTATGGCCGATGCCATCATTCGCATGAAAGACGTTAACAAGTGGTATGGCAAATTCCATGTGTTGCGCGGTATCAACCTGGATGTCGCTCCCGGCGAACGCATCGTGATTTGCGGCCCTTCTGGTTCAGGGAAGTCCACACTGATTCGTTGTATCAATCGTCTGGAAGAGCACCAGGCCGGCCAGATCATCGTTGACGGGACAGAGATCACCAACGACTTGAGGCATGTCGAGACGATTCGCCGCGAGGTCGGGATGGTGTTCCAGCATTTCAATCTGTTTCCTCACTTGACGGTGCTGGAGAACCTGACGCTGGGTCCGATCTGGGTGCTCAAGACGCCTCGTGTCGAGGCCGAGGCACGGGCCATGAAGTACCTGGAGCGCGTGCGGATTCCTGACCAGGCCCACAAGTTCCCGGGTCAACTGTCCGGGGGGCAGCAGCAACGCGTGGCGATTGCACGGTCGCTGTGCATGGGACCGAAAATCATGTTGTTTGACGAACCGACCTCGGCCCTCGATCCTGAAATGGTCAAGGAAGTGCTGGATGTCATGGTGGGGCTGGCCAAGGAAACAGGCATGACCATGCTCTGTGTGACGCATGAAATGGGCTTTGCGCGCAAAGTGGCGGATCGCGTGATTTTCATGGATCAAGGCGAAATTATCGAGCAGAATGCGCCTGACGCGTTCTTCGACAGCCCCCAGAACGATCGCACCAAGCTGTTCCTGAGCCAGATCCTGCACTGATGGTGGGTCGCAGCGCGGCAGCGACTGCCTGACAGAGGGGATACACTTCGGTCATCATTTTCGCTGCCGAGGTGTTGCATGAAGACGTTAACGCAATCGATCCTACGCGCCTCGGGCCTGGGGTGCGCAAGCCTGGTGCTCTGTGCCGCAACCGCTTGGGTGCAAGCACAGGCCCAAACCCAGCCACAGGTGCCGCCGTCTGCCCAGGACCTGGAACTTGCCTGGCCCACCAAGCCATTGCGTTTCGTGGTGCCCTACCCACCTGGTGGCCCGCTCGACACCATGGCGCGCCTGCTGGCGGAAAAAGCCAGACCCATGCTGGGTCAGGCGATCATTGTCGAAAACAGGCCGGGTGCTGGCGGCAATATTGGGGCTGACCAGGTCGCCCGCGCCAAGCCAGACGGCTACACCCTGGTGATGGGTGCCGTGGCAACGCATGCGATCAACCCTTGGCTGTTCGCCTCCATTCCCTATGACTCGGTGCGCGATTTCGCACCGGTCTCGCTCGTGGCCTCAGTACCCAATGTGCTGGTACTCAACAAGGACTTCGCGGACAGGAACAGTATTCAGTCCCTGCAGGACCTGATTGCCTATGCAAAGAAAAACCCTGGCAAGCTCAACTATGGGTCAGGTGGTTCGGGCAGTGCGGGTCATCTGGCCGGTGAGTTTTTGAAAGCGCGCACAGGGATTGATGTCATGCATGTGCCGTATCAGGGCGCTTCTCCTGCCCAACTGGCGTTGCTGTCAGGACAGTCGGATTTCATGTTTGATAATCTTGCCGCTGCGGCTGCCCTGATCGGGGACGACAAGGTGCGTGCGCTGGCTGTTACCACCAGCACACGTTCGGCGCTGCTGCCTGACGTACCGACGGTTCAGGAGTCGGGAATCAACCCCTTTGATATTGGCACCTGGTTTGGGGTGTTCACCACGGCTGGCACCCCGGATGCCGTCGTCCAGAAGCTGCATCAGGCGTATCAGGCTGCGCTGCTCGACCCGGTGGTTCTTGAACGATTGAAGATAATGGGTTCGAGCGCCCCCGTACTGACGTCGGCACAGTTTGCTGACCTGGTGCGCACGGAACGCGACAAATATCAGGAAATCGTCAGAATGTCCGGCGCTCAGGTCAACTGACCCAGGGATCTAGGCGCGCTGGTGCAGCGCTTCACCCGCGTGGTCAGGTAGCCGGTGAAACGACAGGCTCGCGATTGCACACAGCAGTCCGATCACGAGAAAACCGCTGATGACGTCCTGTGGGGCCAGGGTTTGACCGGACCGCAGCCGCATGCTGAGGTTGAGCGCGCTTGCGGCGACGCCTACGCCCAGGCTGACACCAAGCTGTTGGGCCATCGCGGCGAAACTGCTGGCGCGACTCATGCTTGCGTGCGAAATGTCGGCATAGGCCAGGGTGTTGATTGCGGTGAATTGCAACGAGCGGAAGAAGCCCCCGACCAGCAGTACACCCAGCATGACAGGGATCGGGGTGGTGGAGGTAAACGCTGCGCAACAGGCCACAGCGACCCCGGTGAGCAGTGCATTGACCGAGAGCACGCGCCGGTAGCCCCACCGTTTAAGAACGGGCGGAGCGGCGACCTTCATGATCATGGCGCCAATGGCCCCGACAAAAGTAATGAGCCCGGCAGACATGGCCGACAGGCCAAAGCCGACCTGAAGCAGCATGGCAAGCAAAAACGGTGTCGCGCCTACCGTGAAGCGGCACAGGTTGCCTGCCAGGGTCGCCACCCTGAAAGTCTGGATGCGCATGAGCGACAGATCGAGAATTGGATCGTTGCGATGCCGGGCGTGCCAGACATATAACGCCCCGCAGAGCAACCCGACCGCGATAAGAAGGCCGGCGGTGGACCAGGGTGTATCTGGCTGGCCAAGTGCCTCGAACCCGCCAACCAGGGTCGCCATGCATGTCGCACTGAGAATAAAGCCTACAAGGTCAAGACGATGTGCTTTCCCGTCGTTGGGCAGTTCCTGGACGTGTCGCCGCACCATCCAGATCCCCAGGATGCCGATTGGAAGGTTGATCAGGAAAATCCAGTGCCAGGACATGTAGGTCACCAGAAAACCGCCC
>CAIJKV010000223.1 GCA_903821335.1 uncultured beta proteobacterium
GCCAGTGTGCCTACGTTGCCAATCAACAGCGTATACCCATCGGCAGGCGCGCGCGACGCGCGGGTGTTGCCAACCGTGCCTCCCGCTCCCGGCGTGTTTTCAACAATCACGGTTTGCCCGAGCGACTGGCCCAGGCTTTGCGCAATCACCCTGGCCAGCACATCCGTCGGCCCCCCTGCCGCAAACGGGACAATCAACGTAACCGGGCGCTCCGGGTAGGCGGCGCTCGACGCGCCAGACCCCAGCGCCATGCAGGCCACGGCCATCAAGACGCACCGGCGCGCAAAGGACTGCCGGACGGACAACGAAAAAATAGTCATTCTGTTTCCCATAAAAATATCCACACCAGCCCTAGGCCGGCGCACGTTCAATCAAACCGTCGAGCACCATGGCACCCACGCCGGTTGCACCGACCATCACGGGATTCAGGTCGATCGACGCTATCTGACCTTCGGCTCCAACCATCAGGCGTCCCACTGAAATCGCCACATTGGCCAGCGCGTCCACATCCAGCGCGGGCTCTCCCCTGACACCCTCAAGCAGCGGCGCAATACGCAAACCACGCAAAGCCACTTTGACGTCCTCGGCGGTGAAAGGTGTCAGCAGCACTGCATAATCCTTGAGGGCTTCCACGTACTTGCCGCCTGCGCCGACCACCACAACCGGACCAAAGTCGGGGTCCAGTCGCGCGCCAACCATGAACTCGTGCAAGCCTTTGTGCATGGCAGCCACCAGCACGCCATCTTTGCTGACACCCATTGCGCCCAGCTTGTTGCACTGCTCATTAAATGCCACCGCCACCTGATCTGCGCTGTGCAGATTTAGAGCGACCAACCCATGTTCAGACTTGTGCGGCACCTCGGCCGAGCAGGCCTTCACCACCACGGGTCCGCCCATCCTGGCAAACGCCTGACGCGCCTGGGCTTCGGTCTGGCACAACTGATGGAAAACCACCGGAATTCCATGCTGTGCCACGAGCGCGAGACTTTGTGCTTCGTTCAAAAAAGGTTGTGTACTTGCCGGCAACACCACCGCCTCGCCGGGTGGCCATGTCGCATAGGGCTTACACATCATGGCCGTGTGCACGGCCACCTGTGACAAAACGGTCAGCGCCTCGGTTTCATTGGCAAACGTCGCGACGCCCTGCGCCCTGAACGCGGCGGCAACAGACTCCTGCCAGGCCGACACCGCCACCGGCTTGCCCGTCTGCCGTTCAAATTGCGCCGCATCGCGCGCGAACCTGTCGACGTCGTAGCCAGCACCCGCAACAGGAATGTTGATGAAGAACATGTCGGCCGTGGGATCCGTCGCCACAGCAGGCAAGACCTCGCCAAACAAGCCACTGTTGGATAGTAACGCTGCCGTGATGTCGATCGGATTGCTGGTCGTGGCGAAGCCTGGCAACGACTTGGCCACCGCCTGTTCAGTGGCAGGCGCCAACCGAGCCAGCTCAAGGCCAACTTCCTCGGCCACATCCGCCGCCATGACGCAGCTTGCTCCGGAGTTACTGATCACAACCAGATTCCGGCCCTGTGGGCGCCATCCTTTCAGATAGGCCTCGGCGGCCAACGCCAGCGCGTGTGGATCGCGTACGCGAAAAATACCGTGATGCCTGAAAAACGCATCGACCACGCGGTCTTCATTTGCGAGCGCACCGGTGTGGGACGACGCCGCCTGCTGCCCTCTTGTCGAGCGGCCGGCCTTCACCGCGATGATGGGCAGATCGCGTGTGCGCGCGTACGCTGCGGTACGTGCCAGCACGTGCGGCTTGGCAATATTTTCCATGTATAGCAGCAGCAATTTCACGTCCGGATCGTGCGCCACTGCCCAGGCCATTTCAGCGACCGTCACGTCCGCTTCGTTGCCGGTTGCGTGCACCTGGCGCACACCCAGACCCCGCCCGCGCAGCAGGCCGTAGACCATTGCGCTCATGCCTCCGCTCTGGCTCAGGACGGCCACCGGGCCATCCATGGGCGGCACCTCGATGAACATTGTCGAGAACCCGGCAATCGCGCCGTTACCAAAATTGGCGAGCCCGTGCGTGTTCGGCCCATACACCCGCATGCCGGTCTTGCGAGCCAGCTCGGCCCAGTGACGCTGCACCGCACGCCCGGCCTCGTCGACCTCACCAAAACCGGACGCCATCACAACCACGGCACCGACGCCGAGGTCGGCGCACTCTTGCACCGCCGCTACGGCATTCTGACCCGCCACCACCACGATGACTAACTCTGGCACCTCGGGCAGCGCCGCCAGCGAGGGATAGCACTTCAGGCCCTGAACTTGCGTGCGTGACGGATTGATCGGATAAATTCGCCCCTGATAACCATGCCTTTCCATGTAATAAATCGGACGCCCCCCAATTTTATTGGGTTGTTCAGAGGCGCCGATTATCGCGACGGAGCGCGGATTCAGCGCAGATTCAAGCAGGTCAGACATGGGATTTCCGTTGAACTCAAATGAGGGTGAAACGAATCAGCGTGCGATCCTGATGCTTAAAGAATCCCGCCCTGACGCGGTCCCCGATGCCAACACCCGGCTCGGCATGCGCCATCAGGCGCGAGCCTTCATCGAGCTCGACCAGCACCAGCGTGTAGGGTACTAACGCCCGAAAAGCTTCAGAGGGTGCACGCCCCACGACCGTGACGGCGCGAACAGTGGCCTCACCACTGGCAACCCTCCAGGCCAGCGCGCTGGCACCGCAATGGTGGCAGGCATACCGCGCGAGCGTCTGCGCGGCACCGCAGCTTTCACATGACTGATAGCGCAACTGTTGCTGGTCAAGCCCTTGGACAAACGCTGCGGCCAACGCCGATAAGACAGCTTGTGTCATGGCCTAATTCTCCCGCGACAAAATCAGACTGACGTGCGATGACATCACCCCTCCATCCGCATGCACCAGGGCGTGCCGTCGTGCGCTGATCTGACGGTCACCCGCCTGGCCGGTCAGCTGGCGATACGCCTCAACCACATGGGCCATTCCGCCAGCCACGCCGCAGTGTCCAAAAGACAACAGACCACCGTGCGTATTCAACGGAAGTTCGCCCTCTGGCGAAAAGTCGCCGTGGCGCAGGCGTGCCGCGGCACCGGCACGCGGCGCGAATCCAAGCTCTTCGAGCAACATCACCAGGGTAATGGTAAATGAATCGTAAATCGCCAGGTAGTCGATGTCCGCACGCCGCAGTCCCGCCTCTTGAAACGCCTGCGCGGCCGCTACAGCCGCACCGCACTGCATGACGTCCTGCATCGCAGTCAGGTGCTGGTGCAGGTGCGCCTGACCGGCGCCCGCCATCCGTACCGTGGCTTGTTCCGGACGATCCGCTGACACCACGATCGCCATGGCACCATCCGAAATGGGACAGCAGTCCAACAGTTTGAGCGGCGAACAAATTGGCTTGGACGCCAGCACGTCGTCATGCGAGATCGGGCTGGTGAGATGCGCGTCGGGGTGACGCCTGGCGTTATCGCGCATCAACACGGCGAACTCAGCCAGATCGGACTCTGTCACACCGGTTTCATGCATGTACTGCGAAGCCATCAGCGCGTAGTAGGCAGGGACCGAGGCACCATTTGGCACCTCGAAGTCCGCGTCGCCGACCTGCGCGAGGGTCTGGATTGAACTGTCACGCGTCTGTCCGCTCAGGCGGTTTTCTCCCGCCACCACCAGCACATTGCGGCAACGTCCGGATCTGACCAGCTCGCGCGCCAGCATCAGCATCGCGGCCCCCGAGGCACCACCCACCTGCAGGCTGTGCGCGTAACGGGGTTGCAGGGAAAACCGCTCGCAGAAAAGCGTCGACAACATCAGGTGCGGCAACGTGGTCGCATACCCACACAGCACACCGTCGATATCCGCGCGCCGTAACCGTGCCGAGTCAAGCGACTGTTGCGCAGCCTGTGCCATCAGGTCAATTGCGCCGAGACCCTCGTGCCGACCAAAAGCGGTATTGCCCACGCCAGTAATGAAGGCCTCTTTCATCATTGTCAGTTCAGCGAGATATTGTTGGCCTTCGCAAGTTTGCTCCACTTGTCCAACTCTGTCTGGATAAAGCGGGCAAACTCCTCAGGCGTGTTGCCGACCGGCTCGGCGCCTTGCTCAAAAAACAGTTTTTCAATCTCCGGCATCTTGAGCACAGCGACCACGTTGCGGTTCAGCTCATCGATGATCGCCCTGGGGGTCCCCGCCGGTGCCAACAAGCCAAACCAGGCAGAAACTTCGTAACCAGGAACGCCTGCCTCGGCCATGGTCGGTATATCCGGCGCACCGGGCCACCGTACGGCGGTCGTCACCGCCAGCGCTCGCACCTTGCCCGCCAGGATGTACGTCATCGCCGAGGGCAGGTTATCAAACGCAATTGGAATCTGTCCGCCCATCAGGTCGATGAGCATCGGTGCTCCACCCTTGTAGGGCACATGCACCATGTCAATCTGGGCGAGCGACTTGAACAGTTCTCCGCTCATGTGGGGCGACCCGCCATGGCTGGTCGAACCAAAGTTGACCTTGCCCGGATCAGCCTTGGCCATTGCAATCAGCTCGCTGACATTTTTGGCAAGCAAGGACGGATTGGCGAGCAACACATTGGGTGTGCTGGCCACGAGAGTGATGGGTGTGAAGTCAGCAATCGGATCATAGGGTGGGGGCGTTTGCAGCGCAGGGATAATGCCGTGCGTGGCAATGCTGGCAAACACAAGTGTGCGCCCGTCCGGCGCCGCCTTGGCCACAAGCTGCGCGCCGATCACGCCGCCCGCGCCCGCCTTGTTTTCAACGACGACGGATTGGCCGATGCGCGCCCCCAACCGCGGCGCAATCGCACGCGCAAGCAGGTCCGTCGTCCCGCCTGGCGGATAGGGCACGACAATCCTTATCGGCTGGTCATTGCTTTGCCCATGGCCGAGACCCGATAGTGCGATGCACAGGATGAACATCACTGCCGAGAAGGTATAACGACCTGGCGATTGGCTATGCTTGCTATTTTTCATGACTCGCTTCAGAGAATTTTTAGGAACGATCGATTCAACATGCGTGATACCCACACGGATACCCGCGCCTAACCCGGCAACAATCTGGCAGCCTGCATGCGGTGCAACCAGTA
>CAIJKV010000224.1 GCA_903821335.1 uncultured beta proteobacterium
AGGGAAACCTTGAGCAAGCAATTTGCTGTCAGGGAAATTCTTGACCAGTACACGCTCGGTGTCGCTGGCCATGTCGTCCATGCCCAGCTTGCGATAAGACAGCATCATGATGTAGAGCGCGTCTTCGGCAGCCGGTACGCCCTCGAAATCCGTAATCACCGACTGGGCGCGGTTGATCGCGGCCACGTAGGCGTAGCGATCATAGTAGTAGCGTGCGACGAACACTTCATTCATGGCAATGGTGTTCACTAGCCAGACCAGGCGTTTGCGTGCGTCGGGGGTATAGCGGCTGTCAGGGTACTTGGCAATCAGTTCGCTAAAGGCCAGGTATGACTGTCTGAGGGCCTTGGGGTCGCGTTCGCCCGGATCCTGGCGGGTGATGGTCGAAAACACGGCGCTTGGTGGCGTGAAGTTGATCAGGCCCTTGAGGTACAGCATGTAGTCTGCTGACGGGTGATTGGGGTATTGCTGCTGAAAGCGCGAAATGGTGGCCAGTGCCACTTCGGGCTCTTTATCTTTCCAGGCCACGTAGGCCAGGTCGATCAGCGACTGCTGGGCGTAGGTGCCAAATGGGAAACGGGCTTCAACGGCTGTAAAGCGCTCTTTGGCGAGTTTCCAGTTGCCAGAATTCATTTCTTCTTTGCCGCTCTGGAACAGTTGTTCGGCAGACCAGTTGGCGGTTGGGTCATATTCCTGACCCTTGGTACCACAGCCCGAGACCAGCAACACGGTCAACCAGAGCAGCAAACTGCCCAGCATGGCAGTGCCAGAACGATTTTGAAAGAGGAAAAAAGAGGGGCGACCCATCACGAGATGATCCTTGGTGTTAGCATTCCTAGCTGATTATATGACTAGTCCACATGCCTGATACCTTAATCCCCGAAGACATACCGCTCGACGACGAACCTCAGGTTTTTCGTGTACCCGACCACATGACGCTCGAGCGCCTTGACAAAGTGCTGGCGCAACTCGTGCCGCAGCACTCCCGCAGTCGCCTGCAAACCTGGATCGAGGGCGGTCATGTGCTGGTCAACGGCCAGGTTGCCAAAGTGCGCCAGACCGTGCGCGAAGACGATCTGATCACAGTGTTTGAGCAGCCCGCGCCCGAAGATCTGGCTTTTACCCCCGAAAACGTCGATTTTGAGGTCGTGGCAGAAAGCCCGGACTGGATCGTGGTGAATAAGCCCGTCGGGCTGGTGACGCATCCGGGTTCCGGGAACTGGCACGGCACACTGCTTAATGGCCTGCTCTATCGCTACCCTGAGCTTGCCTTGGTGGCGCGGGCGGGTATTGTCCATCGTCTGGATAAGGACACCTCTGGTTTGCTGGTCGTCGCGCGTAACGAAGTGGCGCAGACAAATCTGGTGCGTCAACTGCAGGCGCGCACCATGGGTCGCAAGTACCTGGCCATTGCCCACGGCCGGATGCTGAACCACGGCAAAGTCGACAAGCCGATCGGACGCGATCCCCGCGTGCCGGTGCGCATGGCGGTCGACAGCCTGAGCGCGCCCAAGGCGGCGGTGACTCACTACGCGTTGTTGCGCAGTGGTGAATACTTTGACTCCAATGTGTCCGAGGTGAGTTGCCGTCTTGAAACCGGTCGGACTCACCAGATTCGCGTGCACCTGGCCAGTCTTGGGCATCCCCTGCTCGGGGATACCCAATACGGCGGACGTCTGCTGGGTCTCGCCACGCGGCAGATGCTGCATGCCTGGCAGTTGCGGTTTGAAGATATCCATGGAGAGCCTGTAGAGTTCGAAGCGCCCGTGCCGCTCGACATGCAGCGCGTCCAGGACGGCATCAAGTGGAAATGAGCCCATGTCTTCCGGCCAGACGCTCGCGCTGATCCATCCGCAATCACCATGGCCCGGTGTGCAGTTTTTTTGCACCACGCGGGCCGGTGGGGTCGGGCGTGTGCCGTTTGCGACGTTCAACCTGGGGATGGGTGTTGGAGACAACGTGGCCACCGTTGCCGAAAATCGCCGGCGCCTGCGTCAGGTTGTGCCTGCCGAGCCCTATTGGCTCAGGCAAGTGCATGGCTGGCGCGTGATGGATGCTGACGCAGGTGTTGGGCCACAGTCGGCAACAGCGCCGGGGGCGGTGTCTACACAGCAGGGCGTTGTCCCTCCCGAGGCCGATGCTGCGATCACGACCCAACCCGGTCGGGTGCTGGCTATTCTGACTGCTGATTGCCTGCCCGTGGTACTGGCTGATACAGAGGGACGTGTACTGGGCGTGGCGCATGCCGGTTGGCGCGGACTGGCCGGGGGCGTACTTGAGGCAACCCTGCAAGCCATGCGCGAACGTTGCCCCGAGGCGCGCGCCTGGCGCGCCTGGATCGGACCTGGCATCGGTGCTTCGGCGTTTCAGGTGGGCGATGATGTCCGGGAGGCCTTCGCCGGCGTCGGTGCCGAATTGCCGGGCATGTTCACCGCCGACACGCAAGTGACTGGCAAGTGGCGCGCCGACCTGGCGGGGCTTGCGCGCTGGCGCTTAGTGCGCCTGGGTGTGGAAAACATTGAAATATGCGGGCTGTGCACCGCCACCGATGCAGCCGGGCGATTTTATTCCTATCGACGCGATGGTCAGACGGGGCGCATGGCGACACTTGCCTGGATTCAGGCTGATCCGCAGTCATCCTGACTCTCCGTTTACCCTCATTGACAACGTACTTTTTGCAGCGCACGATTCCCACTACGTAGTATTAAAAAGGTCTTGATGTGACTCTACAGTTTCCCGCCGGATGGGTTCAACCGCCCGGCATTGCGCAGGACGTTCTTTCTTCCATTCAGCATCATTTCCTGCAGGAGTGGCAGAGAATTTCGCAGCAGGCTTCCGAGGGGCATCTGGCTCCTGTCAGTGATCGCCGGTTCGCTGCAGAGGCTTGGGCGGCCAGTCCGACGCACCTGATGATGGCGCATTTGTACCTGCTGTCTGCCGACGCGATGCAGCGTATGGTCGATGCGTCCGAGGCGCAACCTGATCTGAAGGAAAGACTGCAATTTTCTGTGATGCAATGGATCGACGCGATGTCGCCGGCCAACTTCCTGGCCACCAATCCAGATGCGCAACGCGCGCTGATCGACTCTGGCGGCGAGACACTGCGTGCAGGGTTGGCAAACCTGATGTCAGATCTTAAAAAAGGTCGCATCACCCAGAGCGACGAAACCAAGTTCCAGGTGGGCGTCAACGTCGCCAC
>CAIJKV010000225.1 GCA_903821335.1 uncultured beta proteobacterium
CCTGGCGTTCGCAGGTACTGACATGCAACAGCGGGCAGGCATCAGCGATTCGGACGCTCGCCTGTTCGACGATCTGCGTGAGGTTGGAAAATTCGAGAATGATGAAGCACTGGTGCGGCTGTATGTCACCCACCAGCTGGCGACGTATGAATGGCTCAAGGGTCTGGGGGTGCAGTTCGGCCCGACCATCGAGACGTCCTCGGGACAGTCGGTGCCGCGGGTCCATAACGTTGACCCGGCCGACATGGTGCGCACCGTGGCCGCACGCGCCCAGGAAACAGGCAGAGTCACTGTCCTGATGCAGGCAGCAGCCCAACGCCTGATCGTCGACCCGCAGACCTCCCGTGTCACGGGCGTCACCGTTCTGCACGCGGGCCGTGAACGACAAATCGCCGGACGTGCAGGCGTGCTGCTCGCCAGCGGCGGCTTCTGCCGCAACCCTGCGCTCGTGCACCGCTATGCCCCACAATATGACAACGCTGTGTTTATCGGCGGAGAAGGCAACGTCGGCGATGGCCTGAAAATGGCGCAGAAAATCGGGGCAGACACCTGCGACATGGCATACATCAAAGGCACCTTTGGCAAGCACCCCACCGACGAGACCAACCACCACAGTTGCCTGGCCGTCTACAAGGGCGCCATCGCGGTCAATCAGGAAGGCCATCGCTACGTCGACGAGTCGATTTCCTACAAGCTACTTGGGGACGCCTGCATTGCCCAACCCTATGGTGCGACGTTCCAGATCCTGGACCACCGGATTCTCAAGGCGGGTGACAACCACGTCCGCATCCTCGACTTTGAGCGCAGGCTCGAAGAGGGGCTGATGATCGAAGCACCGTCACTCGAGGAACTGGCGGCGCTGATTGAGATACCCGCCCAGGCCCTGGTCGCTACCGTCAGGCGCTATAACGAAAACGTGGCGACCGGCGACGACCCCGATTTCGGACGCAAGCACCTGGTCCATCAGCATGGCGACCTGGTGCCCATCGAACAGGGTCCCTTTTATGCCTACCCCTCCACTGCCGCGGTATTCGGCACCTACTGCGGCCTGTGCGTGAATCCGGACATGCAGGTACTGGACGTCTATGGCCAGGTACTGCCCGGCCTGTACGCCGCCGGTGAGGTCGTAGGGGGCCTGCACGGCGCCGCGTACATGACGGGCACCGCGCTGGGCAAGGCAGTCATCTTTGGCCGTGTCGCGGCCACCTCGGCCCTTGCCCGGCTGGCGAAGGAGTAGCGGGGTGCACGTAGTCGTCATCCTGTCAGGCATCGCCGACCCGAAACGCCCATTGGGTCGACCAGTGTCTGGCGACTGGCACGATTGGGTCGGTGCGCCGGCCACACCGTTCAAACTGAGCCCCTTCGATGAGTCGGCGCTTGAGGTCGCGCTGAAATTGCGCGACAAGGACGCGGCGGTCAAGATCACCGCGCTGATCACCGATGGCGCCTCTGACATGGCGCTGATGCGCACGGTGGCAGCGTATCGCCTTGACCAGGTCGCAGGCCTGTGCCCCCCGGCTCAACAGCGC
>CAIJKV010000226.1 GCA_903821335.1 uncultured beta proteobacterium
AACCCGTCGTCCGGGTCAACCGCCTGACGCCCAAGCAGGTCATCGGCACCCAGGTCATGCAGGTCGTTGATCGTCACCCGACCGGTTGCCAGGTCCGACACGCCGGGCAAGGTGCGCACGCGCACCGGAAACGGCCGCAGGGTGCTCAGAATTTCGTTGCGCTGGGCCCGCCCGATTGAAGGCAACGCGAGCAAAATATCCTTGACGTGCAACGACTTGATCAAGCGTTCAAGCTCTGCCGGGTTATACACACGACGACCATCCAGCATCTGGCCCTGCAGATGAACATTGTCATCCAGAAAGCCCAGCACACGTGACTCATTGGACCCAGCAAGGGCCGCCGCCAACTGCTGCCCCGCTGACCCGGCACCATAAATCAGCAGACCGGTTCGCTTGTGGGCACGATGCAGGTTGGCATAGAAGTCACCCAGGAAATGGCGCGCGATCAGTCGCACGCCACCCACGCCGAGCAACAGCAACAGAGGTTGCGACAGCCCAATTGAGCGCGGCACCCCTTTGACGCCAACCACCGAGAACACCATCACGTAGACGAACCCGTACAAGGTCATCGCCTGCAAAATGCCCAGTAAAGCGTTCAACCCCGAATAACGAAACACCGCGCGATACAGACCAAAGCGAATGAACAGCGGCAACGCCAGTATCAACGACACGGCATAGGCCACCCAAGTCATCTGATCGAATGTCACCCAAGTTTCGAACCGCAGCGACAAGACGGCCCAGAGGGAAACCCCACAAAGCAGTGCGTCGACCAACATGGCAAAGAAACGCTTAGCCCACCGTGGTAAGGCAAGCAGATGCCTGATCACCCACTCAAGCGAGGCTGAACCGGAAGGCGGCCTGGGCGCGGGACTCAATTCGGCAGTAGCAGATGAAAATCGGTTACTGGACAAGCGGAACTCCGTGTAGGGAAATAGCGAGGATTATGTTCATCCTGACCAGCATTTTAGCGTATCAAGCAAATCTTATCATTCACGGATCGGCGCGAATCTGTTGACAGCAGGTCGTGCTGACCTTAAAACAAAAAAAATACTAAAAAAGTTCCAGGGTGTGACATCACTCACTTGGTCAGGTTACGCATCAACAGGAGCGAGACACCGGGTGCACTGACCCCGACCAGGCGTTGCGGTCGGTGTGCTGGAATCGATAATGAACATGACTTCAATGCTCAATTCAGTGGTCCATTCAGTGCTCAATTCACTGGTGAGTTCAGTGCGCGGCGCAGTGCTGACTTCACTGAAAAAATTAGTACGGAGTGCTCTGCTGCCATGCCTGGCCATCCTGGCGGTGGCGCTGGCGCACCCTGCTGCCGGCGCGCAAGGCACTGCGTCCGATCCGGTGACCATTGTGGCGCCCGTGCCGGCTGGCGGTGGGGTCGATTTTCTCTCCCGAACCTTTGCCAATGCGCTGGCGGAAATCCTGGGCGTGACCGTGATTGTCGAGAACCGTCCGGGTGCAAGCGCTGGCATTGGCACCCAGTACGTCGCCCGTGCCAAGCCAGATGGCCACACCCTGCTGATGGGCTATTCGGCACTGGCCACCAGCAAGTTCCTGGTTCAAAACCTGCTCTATGACCTGGAACAGGACCTGACCCCCGTCGCCTATATCGGTTATATCCCACTGATACTCGTGGTACCGCCCTCCTCACCCGTCAACAGCGTCAGCGAACTGATCGCACTGGCGCGCAACAACCCCGGGACACTTTCGTACGCCTCAGGTGGCGTGGGTGCCGGCGCCCACCTTTCCGGGGAACTCTTTAAAAGTCTGACCAAAACGAACGTGGTCCACGTGCCCTACAAAGGCAATGCCCCGGCACTCAATGACTTGCTCGGTGCACATGTCTCACTGATGTTTGACACCATCACGACCTCAATGCCCTATGTCACGGCCCACAAGCTCAAGGCACTGGCCACCACGGGCCCCGTGCGCGCACCGATGGCACCCAACGTCCCCACCATGATCGAAGCAGGCGTCCCCGGGTTTGAAGTCAGCGCGTGGTACATGCTCTTTGCGCCCAAAAAGACCCCGGTCGCGGTGCTGCAAAAACTCAACGTTGCCTTGAATCAGGCGATCGCTGATCCGAAAATACAAAGCGCGATGTTGTCCCAGGGCGTTGTCCTGACCGGTGGGACGCTCGCTGACGCAGACAAATTCCTGACCGAAGAAGTCAACCGCTGGGGCCAGATTATCCAGACCGCCAATATCAAGGCTGAATAGTGAACCTCCAGCGCACCGCTAGTGAACTTTCGGTGAACCACTATTGAACCGCTAGTGAACCTCCAGTAAACCGCAACTGAACCGCGGGTGAACCGCAAATGAAGCACATGAAAATTCTGGACATGCACTCCCATTGGGGCACGCAACGCGGCTATGTGCTGCGCTCTGACGAAGCCCTGGAACAGCAACAGCACACCTGGAACTCAGCGCCCCGGTATGACACCGAGCAAGAAATGGCTGACTATTTTCGTGCCAGTGGCGTGCGCGCGATTCTTGATTTTGGCTTTACCAAGACCATGCCGCTTGATGACGTCGTCCCGCTGCATGACTATGCGCTCGAGACTCAACGCCGTTTTCCAGACGTGATCTTTGGCAACTGGCTGCAGATTGATCCGCGCCATGGTGTGGCCGGTGCGCGCGAACTCGAACGCTGCATTGCGGCAAGTTCCGGTTTTGTCGGGTACTGTGTGTCGGCCTCAGGGATGGGATTACCGGCCAACGACCCGGCCTATCACCCTTATTTCGAGGTCCTGCAGGCGCACAAGCGACCCGTGCTGATCCTGGTCGGGCATACCGGTGCAGGCGCCGGCCTGCGCGGCGGTGGCGGCGTACGACTTGATTTATGCCATCCCCGTTACGTCGATGATGTGGCAGTCGACTGGCCCGACCTCACCATCATTGCCGGGCGCCCGGCCTGGCCGTGGCAAGACGATATGCTGGCCATCATGCTGCACAAACCCAACGTCTTTTGCGAACTCCATGGGTGGTCGCCAAAATACTTCACCGACTCACTGAAAAAAGAAATACGGTCTCGCCTGAAAAACAAATTCATGTTTGGCGGGGACTACCCCCTGTTTCGCTACGAGCGACTGGTGCAGGACTGGATTGACCTGGGTTATGACGAGGCGACACTGGAACGTGTGTTCAAAGGCAATGCCGAGAAATTGTTCGGACTGACCGGAAAAACCGATGGACCTTAACCTCAAACAGCGCACCGCACTGGTCGGGGGCGCCAGCAAGGGCATCGGCTACGCCATCGCCCACCTGCTGGCCACCGAAGGCATGCAGGTCGCCCTGGTGGCGCGCCACGCAGAACCCCTCGCCGAGGCCGCCCAGCGCATTCGCGATGAGACGGGCGCCACCGTCTTCACGATTGCCGCCGACATCCGTCTGGCAGACGACTGCACCCGAATCGTCGCGCAAGCACTGCAGCACTTTGGGCGCATTGATGTGCTGGTCAACAACGATGGCGCGCCGCCGCTTGGTCCACTACAAAGTTTTGATGACCTCAAATGGGCGCGCGCGGTCGAGCAAAACCTGATGAGCGTCGTCAGGCTCACGCGTGGCGTGTTGCCCGGCATGACCGCCAACCAGTGGGGGCGCATCATCAACATCACCGCGCTCTCGGTGCTGCAACCCATGGTCAATTTCGGGCTATCGGTTGCCACCTGGGCCGGGGTCATCGGCTACGCCAAGACCTTGTCACTTGAAATGGCCACCCAAGGCGTGACCGTGCACACCATCTGTCCCGGGCGTATTGCCACCTCGCGCCTGGGTACCGTGTTTGGCTCAGGCCAACCCGGCGAGGTTAGTGCCGACGAGTTGGCCAAGATGGCCAGTGGCATACCCATGGGGCGCGTGGGCGCGCCCGACGAAATCGCCGGCCTGGTGGCGTTTCTTGCGTCGCCCTGGGCCGCCTACATGACCGGTTGCGTCCACCACGTTGATGGTGGCCGCGGCGCTAGCCTTTTATGAGACTCTGCACATGACGTTTTCCAAACACATCTCTGACATGCCTGACACCGTGCCGTGGTATTCCCGCTCACTGGATTTTGAACAGCTTGCACGAGACTACCCGCCGCCGCCTGATTACTTTCGCACCACCGCCACGCTATCGCGCGACGCCTTGCATGCCTTACAGGAAACGCGATTTCTGGCGACTGTGCAGCGTGGCTGGGAGATCCCGTTTTTCCAGCGCCACTGGGCCGCGTCGGGCATCGAACGCGGTGACATTCGCAGCCTGGACAACCTGACCCGCCTGCCGCCTTATGACGTTTCGCATATTCGCGACAGCATCGAACGCAACCCGCCGTTTGGTGACTTCATGGGCATCTCACCGGCCGACGGGGCGCACATGCCCATGGTGTTGCAAACAAGTGGTGGCACGACCGGCCTGCCCCGACCCATGCTGTATGCACCCCAAGACCGCGAAACCATGGCCATACTGGGTGGACGCCGCTTTGCCATGCATGGCGTGCGCCCGGGCGACCTGGTGCTGGTCACCTATTCGCTCGGTCTGGGCAATGGCGGCATGGCCCCCCGGGAAGCGATCTGGCGCTACACCGGCGCCATTCCGGTCATGACAGGCAGCGGGGCCAACACCCCAACGCGGCGTCAGATCGAGATCATCAAAGCATGGAAAATCAACGTCATCCTGGGGTTTCCTTCCTACCTGCGGCATATGGCCCTGATTGCGAAAGAAGAAATGGGAATTGACCCCAAATCACTTGGCATCCGCTTGCTGGGCACCCACCTGGGTATGGAAAACCGCGAACTGATTGAAGACCTCTGGGGCGCGCCGGCGTTTGACATGTACGGCACCCATGAAAGTGGCATGCTGGCGGCCGAGTGTCAGCATCAGACTGGCATGCACGTGATGGAAGACGCCTTCATTCTGGAAATGGCCGACCCCGAGACGGGCAAGATCCTTCCTGACGGAGAGAAAGGCACCACCTACATCACCACGCTCTACAAATACGGTGCGCCACAGATACGCTTTAACGTCAACGACATCTCTGCCTTTCATACCGATACCTGCCCGTGCGGCAACACCATGCGACGGTTAAAACGGATATTTGGCCGCAATGACAACATGATCAAGCTGCGGGGTGTCAATGTGTTCCCCGAAGCCATCGGTGCGGCGGTCCTCGAGGACAAGCGCGGCAATGGCGAGTTTTTCTGCTTTGTCGACCGCGTCGGCCAGGCACAAGCGGATCATATGGATGTATGGGTAGAAATGCTATGCGACGAGCAAGAGGCCCCCGTGTTCAAACTTGATCTGGAACGACGCATGAAAGAGGTGCTGGGGGTCAAGGTGCAGATTACTCCGGTTGCCAAGGGTGCGCTTGATCAGTACACCGGCACCTCTAGCACTTCCAAGGTAAAACGCCTGATGGATCGACGCGCGTAAAATGGCGACATACACCGGGAACTTTCCTCGGTGATCGCAGCCTAAAACACATAGGCTGGGAGGTCGAGATGAACAAGACATCATTACCCGTGGGGCGTGTGCCATTTGTAGTCGGCAGCACGCCACTTGTGGTGGGGCGCAAGCCAT
>CAIJKV010000227.1 GCA_903821335.1 uncultured beta proteobacterium
AACCTTTATAGGGGACATGCACCATATCGATTTTGGCTTCGGTCTTGAACAGCTCACCGGAAAGGTGCGGGGCGCTACCCGTGCCGGCCGAGGCAAAGCTCAATGGTCGGGTTTGTGCGAGAGCAATCAGATCTTTGACCGAGTGCACTGGCAATTGCGCGTTGACCGCCAGGATGATCGGAAATTCAGCGATGGCACCGACGGGGATCAGATCGGTGAAGGGCGCGTAGCTGAGTTTGTCGTAGAAATAGGGCCCGATACCATGCGTGGAAATACCGGCTTGCAGCAGCGTGTAGCCGTCGGGTGTGGCACGCGCGACGAAGGCACTGGCGATCGTGCCGTTTGCCCCAGCCTTGTTTTCAATCAGCACGGGCGTATTGAGTGCGTGAGCGAAGTTTTCAGACATGGCGCGCGCGACAAAATCCGAGGCGCCGCCAGGTGGCACCGTCACAATGACGCGCACTGGCTTGTCGGGATAAGGGCTGCCCGACGTCGTGGCCACCCCAGCGGTCGACTGGGCCAGTACGGTTGCGGCGGCCAGTGCCATGACGAGCCCGGCCGCACGTGCCACTGACCTGACTGGGCGGGGAAAAATCTTGAGCGTCGATTTCATCTTGAGCACGTCCTTGGGGTTTTAACGGTGACAGCATGCATAGAGAACAGCCGTGCCATCAGCGTGTCGTGTTAAGTCGGTTTGTACAAGATGTTTTTTCCTGGCACGGTGCCCTCGGGCAGCTTTTCGATGTGTTCGCAGATCGCGCCGGGCGTGGTCAGCCAGACACGGTCGCGGTGCGCGACGATATGTTCGATGACCCGGCGGAATTGACGCAGGCGATAGGGCTGGCCAAGAATAAAGCTGTGCAACACAATGCTCATGACCAGGGGGCGCCTGACGGACTCTTCCAGAAGTTCGTCAAACTGGTCGATCAGGCTGTCGCAATAAAGTTGCGAAGGCGTACGGCGTGATATGCATTCGAACGAGTCGTTCAGATCATGTGAGTACGGGATGGACAGAATTGGACCGTACTGGGTCCTGAACCAGACGGGCTGGTCGTCCAGGGGCCAGTCCATCATGTAGCGCAAACCGGCCTGCTTGAGCAGATCAAGGGAATCGTGAGTCTGCGAGATATAGGGTGCCAGCCAGCCCGTGGGTGGTTTGCCTTCATGTCGTGCGATGGTCTGTGTCGCTTCCAGGATGCAGGCGCGTTCCTCGTCCAGGGACATATCGATCTGACGTTCGGCATTGGTGCGACCGTGGGCCACGATTTCGTCGCCTCGCTGGCTGAAGGCGGCGATCAGCTCGGGACAATAGCTGTAGAGCTCGGTATTGGTGAGCAACGCATAAGGAAAGCGATAGGTATTTGCAAGTTCCAGCAGGCGCCAGGCCCCCACCCGATTCCCATAGTCACGCCAGGCAAAGCTGCGCGTGTTGGGTTGTGGTGCCGGGTTCGCATAATCGTTGCCCAGGCCTTCACCAAAGGCGAAGTGCTCAACGTTCAGGCTGAAATGGATGGCAAGGCGCCTGCCATCTGGCCAGCTGTAATCCGGTCGGCTGGTGATGGGGCTGTAGTCGTAACGATGATGCGTTTTCAACATGGGCGGTCTGGCTCCGGGTGGCTGGTTCGGTGTATTGTGCGCTCTGCATCGGTTTGTCTGGACACGCAACGTGGGGCACATGACATGAATATAAAACTTGCAGAGAATTTTCGCGCTGTTTTTTACGCACCTTTTTACGCGACGCTGGCGCTGGGCTTTCACCAGGAGGAGGGGGTCGACATCAAGCTGATCGAATCCCCGTCGCCTGGCAGTGGCATCGCGGACCTTGTGCAAGGCCGCCTGGATGTCGTCTGGGGTGGTCCCCTCAGGGTCATCCGGGAACGTGATCAGGTGGCACCGGTCACCGGTTCGTCGTTAGTCGCGTTTTGTGAAGTTGCCGCCAAAGATCCGTTTTATCTCGTAGGGAGGGGTGACCACGCGGCTGTTTGCGCCGAGTCCATCGACGGCGCGCCGTTTGATATACGTGCGCTGGCGGCGATGCGGCTGGGATCTGTCTCGGAAGTGCCGACCCCCTGGCTATGCCTGGAGCAGGATTTGCGTGACCGGGGAGTGGATCCCAGTGCGCTGAGTCGCATCGCCGACCGGACCATGCAGCAAAATATCGATGCCTTGAACAGGGGTGAAATTGATGTGGCGCAAGTATTCGAACCCTTTGTCTCGATCGCGCAACAACAGGGTGCGCAGGTGTTGGCGGCAGCTAGCGCACGGGGCTATACGGCCTATACGACATTTATTTCAACCTACGATGGCGTCAGCCGCAATCGCGAGGCGTTTGAAGCCATGATTCGCGCGGTTGAAAAATTTGGTCCCTGGCTCAGGGAACATGGCCCCGTCGAGCTCGCGCGTGTCGTCGCACCGTTTTATCCGCATGTGTCGCCAGACATCCTTGAGCGGGCGATGACGCGCTATCAGCTCGCGCAGTTGTGGACCTGCCGGCGCGTGGTCTCGCGCGCGGGCTATGCGCGGCTGGTGCAAAGCATGTTCCAGTCCGGCTACATCTCAACTCTGCCGCGCTACGAAGATTGCATCGCGGATTTTTCGGCCGAGTCACCGTGAGGATGCCCCGTGAACATGGCCGGCGATCAGCCTGCTGCGGTCAGTGCGCACCCAATCTGCGGGTCAGGTCTGCAAGCTGCCTGGGCAATGCCCGTGGGTGCAGCACGACACGATAGTTGTGTGCCCCGAACATTGATTTCACGCAGGAGTCGGCCTGCGGGTCGAGTGCCACGCAATAGGCGCGTAGGCCAGGTTGTAGTTCCTTGATTGCCTGCGCGGCGTCAGCCACCAGATACGCAGGATCAAAAATATCGATATCCGAAGGCGCGCCATCGGTCACGACAATGATGGCGTGCTGGTCAGACGATTCGTCCTCAAAAAATGTGGCGGCGTGGCGTAAGGCCGCCCCCAGGCGCGTCGAGTGCATTGCCTGAGCATTCTGGATCTGGCTGCACGACACTGCACTCAGTTCCACACCAAAATCCAGGTAGCGAACATAGCGGACCGCCGATCGGGTGTTGGAAGAAAACCCATGGATGGCGATGCGGTCCTGGCTGTTTGCAGTTGAGTGCGCCAACATGATGGCCGCCTGCTTTTCCAGCTCGAGTACAGATTGTGTCAGTCCCGCAATGGAATCATTGGCTGATTCCGACAGGTCGAGCAGGATCAGAATGCTCGAGGTGCGCGCACGGTGACCGGAGCGCATAAAGTACCGTCCATCGGGTGCGAGGCCAAGCCGGCGTTCGATCACGGTTTCAATCGCAGCGTTCAGGTCGAGTTGTTCCCCTTCGTACTGGCGTCGAATGGGTTGCGCGCGTGTCAACGTTCTGTGCCGCAGCACCGCCACGCGTGGCAAGGACGCAAAATCTGGTCGCGTCTGGTCGTGGGTTGTCATCGCGTTCCAGCCGGGTCGTTTTTCCAACACCGTGCACCAGTCCAGGCGGTGCATCTCGCGCTGGTAATCCCATTCCGGATACCGGGCACAACCCAGCTCCATCTCTTGCCCCACCCGTGGCTGGGCGTCTGGTTCCCGTTCTCCCTGTGGCGTTTGTCCGACCAGTGCCTGCGGCCTGCCGCTGCTGGAGGTCAGCGCATGACTGGATTGCGCCGGCGGCGCCCGCGGATCGGTCCACTGGAAGGTGTTGTCGTCGCGGTAAGGCGTTGGCACGACGAATTGCTGCGGGTTGTAGCGCACACGCATCTGGCCAAGGTCATTAGCCAGTATGGACGCCACGCGACGAAATCCAGCATAGTCGTGCAGACCATGCGCTTGCGTGCAGGCACGAAACATCGCGCGCGCCTTGTTGACCCAATAGTCATCGTCGCGATAGTCGTCGTCGATCAAGGCGCGACTCATCCGTGCGATCAAGGCACTAAAGCCCGGGGTCGACGCATCCCGATCGGCCTGGAGCCAGGGAAGAAACCACCCCTTGAGGCCGGGATATTGCTGGATCATCAACAGATCCACCCGCGCGTCTTCGATCGCTGACACTAGTGCTACGCCCATGGGCTTCAATCCCGTCACCGGTCGGTTCGGCGTGGTGTAGAGCAGGTGTCCGGCGGCATGGGCAACGCTCGACCGCAGCAGTCCGGGTAAGGTCTTTTCCGCGTCGAAGGACGCCGTGGCCAGAAGCAAGTGAGTCTCAGTGAGAATTGAGCGCGTGTGTTGACCGGTTTCGGTCGTTGTGTCGGCCTGTTGTACCGTGGTGGCACGACCGCACAGTCCGTGCAGCAGCAGTGCCAGTGCGGGCAGGGTGCTAGCGTTTGCCGCACTCATCCGAAATAGGCATCGACAAAACCTTGTAAGGCCACCGCCATGTCGGGGTCGTCGGTCAAGGCGTGAGTCATGGTCATCGCACAACTGGCGCGCGGGTCGACACCATCGCGTATCAGCATGCCAGCGTAGATCAGCATGCGTGTCGAGACGCCTTCTTCCAGTCCCCGGCTGATGAGCGTGCGTGAGCAGGCCGCGATGCCTACCAGTTTGGTGGCAATTTCATTGGTAACTCGCGCTTCGTGCGCCACGATTTGAATTTCTATATCCGGATGTTGATATTCAAATTGCAATGCTGCAAACCGCTGTCGTGTCGACGGCTTCATGTCTTTGGAGCGGCTCTGGTACCCCGGGTTATAGGACACGACCAATTGAAAGTCAGGGTGCGCGTGGATGACTTCCCCTTTCTTGTCCAGTGCCAGGATGCGACGGGAGTCGGTCAGGGGGTGTATGACCACAGTCGTGTCCTGGCGGGCTTCCACGACTTCATCCAAGTAGCAAATACCACCATGACGCACGGCCTGCGTGAGAGGTCCATCATGCCAGGCCGTGCCGTTTGCGTCGAGCAGATAGCGGCCCACCAAGTCTGAAGCCGTCATATCCTCGTTGCACGCGAGTGTGATCAGCGGGCGCCTGAGTTTCCAGGCCATATATTCGACAAACCGTGTTTTCCCGCAACCCGTGGGCCCCTTGAGAATCAGGGGTAGTCTGTGCGCATAGGCGTGTTCGTAGAGCCTGATTTCGTCCGCGGACGGGCGGTAATAGGGCTCTTCGGTGATGCGATAGGCATCGATTGCGGTTGACGCCATGGTGACTTCTCTAAATTGGACGAGAGTTATCGGTGCGTCACGGGTTCATGGGGGATACCCGCTATCGGGCACTCCGGTGTGCCAACCGTGGACCGCGTAAAGGACTCGACCATTTTGCGCGTGCCCTCTGGATCGCTGATCCATTTGCCGTAGAACTCATACGGGCAGGTCGCCACGCCATTGACCTCTTCACCCGAGTTGATCTTGCCGGTGTAGCCACGGTGTACAAGTTTGAACAGGTGGTTTTGCGACTGACCATTCTTGCGGAAATCACGGATGAGGCTCATCGAGAGTTCGGCATAGTTGATGCCCATCTCTTCCTCGCCGCATTCGCCAAGTGTTCGGCCATCGAAACCCACGATCGCCGAATGACCAAAGTAGGAATACACGCCATCAAAGCCCGCTGCATTGGCGACCGCGACGTAGGTATTGTTCATCCAGGCCATGCACTTTGCGACCATGATCTGTTGCTCTTTGGCGGGGTACATGTAGCCCTGGCAGCGCACAATCAACTCGGCGCCACGCATGGCGCAGTCACGCCAGATCTCAGGATAGTTGCCATCATCACAGATGATGAGACTGATCTTCATTCCCTTCGGTCCGTCTGATACGTAGGTGCAGTCACCGGGGTACCAGCCCTCGATCGGCGTCCACGGCATGATCTTGCGGTACTTTTGCACGATTTCGCCCTGATTATTCATCAGGATCAGGGTGTTGTACGGCGCCTTGTTCGGGTGTTCTTCGTGGCGTTCGCCGGTCAGTGAAAAGACACCCCAGACGTTCGCCTTGCGGCAGGCTGCTGCAAAAATCTCGGTTTCTTCGCCTGGAACGGTGGCGGCCGTGTCGTACATTTCCTTGGCGTCATACATGATGCCGTGGGTGCTGTACTCGGGGAAGATCACCAGATCCATGCCGGGCAGGCCGGTCTTCATGCCGATCAGCATTTCGCCGATCTTGCGCGCGTTATCCAGCACCTCAGCTTTGGTGTGCAGCCGCGGCATCTTGTAGTTGACGACCGCGACACCAACGCAATCGTTGCTGCTAGATATATCACCGTGTCTCATGGCCTTGCTCCCCTGATCATCACAAAATGGGACAATCACATGTTGTCCTGAGGTCTATCTTTGGGGATGCGCTGGCCGCTGGCAATACGTCAAACAGCGTAGGTGTCCGATGAACGGATCGTTAAACAGACCTTCAGTTGACAGTCGGGCGGCCGATCCATGCGATCACCAGGGAGATCGTGAGGACAGACCCGACCGTAGACAGCAGAATGGCGCGTGCACTGGCCGCGGCATCGCGCTGGTAGATTTGCGCCAGCATGAAGGGGCCGGTACCGACAGGCAGCGCGGCCGACAGCACCGCGACCAGCGACCAGAGGCGGGGCAGGTCAAACACCCAGAACACCAGTACCCCCGTCAGGGCGGGCTGCACAAGCAGCTTGAGCAAGACGATGCGATTCACGACCGCGCTGTTTTTTCGGGCCGGATGCTGCGCGAGAAATAGCCCGATCGCAATCAAGGCGCACGGGGTCGCCGCAGCACCGATCAGGTCCACGAAGCGCTCGACAGCAGTCGGCATCGTCTTGCCCATGGCCGACCAGGCGATCCCCGCGATCGGCGCGAGCAACAACGGATTGCGCAGCATCGCGCCGACCACCTTGCGGATAGCGGGCATGACCCGGCCGTCCTTGAGATGATTGAGTTCAATGCACAGGATGCTGACCGCGAACAACAGGGACACGGTAAACAGGGTGCAGATAATGGAGGGGGCCAGGCCAGCCGGTCCAAAGACCATCAGGCAAAGCGGGATACCCATGAACCCGGCGTTGCTGTAAGTCGCGCTCATGCCGCTGATGATTCGGTCGGTTACAGGGGCGTGGTCATTGCGGGAAACCAGCGTAAAGCACAGCGCGGTACCTAACATGCCCAGACCATAGGCCAGGAAAAAGCCGGGGCGCACCAGTTCGCTGAGCGTGGCGTGGGACATGGCGCCAAATAATTGCGCCGGCAGGGCCAGGTAAATCACAAACCGGTTCAGACCATCCGTGACCGAGGCGGGCATCAGGTTGACCTTTGCGCATAACCACCCGGTAAGAATCAGGGCGAATACGGGAAAGGCAGC
This sequence comes from uncultured beta proteobacterium, assembly GCA_903821335.1. GTDB lineage: Bacteria > Pseudomonadota > Gammaproteobacteria > Burkholderiales > Burkholderiaceae_B > Zwartia. The sequence continues at coordinate 7,261 of CAIJKV010000227.1, forward strand.
ATCGGTGACAGCAGCAAACATGGTCTGGCGGGCAACGTTGACGACAAGGACGATGAGTTTACCGCGCTGGGGTCGGAGTCTGTTCGCAAGCAACCATCCGGTGTCGGCCACCCTGAGTCATAATTGCAACCACGTAATTCACCTTTGGATCAATGCAATGCATCATGCTGGGGGACTGACAGTCCGACTGGGCACGTGGGAAGATCTTCGCGACGAGGCGAGCGCGATTCGCCTGGAAGTGTTCGTGCAAGAGCAAAAAGTGCCCATCGAAATTGAAGTCGATGCACTGGACGCGGCCTCGATGCATGCGGTGGCGTTTGATCAGGCGGGTGCGGCAATCGGAACCGGACGCCTGCTGCCGGATGGGCATATCGGTCGCATGGCGGTGCGTCGGTCCGTTCGTGGGTTGGGTGTTGGCAGCGCACTCCTGAATGCGTTGGTCGAACAAGCCCGCCGGCAGGGGTTTGAGGGCGTCGTGCTGCATGCGCAGACGCACGCACAAGGCTTTTACGTTCTGCATGGTTTTATTGCAGAGGGGGATGAGTTTGATGACGCCAACATTGCGCACATATTGATGCGGCGGTCGTTGTAGGTTGACCGCGATGTTGTAGGTTAACTGTAGTAGTTTCGATTTGATCCGACAGTAAGGCCTTGCCAAAGGGTGGGGTTAACCGCGATATATTGACCACGATCGGCACCCACGCTGAAAGCAGGGCGCTAACAAACAAAAACCCCAAAATCAAATGATGATCTTGAGGTCATGTCATGTGTGTGAACAATTTTTGCTCTACACTAAAATGGTGCCCAGGAGAGGACTCGAACCTCCACACCTTGCGGCACACGGACCTGAACCGTGCGCGTCTACCAATTCCGCCACCTGGGCACTGCGTACGACTTGCTTACTTTCAAGCTTTGTTTCAAGCTTGGTTTCAATCTTACTTCTTTGTTTACTTTCACTTCACTGCATTATTACCGTACTGTCTCTGTGCAATCCGTTATTATGTAGATCACTCAGAAGCCGTGCATTATAAACGAGATTCAAACTTTGGCAAATCGCCCCGCACCCAGCACCACGAAAAACAACCGTACCAAGCAGGCAAATCCTGACCAGCCTCCCGATTTCGACCCCGATGTGCCCAGCAGGGAACAGATCCTCGAGTCGCTTCGTTCGGCTGCTACACCGTTGTCACCCGAGGAACTGGCTGCCCGCCTGGGTCTTGACCGTCCAGACACCCTGATCGGATTTGATCGCCGCCTGAACGCCATGGAGCGCGACGGGCAGTTGCTGCCCAATCGCAAGGGTGTCTTGTTGCTGGCCAACAAACTTGATTTTGT
>CAIJKV010000228.1 GCA_903821335.1 uncultured beta proteobacterium
ATGTGGCGCCAATACCGGGCTCGAGTGGGGCAACGTCGCGGTGCCGACGGTTCAGTACACCCATGGCATGCTCTCGTGCAGTGAATTTACTGGCGTGCCGCTGTCACTGTTGCTCGACGACTGCGGCGTCGACCTGAAGACTGCGAAGTATGTGCTGGCAGAAGGCGGGGAGGGCTCGGGTATGACGCGCACGATTCCCATCGAATCCGCCATGGACGACGCCTTGGTCGTGTGGGGCATGAACGGCGAGATGCTGCGCCCTGAAAACGGTTACCCGCTGCGCCTGGTGGTACCCGGTGTGCAGGGCGTGAGCTCCGTTAAATGGCTGCGTCGTATTGAAGTGGGTGACATGCCCTACGCCAGCAAAGACGAAGCCGTGCACTACATGGATTTGATGCCGGATGGTCTGCACCGGCAATACACCTCGATCCAGGAATGCAAGTCCGTCATCACAACGCCCTCCGGTGGCCAGCAGTTGCTCGAGCAAGGTTTCTACAACGTGAGCGGGATGGCCTGGTCGGGTCGGGGCAAAGTCAAACGCGTCGATGTGTCGTTTGATGGCGGCAAAAACTGGCGCGAGGCACGCCTGGAGTCGCCGGTGCTGAGTAAGGCGGTCACGCGTTTTAACATCGACTGGAACTGGGATGGCACGCCGGTCATCCTGCAATCCAGAGCGACCGATGAGACGGGCTATGTGCAGCCGACCTACCGGATGCTGCGCGAGGTGCGCGGAACGCGATCCATCTATCACAACAATGCCATTCAGTCCTGGAAGGTTGACGCCAATGGGGAGGTCAGCAATGTCCAAGTTGGCTAACAGGTTTTTATCGACGCGGGCGCTTGCGGGCGCCGCTGTGCTTGCACTGTCGATTGCGCAAGTGTCCGTCGCGCAGACGTTGAACAAGTACCCCGGTCTGGGTCGCCCGGCCACGCCGGCCGAGTTGGCTGCCTGGGACATCGATGTACGTCCGGATTTCAAGGGCTTGCCCAAAGGTTCCGGCACGGTCGAACGTGGTCAGGAAATCTGGGAAAGCCGATGTGCCAATTGCCACGGCACATTTGGCGAATCTAACGAAGTATTTACGCCGATCATTGGTGGGACCACCGTAGACGACATTAAGACGGGACGCGTCGCGTCGCTGACCGACCCCAAGCAACCCCAGCGCACCACGTTAATGAAGGTGGCGACGCTTTCCTCGTTGTACGACTATATTTATCGCGCAATGCCCTGGAATGCACCGCGCTCGATGTCTGCCGACGATACCTATGCGGCGCTGGCGTATATGCTGAGCGTTGCAGAGATCGTGCCAGACGATTTCGAACTGAGCGACAAGAACATGCCTGAGGTGCAGCAACGCATGCCGAACCGCAACGGCATGACCACGGCCCATGGGATGTGGAATATGAATGGCAAACCCGACGTCACGGGCTCGTCATGCATGAACAACTGCCAGACAGAGGTGAAGGTCACTTCGTTCCTGCCTGACTATGCACGCAATGCGCACAATAATATCGCCGATCAGAACCGGATCTTTGGCCCCTTTCGCGGGACGGACAGCAATCACCCGCCGGTTGACAAGCTGCCGGGCGTGACCTACGTTGTGATGGCTGCGCCGCCGATCGCGGGTGCAAGTTCTATCGCGACCTCAATTGCGCAGGATTTGTTCAAGAAAAATGCCTGCAATGCTTGCCATGCCCCCGCCAGTAAGTTGGTCGGACCGTCGATCGCTGAAATCGCCGCGAAATATAAAGCTCAGCCTGATGTAATGCCCAAGCTTGTCGCCAAGGTCAAGCAAGGTGGCGCGGGCGTGTGGGGCACGATTCCGATGATGTCGCATCCCGACATGTCAGACGGCGACATCGGGTTGATTGTGAACTGGATGCTGACGACCCCCTAGATTGAAATGTTCGTAAAAGGATGAATGATGAACCCACAAAGACGTAATGCGTTGCGATTGACGGCCCTGATCGCGCTGATGGCCAGTACTGGCCTGATCTCGAATGCCGAGGCTGCTGAATGGAATAAAGCTGCTTTTGACGCGAAGAATCTTGACGATGTGCTCAAAGCTCTGGGTGGTGGCAAGCCGGAAAGCTCAGGCGCTGTCACGCTCAAGGCCCCTGACATTGCCGAGAATGGCGCGGTGGTGCCGGTTGGCATCAGTACCACCTTGAATGCCACCCATATGGCGATTCTGGTCGAGAAAAACCCAAGCGCGCTGGCCGCTACGTTCACGCTGCCGCCTGGTACCTTGCCGTTTGTCACCACCCGCGTCAAGATGGGCCAGACCTCCAACGTTTATGCGCTGGTCAAGGCCGACGGCAAGTGGTTCAGCGCAGTCAAGGAAATCAAGGTCACCCTGGGCGGTTGTGGCGGCTAAAACTGCACGCACGAGACACCCCGGCACCAGTCGTTGCCTGGTGATTGAACAGAACACGTTAGCTAAACAGTAGAGAGAACAACATGGCAGATCCGATGCGTATTCGCGCTTCTGAAAAAGATGGCGAAATTGATGTCAAGATTTTGATGAAACATGACATGGAGTCCGGTCAGCGCAAGGATGCGGCAGGCGCGATTATTCCCGCCTGGCACATCACGACGCTGGTCGCCACGGTCAACGACAAGGAAGTGTTCGCCGCCCAGTTTGGTCCGGCTGTCTCGAAGGACCCGTTCCTGAACTTCAAGTTCAAGGGTGCGGCCAAGGGCGATGAAGTGGTCGTCAACTGGGTCGACACCAAGGGTGACAAGCGCACGGACAAAGCCAAGATCTCTTAGGCTGGGCAAGCTGCGGCAAGTGGTGACTGTTGAGGTTGGACCAAGGAACAAATCATGAAAAAAACCGTTTTAGCGGCCGCGTTGATGTTGCTGTGTTCGGGTCTGGCGTTCGCGCAAAGCGCGACCGATGAAATTGCCAAGTATCGCGAGATGATTGCTGACGGCAATCCAGCCGAACTCTACGAGGCTGCCGGCGAAGAGCTCTGGGTCAAGCCCGCTGGTCCCAAACAGGTATCGCTTGAACAGTGCGACCTCGGGCTGGGTGCCGGTGTGGTGGACGGTGCCTCGGCACAGTTACCGCGCTATTTTGCCGACACCGACCGCGTCCAGGACCTTGAGTCACGGCTGATGACCTGCATGCAAACGCTGCAGGGCATACCGAGTGCCGAGATCATCAACGGGGCCTTTGACAAAGGCGTTCGCAAGGATGTCGAGGCAATCGTCGCCTACGTCGTGACCCATTCAAAGGAAATGAAGGTCAACGTGCCCGCCACACATCCAAAGGAAAAAGAGATGGTGGCACTCGGTGAAAAGCTCTTTTTTTTCCAGGGTGGACCGATGGATTTTTCCTGCGCGTCGTGCCATGCCGAGAGTAAAAAACGTATTCGGCTTCAGGACCTTCCCAACCTGACCGAACCAAAAGGTGCGGCCGAAGGATGGGGCTCGTGGCCAGCTTATCGTGTCTCGAGTGGCGAGTTCTGGACCATGCAACGCCGCTTGAACGACTGTCTGCGGCAGCAGCGCATGCCTTACCCGATTTATGGTTCAGACGCCACGATTGCCTTGTCCATGTACATGGCCGCGATGGCCAATGGCGGCACG
>CAIJKV010000229.1 GCA_903821335.1 uncultured beta proteobacterium
ATGTTGCAGAGCAACAAGATCGGTTCTATGGTTTTGAAAACATCCATTGCGGCAGCGCTGCTCGTGATCGGCATGGCCAGTCATGCGGAAACAGGCATTACGGATACCCAGATTGTCTGGGGAAATTCGACACCACAGTCCGGGCCGAATGCTGGCTATGGCCCGATCGGGCGTGCGCAGCGTGCTTGCTTTGAATACATCAATACCGAACTTGGCGGCATCAAGATGGGCGACGGCAAGACCCGCAAGGTCAAGTACGTCATGTATGACGATGCGATGGAGCCCGCCCGTGCCTTGCAAAACGCCAGGCGCCTGGTGAGTCAGGACGGTGTGTTCGGGATCTCCGGCAACGGCGGGACGGGCGCCAATCTGGGTGCGCGGCCTTACTACAACTCGGAAAAAGTCCCACAAGTGTTTATCTTCACCGGCGGACCAATGTTTGGCAGCAAGGAGGAGGTTGAGAAATTCCCTTGGACAATGCCGGCTCTGCTTGCCTACAACACTGAGGCAGCTTTGTACGCGGCGTTCATCAAGGAAAAGTTTCCGAACGCCAAAGTGGCTATGCTCAGTGACGACAGCGGCGGTCCTTTCTTTGCCAAGGGTTTCATCAAGGCAGCCAAGGAGATCGGACTGAATGTCGTGATCCATGAGGAACACTCATACAGCGAACCGACCATCGATGCCAAGATCGACCGTATTGCGGCTTCGGGTGCAGACGTGTTCGTCGACGTCACTACACCGAAATTTGTGGTCCAGGCGCTCAAGCGCATGAATGCCATCAATTGGAAGCCCGCACACATTATCTGGGGCGTGGGCTCGAGCATCGGTGGCGCACTGTTGCCTGCCGGCGCAGAAGTTTCCAAGGGTGTCTATTCTGGTTTGTGGCTCAAGGACCAGGCTGATCCTGCTTACGCGAATGATGCCGACATGAAGTTGTATGTCGAGAAGCTCAAGAAATACGAGAGCGGCCTGAATCCGGCAGACGCCAATGCCGCCACGGGCTGGTTTATTTGCAATGCGGTGAAAGCCGTGCTTGAGCAGACTAAGGAACCCACGCGCCAGGCCTTCATGGATGCGGCCCGCAGCCTGAAGGGTCAAAAAGTGCCGCTGCTTCTTGAGGGCATCACGCTCAACACAAACGGCGTGCTCGACGGTTATCCGATCGAGTCGGTTCAGATGGGGCAGTTCGACGGTGCGAAGTTCGTGCCAGTCGGGGGCATCATCAACTATGAAGGCAAGACGCCGGCACCCTGAAGGGCCGCTGGCATTCGGCACCCACCCGCACAGCCAAGCGCCGTGCGGGTGGGTTGCCTGAGTGAACCGGTCGTTCGCCTGTGCGCCTGTCCGGCTATCGAGTCGGTCGGTTGTGATCCCAAAATATTTCAGCGGAAATTCCAATATGGATACGTCAGTTGTTACGCATCAAATGCTCATCGACGGAAAATGGGTTGACAGTTGCGATGGGGACTGGATCGGAGTTGAAAATCCTGCAAATAAAACTATTTTTGCCAGAGTGCCACGAGGCAAGGCGGCTGACGTAAACCTCGCGGTGGCTGCTGCCAAACGCGCGTTCCAGTCGTGGAAACGCACTGCAGCACCCGAGCGGGGACGGATACTTTTCCAGATTACCGAGGCACTTGAGAAGAATAAGGAAAATCTTGCGCGACTGATCAGTACTGAAAACGGCAATGCCATGCGAACACAGAGTCGCGGCGAGGCGGCCCTGACTGTTGAAGTCTTTCGTTATGTGGCGGGACTGAGCCGCGAGATCAAGGGCAAGACGATGTACTTGAACCCTGACAATCTTGACTACACGCGGCGTGAACCCTATGGCGTGGTCGGGGCGATTGTCCCCTGGAACGCGCCTTTGTTACTGGCTGCGCTCAAGATTGCGCCCGCGCTGATGACTGGGAATACGGTAGTTCTAAAGACCTCGGAAGAAGCGCCGCTGGCAGTGCTCGAACTGGCACGTCTTTGTAATGACTTCTTGCCCGCTGGCGCATTGAACGTGCTGACAGGCAATGGCCTGGAGTGTGGCGTGCCGCTGGTTGAACATCGCGATGTGCCGAAAATTTCCTTTACCGGGTCGACGGCGGTGGGGCGCTCGATACTGGCCGCGGCCAGTAGCCGCGTTGCAGCCGTCACGCTCGAGCTAGGCGGGAAAAGTGCCCAAGTGGTGTTCCCGGATGTCGACCTGGACTACACCACCGACGGTGTCATCACGGCGATGCGCTTTTCTCGCCAGGGTCAGTCTTGCACGGCGGGTTCGCGACTTTTTGTGCACGAATCTATTGCAGAGGCGTTTCTGGAGATGCTGACCGGCAAGCTCAAGCGTATGCGTGTGGGCAACCCGCTGGATGAAGTCAACGATGCAGGAACCGTTGTCAACGCCAAGCAGTTCGACCGGGTGTCGACCTATATCCGCGAGGCCATTGCGTGCAAGCCTGAGGCGTTGATTCTTGGTGGCTTGCCACCTACAACCGGCCCTCTTTCCGAGGGCTATTTTCTCGAGCCCACGATCTTTCTGAATCTGCCTGATGACGCGCGTCTGACCCGTGAAGAGGTGTTCGGTCCTGTCCTGTCGGTGTCGACCTGGCGTGAAGAAAGTGAGGTGATTGAGCGTGCCAACACGTCCGAGTATGGGCTGGCCGCTTTTATCTGGTCACGTGCCGGCGCACCGGCGCTGCGCATGGCGCATGCGCTTGAGGCTGGCTGGGTGCTGGTCAACCAGGGCGGCGGGCAACAGCTTGGACATTCCTACGGCGGCGTCAAGCAAAGTGGCACTGGCCGCGAGTTTTCGCTCGAGGGAATCCTGGAGAGTTACACCGAAGTCAAGCAGGTGTCGGTCAATCTCGGTGATCACGGCTTTCCTCGCTAATCGCCTGTTCAGTCGTCGTTATCGTTCAATCATTGGGGAGACAAAATGAGTCAGCACAACTATAAAAAGCATGCAACGATAGGATTCGTGGGGCTAGGCACCATGGGTGGGCGGATGATTCGCAACCTGAGAGGTTATGCGGACTTGCTGGTCTATGACGTTGATCCGGCGCGGGCCCGGCAGGCCGCCCAGGATGCGTCGGCCACGGCAGTGTCGAGCCTGGCCGATATGGCGAAAGCAGACATCGTGGTGCTGATGCTTCCGAGCAGTCCCATTGTCGACGCAGTGGTGCGCGGCAGTGACCAGGCTCCCGGCCTGCTTAAGATCTTGACGCCCGGATCGATGATCATCGATATGAGTTCATCGACGCCGACCCATACGATTGAAAATGCCAGATTGGCCAAGCTGGGTGGGATGTCATACATCGATGCGCCCGTGTCGGGCGGGCCAACAGGGGCCGAATCTGGCAAGCTCGCCATCATGGTGGGCGGCTCGGTTGCCGATTTCGAGCATGCCAGGCCGCTGCTTGAGCGTATGGGCACCAGCGTAATCCGTGCGGGCGAGGTGGGTTCCGGGCATGCCGTCAAGGCGCTGAATAATCTGCTGGCCGCCACTATCCTTGCCGCGACGTCCGAGGTCTTCGCCGTTGGTGAAAAATTTGGCCTCGACCCGCAGGTCATGCACAAGATCGTCAATGCCTCAAGTGGCAGCAGCTTCATGACGCAGCACACCTGGCCTAAAGCCATCCTGCCCAAGTCCTGGGACTTTGGCTTTGCCATGCAACTGATGAACAAGGATGTTGGCATCGCCATGGCCCTGATTGAGTCGACAGGGGTGCAGACGATCTTGTCCAAGGCAAGCGCTGAGATGTGGGCCCAAGGCCTGGCCGCTGCTCGCCCGGGCGCCGACATGACGGAACTGACGAAACAGATTCAGCGGGATGCTGGCCTGTGAGTCAAGCCAACCATCCCGGATCTGGGGAAAGACCCGGCTGGGCTGGCGGTCCAAAACTTGCGGTCTCGGATCTGTCTTTGCGTTTTGGCGGAATCGTGGCTCTGGATGGACTGTCCTTCTCGGTCGACGCGGGCAAGATTTGCGGATTGATTGGTCCAAACGGTGCCGGCAAGACAAGTTGCTTTAACTGCATCAGCAGGCTTTACACACCCACTTCAGGGCGGGTGGTCTTTGACGGTGTCGACATCACGAATGTGAGAGCCAAGGATGTCGCGACCCGTGGCATCGCGCGCACTTTCCAGAACCTGGCCTTGCTGCCCACCATGACTGTGCATGAGAACGTCATGCTTGGCGGGCATCACTACGGCAGCACCCGCTTGCTGACCGCTCCATTTACGCCGGTGTCACGACGTCGGGAAGAGGCCGAGTTAAGCGAGTTCGCGCACCACCTGCTCAGGCGCCTGGATCTCGCGCAACTGCATGACCGTCGTGTCGATGATTTGCCGTACCCGACGCTCAAGAAAGTGGAGCTCGCCAGGGCGCTTGCTTCGCGCCCGACGTTCCTGATGCTGGATGAACCGGCCGGCGGCTTGTCGCACTCCGAAGTGGTTGAGCTGTCAGAAAACCTGATCCGGATACGGGATGAGTTTTCACTGACCCTGCTGCTGGTTGAGCATCACATGGGGATGGTGATGAAAATTTCCGACAACATTGTCGTCCTGGATTTCGGTCACAAAATTGCCGATGGATTGCCGGCCGATATCAGGGCCAACCCTCGCGTCGTTGAGGCTTATCTGGGCAAACCACGATGAAAGTCTTACAGATCGACAACCTGACCGCAGGCTATGGTCGAATTCGCGTGTTGCACGGGATTTCCATCTCGGTTGAAGAAGGAACGGTCGGAGTTTTGCTAGGTGCCAACGGCGCTGGCAAAACGACAACCCTGCGCGCGATCAGCGGCCTGGTTAAGAGCGAAGGCAGTGTGCTGCTGGATGGCAAGGAACTGCAGGGGATGGCACCAGATGGTATTGCCAGACTGGGGGTGGCGCACGCGGCCGAGGGTCGCGGCACGTTCACGGACCTGACGGTCGAGGAAAATTTGCGTGTGGGTGCCTTCAGGCGCAAGGACAAAGCCGAAATCGCCACGGACATGGAGCAGATGTACGCGCTCTTTCCCCGTTTGCGCGAGCGCAAGACTCAAAAAGCCGGAAGCCTGAGTGGTGGTGAGCAACAAATGCTCGCGGTCGGGCGCGCGCTGATGCTGCGTCCCAGGGTCTTGCTGCTCGATGAGCCATCGCTTGGCCTGGCACCGGTGATCATGAATGATTTGTTTGACACGCTCGCGCGCGTAAACAGAGAGATGGGTACGACCATGCTGATCGTTGAGCAAAACGCGAACTTGGCACTCCAGATCGCTGATTATGCCTACGTACTGGAATCTGGTGTCATCTCGCTGCAGGGGCCGGCTCAGGAAATTGCATCACACGACGGTATCCGTGCCGCCTATCTTGGGGATTGAGTATGCCGTATTTCTTGCAGCAATTACTGAATGGGGTCACGTCCGGTGCGGTCTACGCCTCACTGGGTCTGGCACTGGTGCTGATCTATCGCACCACCAATATCGCCAATTTTGCCCAGGGTGAGATGGCGACTTTTTCCGCCTTCCTGGCGTGGCAACTGACCGAATGGGGGATCCCGACCGTCTGGGCCATCTTGATTGTCGTGCTGATCTCGGCAGTCGTGGGCGCGATGGTGTATGCCCTGATTGTCAGACCCGTGCAGTACAAGGACGAGATGACGATCATCATTGTGACGCTCGGGCTTTTCCTGGCCTTCAATAGTGCGACGGGCGCCATCTGGGGATTCATGCAGAAATCCTCTCCCAGCCCTTTCCCCGACCACACCTGGACGTTCGGGTCGGTTCGACTGACTGCCGAACTGATCAGTTTCGTGCTTGTCCTGATCGCCGTGTCGGCGGGGTTGTTCTTGCTGTTCCAGAAAACCCGACTGGGCATGGCGCTGCGTGCCGCGGCTTCGAATGCGCAGTCCGCTCAACTGGTTGGCATCCCGTACACGAAAATGATGATCCTGGGCTGGGGCATGGCGGCAGCACTCGGTGCGGTGTCCGGCGCTCTGGTGGCTTCGCGCCTGACACTTGATCCCAACATGATGGCCGATGTGATTATCTATGCCTTCGCTTCAGCCGTAGTTGGCGGGATGAGCAGTTATGTCGGTGCGGTGGTCGGTGGTGTGATCGTTGGCGTGTCACAGGCTTTTTCAACGGCCTACCTGCCAGCGTTGGGTGCCGACTTGCAGATCGTTGTGCCCCTGTTGCTGATCGTGGGTGTACTGATTGTGAAGCCTGAAGGGCTGTTTGGCAAAACCGTTGCGGTGAGGGTCTGATGGTCAAGAGCACTGTCGTGGGGACGGGTTCACCCGCCGCCGAATCCTCAACAGCCAAGCGAGTGTTGATTGGACTGATCGTGGCGGCCATTCTCGTGGTGATGCCTCTGGTCGTCCCGGGCTACCTGACCTTCCAGCTCAGTGGCGTCATGGCCTATGCGGTGGCGGCCATCGGGTTGAATCTGATTACCGGATACGCGGGTCAGATTTCGCTGGGGCACAACGCATTTTTTGCGCTCGGTGCATACACCGCAGCCCTGAGCGTCACTTACTTGAATGTCCACTATGCCGTCTCGGTGCTGATTGCTGCGGTGGTGACGTTTGTGGTGGGTTATCTGTCGGGCTTTCCGGCGCAGAGGCTGCGCGGGTTGTACCTTGCTTTGATTACGCTGGTCCTTGCCGTTTCCGTGTCGCCGGTCATTAAACATTTCAAGTCGATTACCGGCGGCATGGCGGGTCTGTTCATCGAGCGTCCCCAGGCACCGGCCTGGACGGGCCTGAGCCGGGATGTCTGGATTTATTATGTTGTCCTGGCGTTTACGGTCCTCTGCTTTTACCTGGCGCGAAACTTTGTTGCCGGCAGTACGGGGCGTGCCCTGACAGCGGTCAGACTCGCGCCACTCGCGGCGTCTTCGATGGGGGTCAACGTCAACGGCTATAAGGTATTGATTTTCGGTTTGGGATCGATGCTGGGTGGTGTGGGCGGCGCACTGTTTAATTTCTCCATCGGATTTATCGCACCGGATTCGTTCAACCTGCTGTTATCCGTGAGCTTTCTGGCCGCTATTGTCGTCGGCGGTCTGGGTACGATCTGGGGCGCGCTGGTGGCGGGCCTGTTCTTGCAGTTCGTGCCCTCTTACGCGTCGGATATCAGTGAGGCGCTGGCTGGTGCGGTCTACGGCGGGATTCTGATTGTGTGCATGTTCTTCATGCCGCGTGGTATCGTCGGCACAATCATGCGTATGCGGCGTGAGCGGCGAGCCAGAGGCTCGCGATAACACCCTCCGGGTGCCTGCATTCCGGGTCAACGTTGTTGATGTTGGAGGTCCTGATGAGTTGGTCCTGTGGTTGTTCCGTCCATCGTGCGCCGGTTGCTTCGCCTTCGCGACGATCCGTACTCGGGTTGATGGGGGCCGCGTGTCTGACCGGACTGCCCGGCTTTGCAAGTGCCGCGCCCACCGGCGAGCCGCCAAAGCCTGCAAATGTCTTGAGTCCTGATGCGGCGCTTAATCGCCTGATGACGGGTAATCGGCGTTACGTGTCCGGACAGACTTCGATCAAGGATTATGCGTCAACAAGGGGCGCACTGTTAACGGGGCAGAATCCCTATGCCTGCCTGCTGGGATGCGCCGATTCGCGTGTTGGACCTGAACTGTGTTTCGACGAGTCGTCAGGCGACTTGTTTGTGACACGGGTGGCGGGTAATTACCTGACGTCCGACATTCTGGCCAGTCTCGAGTACGGGACGACGGTGCTGCAAGCCCCGCTGGTGATGGTTCTTGGCCATACGCAATGCGGGGCGGTTGCCGCAGCGGTCACGGCCTACGAGCAGGAGATTGATTTCCCCGGGCACATCCAGAATATTGCCACAGCGATCGCGCCGGCAGTGCGAAGCGCCGCTGCACAACCGCGGGGCGCAGCGACGCTTGTCGAACTCGCCACACTTGAAAACATCAGGCAGAACGTCACCAGACTAGAACTGGCCACGCCGCTCATTAGCCGCAGGGTGCGCGACGGCAAGCTCAAGATCGTAGGTGGTCTCTATGACCTCGAAACGGGACGGGTCGATCTGATGGTGTGACGCGCCTTGGATGGCGCCGCAGGATGTGCCCAGCTTGGTGCGCCGCACAATGACAAGTTATCGCCGAACGCTATACTCTGCAAAAATTCAGGAGACAAACAGCATGAAAATGTTCAAAAAAATCGTTGGAGTGGCCGCAACCCTTGCAGGCCTGGGTCTTGGCGTAGCGGCTCACGCCGTTGACGACATCAAGATCGGTGTGACGTTTCCGCTTTCTGGTAATTCCGCGAGCGCCGGCAAATCGGCTCTGGCCGCGATCGAGTTGGCCGCACAAATTATCAATGAACCGCATCCTGAACTGGGGAACCTGACACTCGCGGCGGGTGCGGGGCTGCCCAATCTGGGCGGCGCCAAGATCAAGATCGTAGCGGCTGACCATCAAGGCAACCCGAGCGAAGGGCAGGCGCAGGCACTGCGACTGATCACCCAGGAAAAAGTCGTTGGCCTGGTGGGCGCGTATCAGTCAGCCGTTGCGTTGACCTCGACGGCAATCGCCGAGCGCTATGGCATTCCGTTCATTGTTGGTGACGGTGTGGCGGCCAACATCACCGAGCGTGGCTTTAAGTGGACGTTTCGCACAACGCCGATTGCAAGCGACTTCGCCACGAATTACATGGAATTCCTGACTGACCTCAAGAAGGCCGGACATCCGACCGCGAACATCGCGATCGTGTTTGAAAATACCGACTACGGTGTCTCGGTGTCG
>CAIJKV010000230.1 GCA_903821335.1 uncultured beta proteobacterium
CGCGTCCATGCTGGCTTCTCGCTTGGCGTCGATGCTGCCCGGGCCGAACGTGTCTGACCCGCCTTCGTAGGCAATGAACCGCAGCCCATTGCCGTACGCAAGCGCCATGTTGTCTTCGAAATAGTTCACCTCGGCGATGGCGTCGACCGACTGCTCAAATGCCTTGAGCACGGCGTCAGGGGTCAGGCCCTCAAGCTGTTGCAGCTTACCCATATTGAAATACGGGGCGCCGGCCAGGGCGTAGAAATATTTCGAGGGTGGTCCATAGGCCTTGCGCAGGTAGTCCAGGCCCATTCTCAGCAAAGCGGGGCGAACCACCTGACCGGCAAGCACAGGCAGAATTTTGCGCATCATTGCGTCGTCACCATAGACTTGACGGAAAATGTCGCTGATGTCCTTGCCGCGTTGCGCCACACGCCGGAAGGTCAGTTCCCATTCGTTGGCCTCGCCATCAAACGTGATGCCGGTTTTTGGATGCTCCAACGCGTACGCGAGTGCCGCGTCGTGGTTCTGCCTGAACTGCTGGAACTGGCTATTCCACACTTCGTTACTGTATTCAACGTAGATTTTGCTTGAGGGGTTGAGCGTGGCCTTGAACAATCTGGCCAGGTTCAGTACGTAATCATCATCGGCCAGTGCCGGGATATTGACCCACAGATCCTTGCCCGTTACGTTAGCCAGTTCAATGATGTGTTCCCAGGGCACGCCCGCGTCTGGCAGGGTGGGAGTATTGACGGAGGCGCGCCCGTTCCAGGTCTTGACCAGGGAGTCGTTCGTGCGTGTCCAGTCCATCAGGCGCAAGGTCCTGAAACGCGAGATGTGGTGTAGAAACTCGGTTGTGAACAGCGGTGGATGCGCCGGATCGTACCCGGGACGAATGATTTTTACATTCTTGACGCCTCCCGGAGCCACTTCGGTGAAGGCAAGCGCCAGTTGGTCAGTTCCCTGCTTAAGGGTGATGTCGAGCGTGGTCAGGTTCCTTGCGGCCTCGTAGTTCTGGTTTGAAAGTTGTGCGTCCGAGGCGGCCGGCTCAACTGTTGCCTGACCCTCAAAGGACATCTTGTAAGTTCCACCGATATCCGAAACGTTTTTCATCCCCGTCATGAGAAACAGCCCGAAATTTTCGGTCGGCCATCCATCGCGCCCAAGCTGGTCGGGTTTGAGGGCGTCCCAGGGTTTCTCGGCTGAACCGAATGTTCTTGCCTGGTGCATCAGGTCGACGTAGACCGGCGTTGCCGAATAGTCCGATACCGCGGGCAGGTTTGCACCCAGGTGGGGAGCCGAGTTGAGTGCGACGTAATTGGCGTTCTTCGCAAACTTCAAGTCGCCGTCCGCTGCGCCAGCGAGCGCCACACCGCCACACAACAGTCCCAACAACGCCGCAGCGGCAACCCGCCACGCTTGCGTGCGCCTTGCGACTGACAGGTGCCTGGCCAGGGTGAGGATGAACGAAGAATGTGTCATCGTTGTAGTATGCATGTAAACATGGCGTGGACGGGATTCGCGAGAGATAATGGTGTTTCGCGCAGGAATTGTCCAGAATGACGTTAACAAGGTTGTCGCACCTTTATGATCAGAATCATTAACCACAGCGAATTAAGCCCGAGCTGGAACTGGCTTGAAAGTCTGACGCAAGACCCTGGTATTGAGTGGCGGCAATCGACAACGCAATCATTTACGACATTGAACAAGCTGCCCAAGGGCGTTGTGCTTTCCCGCATTCTTGCTGCCAGGGCAGCCATCGAACTCTCGCAGACGCAACAGCCTGTGCTCGTTTCGCACGGCCCGCGTCCTGCATTCTATGCGTCATTGCTCAGTTCGCAGCGTACCCATCCCAAGCATCATCTGGCTTTCTCTTTTAACTTCACCACGCTACCGAGTGCCATGCGACGAGGTCCGATGATTCGGGCTTACAAAAAAATTGAGCGCTTTGTGGTTGC
>CAIJKV010000231.1 GCA_903821335.1 uncultured beta proteobacterium
ACAAGGTCAAGACGATGTGCTTTCCCGTCGTTGGGCAGTTCCTGGACGTGTCGCCGCACCATCCAGATCCCCAGGATGCCGATTGGAAGGTTGATCAGGAAAATCCAGTGCCAGGACATGTAGGTCACCAGAAAACCGCCCACCGGTGGCCCGATCATGGGCCCCAGCAGCGCGGGAATCGACAGAAACGCCATGGCGCGCAGCAGTTCGTGCTTGGGTATGGTGCGAAGCAGGATGATACGACCCACGGGTACCATCATGGCGCCGCCCACGCCCTGCGCAATGCGCGACAGCACCAGTTCGAACAAGGTGCGCGAGAGTGCGCAGGTGAGAGAACTGAGGGTGAACAGGGCGATGGCCGTGATGAAGACCCGCCTGGCACCAAACCGGTCGGCCGCCCAGCCGCTGATAGGCACAAAAACGGCGACAGACAGCAAGTAGGACGTGATCGCGACATTCAGGCGCACAGGATCGGACCCCAGCGTGACCGCCATGGTGGGCAGCGCCGTGGTCACGACGGTGGAGTCGAGCATCTGCATGAATAGCGCGCACCCCACCAGAAATGGCAGCATCCGCCCTGATTCAGGAGAGCGGGTCGGCAAGCGGGGTTCGGTGGACCCAGGCAAGGTAGAAGGGGAGGGAGACTGCATGGGGCGTTGAATTAACCAAGTCTACAGTACACTAGGCATCAGTCTACCCTTAACCTTTTGCTGGTAAGCCATGGCAAAGCAATACTTCTCCGAATTCACCACGTTTTTAGACGCCTACAAGGTCGCTCACCCCGACGTTGCGCAGCGTCAGCGCGATGGTCGTGCACGTCTCTGGGACAAACCGCAGGATACTGAGTTGCAAGAGGCCTTCAAAGAAGCCCGCGTGGATCAGAAGCCCTACGTCTACCAGAACGACTAGGTTTCGGCATGGTTGCCGTCAACGTTTCAGACGACAGTCTCGATGCGCTCGTGCAGCCGTCGGTTGATACAACACCTGACGTCGTCGACGCCGTGGCGCTTGCCCGGCTGTATGGCGAGCCCCTCTTTTCGTTACCAAACGATCTGTACATTCCGCCCGACGCGCTCGAGGTTTTTCTTGAGACCTTTCAGGGGCCGCTTGATTTATTGCTGTACCTGATTCGCAAGCAAAATTTCAACGTTCTCGATATCCCGATGGCTGAAGTTACCCGCCAGTATCTGTCGTATGTCGAGCAGATACGCATGCACAATCTCGAGCTTGCTGCTGAATATCTGTTAATGGCGGCCATGCTGATCGAGATCAAAGCCCGCATGCTGCTGCCGGTCAAGAAAACCGACACGGGTCAAGAAGCTGAAGATCCGAGGGCTGAACTGGTGCGTCGCCTGCTTGAATATGAGCAGATGAAGTTGGCGGCCCAGAAGCTCAATGAATTGCCTCAGCTCGGACGCGATTTCCAGCGTGCCCAGGCGTTTGCCGACTTGCGCATCGAACGCATTCAGCCCGAGGTGGATGTCAATGATCTTCGTCAGGCCTGGATCGACATCATCAAGCGCGCGAAGTTGAACGCGCATCATCACATCACGCGTGAACAACTCTCTGTGCGTGACCATATGACCCATATCCTCAGGCGCTTGTCGGCTGTGCGGTTCATTGAATTTGGCGAATTATTCATGGAACGGATCAAAGAGGGTGCACCGGTCGCCGTGGTGGTGGTGCATTTCCTCGCCCTGCTGGAACTTTCGCGCGAATTGTTGCTTGAAATTACACAGGCTGAGCCGTACGCTCCCATCTACGTGCGGCTGGCCTATACCAGCGCTGCCGCCTGACCGCCCCTCGCTGCATACGGAGAGAGTATTGAAGGTTGTCCATACGATAGAAGACCTGCGTGACCAGTTGCGTGGTCAGTTGCGGGTTTCCTTTGTGCCGACGATGGGA
>CAIJKV010000232.1 GCA_903821335.1 uncultured beta proteobacterium
CAGCCGGCCGACCCGTACAATCGTGTTTTCAAAATCATTTTTGCAGGATTCGGATATGAGCCGTACCGTACAGTGCCTGAAACTCAAGAAAGAAGCCCAAGGGCTGGAATTTCCCCCGTACCCGGGCGAACTGGGCACGCGTATCTGGCAAAGTATCTCCCAGCAGGCCTGGAAAGACTGGATGGATGTGCAAACACGACTGGTCAATGAAAACCGACTGAACCTGGCTGATGCGCGCGCGCGGAAATACCTCAAGGAACAGATGGAAAAGTTCCTGTTCGAAGACGGCGATATCGAAGCGCAAGGCTTCGTGCCACCCAGCGCCTGAACATGCGTCGGTCACCCAGATAGCGGTCTATTAGTCAAAAATCCTCAAGTTCCGGTGTGAACTTGAGGATTTTCTACATTGAACTCAAAGGCTTATTCGTTCAAACTGCCGTCCCGGGTGGCGCCACGGTGGTTTCCGGTACCGGGGCACTATCGCCACGCACCAGTCGTTCGGCCATCTTCACGCCCTTGTGACGCACATCAGCACCATGCACCATGTAGATCACGCGCTCAGCCATGTTCTTGCAGTGATCGCCAATCCGCTCAAGCGAACGCGCGATGAACAGCAGGTCAATCGAACTTGAGATCGTGCGCGGGTCTTCAATCATATAAGTGATCAGATTGCGCAGCGCAGACTTCCACTCCTTGTCGACCTCTTTGTCGCTGCGTACGACTGCGGCAGCCAGGATGGAGTCGTGCCGGGCAAACGCGTCCATGACCTGGCGCATCATGCTGATCACGTAGGTGGCCATATGGCGCAATTCAATCACGGGGATATAGCGACGGTCATCTTCATGAATACGGCGCGCCATGGCGGCGATCTTGTCTGCCTCGTCACCTGAACGTTCCATGTCGGTCAGCATCTTGGTCACGGCCAGCAATGTGCGCAGGTCAATGGCGGCGGGTTGATGACGCGCCAGAATCTGCGTGACACGTTCGTCGATATCGATCTCATGCTGGTTGACCAGCTTTTCGCGCTCGCGCACACGCTCGACCAGCGACAGTTCACCCGTGGTCAGGGCATCCACGGAATCCTGAATCATCGATTCAACCAGACCGCCCATCTGCAGCAATTCGGTGCGAATGCGCTCGAGATCGACGTCAAACTGCTTATTGGTGTGCTCGTTCATTGGATTGCCTGCCGAAAATGAATCTTGGGTAAAGGGACTGAACGCCTTTTACCCGAAAAAACTGGCTCAGAGACCAGAAAACCTAGTTTAAGACTGAACTGTGACAGTTTCATGAACAACGTCTATAGCTGCCGGACACCCTGCTGTGTGGCCAGCAACGCCACATCCGCGGGACGCAAGGCAAACAGACCATTGGTCACAACACCAGGCACACTATTGAGCGTGCTTTCCAGCAGGCAGGCATCAAGAATGGTCAGGCCCGACACATCCAGGACCTGGTTACCATTGTCGGTCACAAACCCCGCTCGCAACACAGGTTGGCCACCCAGTTTACGCACCGCACGCGCCACGACTTCGCGCGCGATGGGCAACACTTCGATGGGCAACGGAAATTTACCGAACTGGTCGACAAGCTTGGACGCATCGGCGATGCAAATAAACTGCCTGGCTGCTGACGCCACAATTTTTTCACGGGTCAACGCCCCACCGCCGCCCTTGACCATCTGCAACTTAGCGTTGATTTCGTCGGCGCCGTCCACGTAGACAGACAAGCTCGCCACTTCATTCAGGTCGAGCACCTCGATGCCCAGCCCACGCAAGCGCGCCGCACTGCGCTCAGAACTGGCCACAGCGGCGCGAAACTGGCCGCGAAAACGCCCCAGCCCATCGATAAACAAGTCGGCGGTCGAGCCGGTGCCCACACCAATCACGGCGTCTGCCACCAGCAGGGGTCGAATCAGTGCAACGGCTGCGTCTGCTGCCTGTTGTTTGAGGTCTTGTTGAGATAGCATGAATTTCCTGTCAGTCTATTTTTCTTGAGATTGAAGTGGCACGCCAAGATCCAGGTCAACCAGCCCGACATCGTCGGGCTCGGGAGTACCTTGCCCAAGTAACGCCACCGCCTGATCGTCGGGCATGGCCTCAACATTCTTGAGGCGACCCAGCATGACACGCGTGCGCGTTTCAGTCTGACCAATACGGTTACTGGCCGAATCGAGCGATTTTTTAACGTTGGCGAGTGTTTCACCAAACTTTCCAAACTCTGTTTTCACGGCACGCAACACCTGCCAGACCTCGGAGGAACGTTCCTGGATGGCCAGGGTACGGAAGCCCATCTGCAAACTGTTAAGCAAGGCCGCCAGATTAGCCGGGCCGGCGACGTTTACGCGCAGATCGTGCAGGCGGTCGAGCAGTCCCGGCACACGCAGCACCTCTGCGTAGAGGCTCTCACTTGGCAGGAACATGATCGCAAAGTCAGTGGTGTACGGCGGCGATACATATTTCGACACGATCAGTTTGGCCTGCAACTCCACCGCGCGCCCAAGCGCGACCGTCGCGACCTTGATACCATCGCGGTCCGCGTGTTCGTGCGCGTCCATCAGCCGCTCGTATTCTTCTTTCGGAAACTTCGCGTCGATCGGCAGCCACACAGGCTGATCCTGGTCGCTGCCGCCGGGCAACTTGATCGCAAACTCGACCTGCGCATCGCTACCGGGCACCGTGCGCACGTTACGCGCAAACTGGTCGGGCGTCATGATGTCCTCGATCAGGCGCGCCAACTGCACCTCGCCCCAGGTTCCACGCGTCTTGACGTTGGTCAGCACCCGCTTGAGATCACCCACGCCTTGTGCCAGGTTCTGCATTTCGCCCAGGCCTTTATGGACGGCCTCCAGCCGGTCAGACACCAGTTTGAAGGACTCACCCAGGCGCTGCTCAAGCGTGGCATGCAGTTTTTCATCAACGGTGCGACGCATCTCGTCAAGCTTGGCCGCGTTGTCCGTTTGCAGGGCTTGCAGACGCTCTTGAACCGTCACACGCAACTCGGCGATGCGACGATCGTTGGTCTGGATCAATGTTTGCAGTTGCTCTGAAAAGCCCGAAGCGAACCGGGCGAGCGACTCGGCACCTTCGCTGCGACCTGCCGCTGCATCACGTGCGACGGCCGCGCGAAACTCGGCATCTCCCTGTGACAACTCAGTGCGCAACGCACGTGAAGACTCTGAAAGTTCAGCGCGCAACTGGCGCTGTCCTTCAGCCTGCTCGGCGCGCAGGGTGCGTTCCAGGCGTTCCTGACCGGCCAGTAACTGGTCCAGACGCGGGTCCCCTGCCGGCGCTTGGCC
>CAIJKV010000233.1 GCA_903821335.1 uncultured beta proteobacterium
CGGCCCGATGCCCCAGACTCGCGAGCACATCCTGCTGTCGCGTCAGGTTGGCGTGCCTTACATCATCGTCTTCCTGAACAAGGCTGACATGGTTGATGATGCCGAGCTGCTTGAACTGGTTGAAATGGAAGTGCGCGAGCTTCTTTCCAAGTACGACTTCCCCGGCGACGATACCCCGATCATTACGGGTTCGGCCAAGCTGGCGCTGGAAGGCGACAAGGGCGAGATGGGCGAGATGGCGATCATGCGCCTGGCCGACGCGCTTGACACCTACATTCCCCAGCCAGAGCGTGCCATTGATGGCGCGTTCCTGATGCCTGTTGAAGATGTGTTCTCGATCTCGGGTCGTGGCACTGTCGTGACGGGTCGTATCGAGCGCGGCATCATCAAGGTCGGCGAAGAGATCGAGATCATCGGCATTCACGACACGGTCAAGACGATTTGCACCGGCGTTGAAATGTTCCGCAAACTGCTTGACCAGGGTATGGCTGGCGACAACGTCGGTATTCTGTTGCGTGGTACCAAGCGTGAGGAAGTCGAGCGCGGCCAGGTTCTGGCCAAGCCCGGTTCAATCAAGCCGCATACAGACTTCTCCGCCGAGGTCTATATTCTGTCGAAAGAAGAGGGTGGCCGTCACACGCCATTTTTCCAGGGCTATCGTCCTCAGTTCTACTTCCGCACGACGGACGTGACTGGCACGATTGAACTGCCTGCCGACAAGGAAATGGTCTTGCCTGGTGATAACGTTTCTATTCAGGTCAAACTGATTGCTCCGATCGCCATGGAAGAAGGCCTGCGTTTCGCGATTCGCGAAGGCGGTCGTACTGTTGGTGCCGGTGTGGTCGCTAAAATTCTGAAGTAATTTGCCTATTTGCTGCGGACATAAAAATCCGCAGCGTTTCGTTCTTTTGGAATCGTTATGAAAAATCAAAAAATCCGTATCCGTCTGAAAGCGTTTGACTACAAACTGATTGATCAGTCGGCTGCCGAGATCGTTGATACGGCAAAACGCACTGGTGCAGTCGTGCGTGGCCCGGTTCCGCTGCCCACACGTATTCGTCGCTATGACGTGTTGCGTTCGCCCCACGTCAACAAGACTTCACGTGACCAGTTTGAGATCCGTACACATCAGCGCCTGATGGACATCGTTGATCCGACCGACAAGACAGTTGATGCGCTGATGCGCCTTGACCTCCCTGCCGGTGTCGACGTCGAAATCGCACTGCAGTAATTTATACCGGGGGGAAACCACCGGTATTTCGTAGGGTGCTTGCACAGGCCCTTCGGATTGTTAGCCTTTCAACGTGCATGTATTTGTCAGGCGACACAAAACAATGTTATGATGCAAGACTTGCCATTTTTGGCAGGATAAATGGGTCGCCGGTTCACCCCGTCAAGACCCAGTGCAGTACATGAGCGCCCGAGATATTCGGGTTTTATCAGCCCCGACCAATCGCAGTCGGGAATCGGGTTTTTACCCCGGAGAAAACGATGTCAAAATCGACACCTACGCCTGCCGCGCACCGGCTTGGGCTGGTGGGCCGCAAAGTCGGCATGACTCGCATATTTACGGAAGATGGCGAATCCATCCCCGTGACCGTGCTGGACGTGTCGAACAATCGGGTCACCCAGGTAAAGTCGCTTGAGTCTGACGGCTATGCCGCCATTCAGGTTGCTTACGGCACCCGCCGCGCCTCGCGCGTGGCCAAGCCGCAAACCGGTCATTACGCCAAAGCTGGCGTCGAAGCCGGTAGTATTCTTAAAGAATTCCGCCTTGATCCTGCTGTAGCAGCCGAATTCACGCCAGGTAGCGTGGTCGCTGTTGAAGCCGTGTTCGAAGCCGGCCAGCAAGTTGACGTAACCGGTACCACTATTGGTAAAGGTTTCGCCGGCACAATCAAGCGTCACCACTTCAAATCACAGCGCGCTTCGCACGGTAACAGCCGTTCGCACCGCGTTCCTGGTTCGATTGGTCAGGCACAAGATCCTGGTCGTATTTTCCCCGGTAAGCGCATGTCTGGTCACCTTGGTGATGACACGCGCACCGTACAAAACCTCGACGTCGTCCGCGTTGACGCCGAACGTGGTCTGCTACTGGTCAAGGGCGCTGTCCCTGGGTACCCTGGTGCAGACATCGTCGTGCGCCCGGCCGTCAAGGCCCCCCCGAAGAAAGGAGCCTAATCCATGGATATCAAGCTCCTCAATGACCAGGGTCAGTCCACAGCATCTTTTGCTGCGCCTGATACCGTGTTCGGTCGTGACTTCAACGAAGCGCTTGTGCACCAGATCGTCGTGGCCTTTCAGGCTAACGCACGTTCGGGTAACCGCGCACAGAAAGATCGTGCAGAAGTTCATCACTCGACCAAAAAACCATTCCGTCAGAAAGGTACGGGCCGCGCTCGTGCTGGTATGACTTCCTCGCCCCTGTGGCGTGGGGGTGGTAAGATTTTCCCGAATTCGCCTGAAGAAAACTTCAGCCAAAAGGTCAACAAGAAAATGTTTCGTGCGGGTATCCGTTCGATCCTTTCCCAGTTGGCTCGCGAAGACCGCATCGCCGTGGTCGACTCGTTCACACTCGACTCTCCCAAGACCAAGCTCGCAGCTGACAAGCTCAAGAGCATGGGCATTGAAGAGTCTGTGCTGATCATCACCGATTCCATTGACGAGAATGTCTATCTCGCCACACGCAACCTGCGTAACGTTGCTGTGGTCGAACCGCGCTTCGCCGATCCGTTGTCGTTGATCCACTACAAAAAAGTGCTGATCACCAAGCCGGCCATCGCTCAACTCGAGGAGATGCTGGGATGAACAACGACCGTTTGATGCAAATCATTCTGGCTCCGATCGTGACCGAAAAGGCCACGTTTGTTGCAGAAAAGAACTCTCAGGTCGCTTTCCGTGTCATTGCGGATGCAACCAAGCCTGAAATCAAGGCCGCCGTTGAACTGCTTTTTAAAGTTGATGTTGTCGCCGTTCAGGTGCTCAACCGCAAGGGCAAGGTCAAGCGTTTTGGTCGTTTCGTAGGACGTCGCCGTAATGAGCGCAAAGCCTACGTTTCGCTCAAAGACGGCCAGGAAATCAACCTCGCGGAGGTGAACTAAATGGCTCTCTTAAAAGTTAAGCCAACTTCGCCCGGTCGCCGTGGCATGCTCAAGGTTGTTACACCGAACCTGCATAAAGGCGAACCTTTTGCAGCTCTGCTCGAAAAGCAAATACGTGGTTCTGGCCGTAATAACAACGGTCACATCACGATTCGGCATCGTGGCGGTGGACATAAGCAGCACTACCGCCTGGTGGACTTCCGTCGCAACAAGGACGGAATACCTGCTAAGGTTGAGCGTCTTGAATATGACCCGAACCGTACTGCACACATTGCGTTGCTATGTTACGCAGACGGCGAGCGTCGTTACATTATTGCCCCTCGTGGACTGGAAGTGGGTTCAACACTGTTGTCGGGCGTAGAAGCCCCCATCCGTGCTGGCAATACACTGCCCATTCGTAATATCCCGGTGGGTACGACCATACACTGCATCGAAATGCTTCCTGGCAAAGGCGCACAGATGGCGCGCTCAGCCGGTGCATCGGCTGTCTTGCTGGCACGTGAAGGCACCTACGCCCAGGTTCGCCTGCGCTCCGGTGAGGTTCGTCGTGTGCACATCGAGTGCCGTGCAACGATCGGTGAAGTCGGCAACGACGAGCACAGCCTGCGCCAAATCGGCAAAGCCGGTGCGATGCGTTGGCGCGGTATTCGTCCTACGGTGCGTGGTGTAGCCATGAACCCGGTCGATCACCCACATGGTGGTGGTGAAGGTCGTACCGGCGAGGGTGGCGAACCTGTCAGCCCATGGGGTACCCCGGCTAAGGGTTACAAGACCCGTAGCAACAAGCGGACGAACAATATGATCGTCCAGCGCCGCAAGCGTAAATAAAAGGGCGAATCATGTCACGTTCAGTCAAGAAAGGCCCATTCGTCGACGCACACCTGATCAAAAAGGTCGAGGTTGCTGTCGCAGAAAAGGGCAAAAAGCCGATCAAGACCTGGTCGCGTCGTTCCACGATCCTTCCCGAATTTATCGGGTTGACGATTGCTGTGCACAACGGCCGTCAACACGTTCCCGTTTATATAAACGAGAACATGGTCGGACACAAACTCGGCGAGTTTGCACTGACCCGTACGTTCAAGGGTCATGCCGCCGACAAAAAGGCGAAGAGGTAAGAAATGGAAACCACAGCCATTATCCGTGGGGTGCATATTTCTGCGCAAAAAACACGACTCGTCGCGGATCTTATTCGCGGCAAGTCGGTTGCTCAGGCATTGAACATCCTCACCTTCACCAATAAGAAGGCCGCCGGCATTCTCAAGAAAGCCGTTGAATCGGCAATCGCGAATGCTGAACATAACGACGGCGCCGATATCGACGAGCTCAAAGTCACCACGATTTATGTGGATAAGGCAGAGTCGATGAAGCGTTTCTCCGCACGGGCCAAAGGCCGCGGCAACCAGATCGAAAAGCAGACCTGCCACATTACTGTGAAGGTCGGAGCCTAAGGAGTCACGATGGGTCAGAAAATTCACCCGATTGGGTTCCGTCTCGCGGTAACGCGTAACTGGGGCTCAAAGTGGTACGCAGACGACAAGGACTTCGCGGGCATGCTTGCCTCGGATATCCGTGTGCGTGAGTACCTCAAGAAGAAGCTCAAGAGCGCCTCCGTTGGTCGCGTTGTCATCGAGCGTCCTGCCAAGAATGCACGTATCACTGTCTACTCGGCACGTCCGGGCGTAGTGATCGGCAAGCGTGGCGAAGACATCGAAGGCCTCAAGTCAGATTTGCAGCGTTTGATGGGCGTGCCAGTTCACGTCAACATCGAAGAAATTCGCAAACCTGAGACCGATGCTCAACTGATTGCAGATTCGATCTCGCAGCAGCTCGAAAAGCGGATCATGTTCCGCCGCGCCATGAAGCGTGCCATGCAAAACGCCATGCGTATGGGTGCCCAGGGCATCAAGATCATGAGCGCTGGCCGCCTGAATGGTATTGAGATTGCTCGTACGGAATGGTATCGCGAAGGTCGCGTGCCACTTCATACGCTGCGTGCCAATATTGATTACGGCACCTCTGAAGCCCACACGACTTATGGCGTGATTGGCATCAAGGTTTGGGTCTACAAGGGTGACATGCTTCCCAACGGTGAAATGCCTGTTGAGACTGCTGCCCCCCGCGAAGAAGAACGCCGTCCGCGTCGTGCTCCACGTGGTGACAAGCCTGAAGGTGCGCGTACTGCCCGTCCAGCAGGACGTGGTCGTGCGCCCCGCAAGGCCGATGCTGCCGCCCCGGCGCCTGAAGGAGAATAAGCATGCTGCAACCAGCACGCAGGAAATACCGTAAAGAGCAGAAAGGCCGCAATACCGGCCTGGCTACGGTCGGTGCACAAGTTTCGTTTGGTGAGTTTGGTCTTAAGGCAACCGGCCGCGGTCGCCTGACAGCTCGCCAAATCGAATCTGCCCGTCGTGCTATCAACCGTCACATTAAGCGTGGCGGTCGTATCTGGATCCGTATCTTCCCCGACAAGCCGATTTCACAGAAGCCGGCCGAAGTGCGGATGGGTAATGGTAAAGGTAACCCAGAGTACTGGGTTGCTGAAATTCAGCCCGGCAAAGTGCTGTACGAGATGGAAGGTGTGAGCGAAGAGATTGCACGTGAGGCGTTCCGCCTTGCTGCAGCCAAGCTGCCGATTTCCACCACGTTCGTTGCGCGTCGCATCGGTGCTTAAGGAATCGACATGAAAGCAAGCGAACTTCGCACGAAAAACGCCACTGAGCTCGGGACAGAGCTCGAAAGCCTGCTGAAGGCCCAGTTTGGACTGCGTATGCAGCGGGCTACTCAGCAGCTCACCAACCACAGCCAGATTCGTAAGGTTCGTCGCGACATCGCGCGTGTCCGTACGCTCTTGACTGAGAAGGCGGGAAACTGATATGACCCAAGAAGCTCAAGTAATGACTCCTACCCCGACCGCTCCTACTGCCAAGCCTAAGCGCAAGCGTACGCTGGTTGGTAAGGTCGTCAGCAACAAGATGGACAAAACCATTGTTGTGCTGGTTGAACGTCGCGTCAAGCACCCTGTGGTTGGCAAGATCATCATGCGCTCTGCCAAGTACAAAGCACATGACGAAACCAATCAGTACAACGAGGGCGATACCGTTGAAATTGCTGAAGGCCGTCCGATTTCGCGTTCCAAGTCCTGGACCGCAACTCGATTGGTCGAAGCTGCTCGCGTGATCTGATCATTCGCTAGTAGAAGTGCTCGGTGCGGACTGATGTCGGTGTCGGGAACTAAAAAAAACGCGACGATATTTTCGTCGCGTTTTTTTATGGCTGAAATGTTGAGCGCGCCGCGAGCCAGGGAAAAATCCTGGCTTCGACAGCGCGATGAACCAGGCTCAGATGTGCGTAACAAACTTGGTGACAAGATAACCGTCAAAGGTTTCTGCGCCACCCTCGCTACCAATGCCGCTATCCTTGATGCCGCCAAAGGGCGTCTCGGGCAGCGCACTTCCAAAGTGATTGATGTTCACCATCCCTGCTTCCAGCCCATTGGACACTTTGGTTGCTGTTTGCAGTGAGTTGGTAAATACGTAGGAAGACAAGCCAAACGGCAAACTATTGGCGCGGCGTAGCACTTCATCAATATCGTCAAAAGGAACGACTGGGGCAATCGGGCCAAAAGGCTCTTCGCACATCAGCATCGCGTCGTCTTTCAGACCAGTGATGACGGTTGGGGGAAAGAAAAAGCCCTTGCCTTCTATCGGATCTCCGCCCATGACAACGGTAGCGCCGCGTTGACGCGCATCTTCGACAAAACGGCTGATTGCCGGTACACGGCGGGCATGCGCCAACGGACCCATTTCAACACCCTCGTCCAGGCCATTGCCTACCTTGATGTTCTTGAGTACATCGATGAACTTGGCCAGGAACTTGTCGTAGGCTTTCTTTTGAACATAGAAGCGGGTAGGAGAGACACAAACTTGCCCCGCGTTACGGATTTTGAACTTTGCCAGCATCGTCGCTGCGCGCTCAACATCAGCGTCATCAAAGACCAGCACAGGTGAATGACCACCAAGCTCCATGGTGACGCGCTTCATATGCGCGCCCGCCAATGCAGCAAGTTGCTTACCGACAGGAACTGAACCGGTGAATGAAACTTTGCGGGAAATGGGTGAGCGAATCAGGTAGTCGGAAACCTTTGCGGGTTCACCCCAGACGATGTTCAGTACGCCAGGAGGCAGTCCGGCATCATGGAACATCTGTGCAATTGCCATGACTGCGCTCGGTGAGTCTTCAGGACCTTTAAGCACAATCGTGCAGCCCGCACCGATCGCAGCACAAATTTTCCGAATGGCCTGGTTATATGGAAAGTTCCAGGGCGTAAAAGCCACACATACGCCTATCGGCTCTCTCAGTACAAATTGCCGCACATCAGGTGACCGGGGAAGAATCACGCGCCCATAAATGCGACGGCACTCTTCAGCGTGCCAGTCACAGTGGTCAGAACAGCTGATGAGTTCACCAAGTGCCTCAGCCAGCGGTTTGCCCTGATCCTGCGTCATGTTGCGAGCAATTTCCTGAGCGCGGTCACGGGTCAGTTGACCAACTTTTCGCAAAATTGCGGAACGATCCATGGGAGATGATTTCTTCCAGGACGTAAAGGCGGTCTGTGCAGACTGCAGTGCCATCTCCAGGTCAGCTTCGGTGGCGTGGGGCAGGTGCCCAAGCACTTCCAGAGTGGCGGGATTGATGACTTCTTCAGACTTGCGACCTTCACCGCTAAGAAACTGACCATTTATATACAGAGATAGCTTTTGGTACATGAGGGTTCCAATACAAGACAAGGCCGGGTGGCCGCTGGATCAAACAGCAAAACAACAATCTGAATAGTCGTCTAATATGACACAAGTCAGAACCGCTTGCACAAAAAAAATATGTGGTATATACTGCATGACTGTCCTCAAATCGGACTGCAAATTAAGCGGCAATACAAAAAAGCACGACAAGCACCACCGCAAGCACCACCGCAAGCGGCAATAAACAGCAAATGTAATGCCAAAACGCTCGAAATGCAGAATCAATCAGGCAGTAAAAGTTAGTACAAAAGTACAGTAAGAACAATGCAGTAAGAAAAATTAGCAGATTTCAACCCAGGGTGCCTGGTGGCACCTTACGGGACCAAAACTGACTGATTTGTCTGAATGCCCGGCGCCGCAAATTCGGTGTTTAAGCACGAAAGATCAATCGGTTAAGTTGGAACAGGAAAAATCATGATCCAAATGCAGACCACGCTGGACGTGGCCGATAACACCGGTGCACGTTCTGTGATGTGTATCAAGGTGCTCGGCGGTTCCAAGCGCCGTTATGCCTCTATCGGCGATGTCATAAAGGTTACCGTCAAGGACGCAGCTCCCCGTGGGCGTGTCAAAAAAGGCGAAATCTACAACGCAGTCGTTGTGCGTACGGCCAAAGGCGTTCGTCGTAAAGACGGCTCGCTCATCCGGTTCGGTGGCAATGCCGCCGTTTTGCTCAACGCCAAACTCGAGCCCATTGGCACTCGTATCTTCGGACCCGTTACGCGTGAGTTGCGTACCGAGAAGTTCATGAAGATCGTGTCCCTGGCGCCTGAAGTGCTGTAAGGAGCCATCATGGAAAAAATTCGTAAAGGCGACGAAGTCGTCATCCTCACCGGACGCGATAAAAAGCGTCGTGGCACCGTGCTTTCACGCGTCGATGCTGATCACCTTCTGATTGAAGGGATCAATGTTGTCAAGAAACACGTGCGTCCGAACCCGATGCAGGGTACAAGCGGCGGCATTATCGAAAAGAATATGCCGATTCACATTTCGAACGTTGCACTTTTTAATCCCGCCACCGGTAAAGGTGATCGCGTCGGGATCAAAGAAGTCGACGGTCGCAAGGTTCGCGTATATCGCTCCAACGGCGACGTCGTTGGCGCTAAGGCGTAAGGGGCGATCAAAATGGCTCGTTTGCAAGAACTGTATCAAAGCAAGATTTCCGCACAGCTCATGGAGCAGTTCGGTTACGAAAGCGTCATGCAGGTGCCGCGCATCAGCAAGATTACCCTGAACATGGGTGTCTCTGAAGCGGTCGCTGACAAGAAAGTAATCGATCATGCTGTTTCTGATCTGACCAAGATTGCCGGTCAGAAGCCAGTCATCACCAAAACCAAAAAGGCCATCGCTGGTTTCAAGATCCGCGAAGATTACCCGATTGGTTGCATGGTGACACTGCGTGGTCAGCGCATGTACGAATTCCTGGATCGTCTGGTCGCTGTGGCTTTGCCCCGCGTCCGTGACTTCCGCGGTATTTCGGGTCGTGCGTTTGACGGTCGTGGAAACTACAACATCGGCGTGAAAGAGCAGATCATTTTCCCCGAGATCGAGTACGACAAAATCGACGTGTTGCGTGGGATGAATATCAGCATCACCACCACCGCCAAGACCGACGAAGAAGCCAAAGCGCTGTTGACAGCCTTTAGCTTCCCGTTCCGCAACTAAGGGGCGCAGACGTGGCAAAACTTTCAATGATCAATCGCGATGTCAAACGCGTGAAAACGGCACAGAAATTTGCCGCTAAACGCACTGCCATTAAGGCAGTCATCGACGATTCGTCCAAGACCGACGAAGAGCGCTACGAGGCGCGGCTGAAACTTCAGCAACTGCCCCGTGACGCTAGCCCCACACGCCAGCGTAACCGCTGTGCAATCACTGGTCGTGCTCGCGGTGTATTCCGCAAGTTCGGTCTTGGCCGCATGAAACTGCGCGAATTGGCCATGAAGGGTGAAATTCCCGGCATGACCAAGGCTAGCTGGTAGGAGAATAAAACATGAGCATGAGCGATCCAATCGCCGATATGCTGACTCGCATTCGTAATGCGCAGCAGGTAGATAAACCAACGGTGACCATGCCCTCCTCCAAGGTCAAGGTAGCTATTGCTGCCGTGCTTCAGGACGAAGGTTATGTCGACGGCTTCCAGATCAAGGGTACGGTTGCAAAACCTGAGCTTGAAATTACCCTCAAGTATTACGCTGGCCGCCCAGTGATCGAGCGCATTGACCGCGTCTCGCGTCCTGGCCTGCGTATTTACAAGGGCCACGACAGCATTCCTACGGTCATGAATGGCCTGGGTGTGGCCATCGTCTCCACTTCACGTGGCGTGATGACCGATCGCAAGGCACGCGCCAATGGCGTGGGCGGCGAAGTCCTGTGCTACGTGGCTTAAGGAGAACCTAATGTCACGTATCGCTAAATATCCGGTCGAACTGCCTAAGGGCGTTGAGGCCTCGATCATGTCTGACATGATCACCGTGAAGGGCCCGCTCGGTACATTGAGCCAGGCACTGAACGGCGACGTTATTGTTAACCAGGACGCCGGCATGTTGTCGTTTGTCGTGGCCAATGACTCACGTCAGGCACAAGCTATGTCCGGTACGCTTCGCGCACTGGTTGCCAATATGGTCACTGGCGTCAGCAAGGGTTTTGAGCGTCGTCTCTCCCTGGTTGGTGTGGGTTACCGCGCTGCACTTCAGGGCGACGCGATTAAATTACAACTCGGTTTTTCGCATGACGTTGTTCATCCGATGCCCGAAGGTGTGAAAGCTGAATGTCCCACTCAGACGGAAATCGTTCTGAAGGGTTCAAACAAGCAGGTTGTTGGTCAGGTGGCTGCTGAAATCCGCGCATACCGTCCGCCAGAGCCCTACAAGGGTAAAGGCGTTCGCTACGTGGGCGAGCACGTCACGATCAAAGAAACCAAAAAGAAATAATCGCGCAAACAAGGAAACATCATGGACAAAAAAATTTCCCGTTTGCGTCGTGCGGTTCCAACGCGCAAGAAAATCGCGGAGTTGCGTTTCAATCGCCTCCAGGTTTTCCGCTCGAACCTGCATATTTACGCAAACATTATCTCGCCCGAAGGCGACCGCGTTCTGGTTTCGGCTTCGACAGTCGAGCCCGAAGTGCGCCAACAGTTGGCTGCTCAGTCTGGCCGCGGTGGCAATGCCACTGCAGCTACTCTGATTGGCAAGCGTGTGGCCGAGAAGGCAAAAGCAGCTGGCATCGAGCTGGTCGCCTTTGACCGTTCGGGTTTCCGTTACCACGGCCGCATCAAAGCCCTGGCCGATGCCGCGCGTGAAGCCGGTCTGAAGTTTTAAGCGAGGAATAGTCAAATGGCTAAAGTACAAGGCAAGAACGCTCCTGAAGAGCGGGACGACGGTCTTCGCGAAAAAATGATCGCGGTTAATCGCGTCAGCAAGGTCGTAAAAGGCGGTCGCACCATGAGTTTTGCTGCGCTGACCGTAGTTGGCGATGGCGATGGTCGCGTGGGTATGGGCAAAGGCAAGGCACGTGAAGTGCCGGTCGCAGTCCAGAAAGCAATGGAACAGGCCCGTCGTGAACTGTTCAAAGTTTCTCTCAAAAACGGTACTGTGTATCACACCGTGGTTGGCAAGCATGGCGCCTCCACCGTGATGATTTCACCGGCTGCAGAAGGTACTGGCGTGATTGCCGGCGGCCCGATGCGCGCCATTTTTGAGGTCATGGGTGTGCGTAACGTCGTGGCGAAAAGCCTCGGCTCAAGCAACCCCTACAACATGGTTCGTGCCACGCTTAACGGCTTGCGTGCGTCCCTCACCCCGGCGGAAGTTGCTGCAAAACGCGGCAAGTCTGTCGAAGAGATTTTGGGGTAAGTCATGGCTCAAAAACAGCTCAAAGTGACCTTGGTCCGTTCGACCATCGGTACCAAGCAAAGCCACCGCGACACCGTTCGTGGTCTGGGTTTGCGTCGTGTCAACAGCACCAAAGTGCTGGGTGATACACCCGAAGTGCGTGGGATGATCCGTAAAGTCGATTATCTCGTGACTGTTTCGGAAGTCTGAAAGGAATCACGATGTCCGTAACTCAACTCAATACGATCAAGCCTGCCGAAGGCTCAACACATGCTAAGCGCCGTGTCGGCCGTGGCATTGGTTCGGGTCTTGGCAAGACTGCCGGTCGTGGCCATAAAGGTCAAAAATCCCGTTCGGGCGGCTTTCATAAAGTCGGTTTTGAAGGCGGTCAAATGCCTTTGCAACGCCGCTTGCCCAAGCGCGGTTTCTCTTCACTGAACCAGCACTGGTATGACCAGGTCCGCTTGTCGGACTTGCAAGCCCTGCCTGTTGAGGAAGTCGATGTCCAGGTGCTGAAACAGGCTGGTGTAATCGGACAAGCCGTTCGTTACGTCAAAGTGTTTAAGTCTGGCGAACTGTCACGCAAAGTTACCCTCAAGGGCCTTTCAGTGACCGTTGGTGCGCGTGCTTCGATCGAAGCCGCTGGCGGCTCGATTGCTTAAGACGGATTAGAGAATGGCTACAGCAGCACAGGCAACGGGTAAAGCAGGACCACGTTTCGGCGACTTAAAGCGTCGGCTCGTGTTTCTGGTGCTCGCCTTGACGGTGTACCGTCTGGGAACGCACATTCCTGTTCCGGGCATTAATCCTGATGCGTTGGCAGATTTGTTTCGTCAGAATCAAGGCGGAATTCTCGGTCTGTTCAACATGTTTTCGGGTGGTGCGCTGTCGCGGTTCTCTATCTTTGCTCTCGGTATCATGCCGTACATTTCTGCATCAATCATCATGCAGTTGATGACGGTGGTGATGCCGGCGCTCGAGGCGATCAAGAAGGAAGGCGAAGCGGGTCGTCGGAAGATTACGCAGTACACCCGGTACGGTACAGTGTTGCTGGCACTGGTGCAGGCAGTAGGTATCTCTGTGGCACTAGAATCCCAGCCTAACCTGGTGATTGAAGCCGGGATGCTGTTCCGCCTGACAACGGTAGTGACACTTGTTACTGGCACGATGTTCGTGATGTGGCTCGGAGAGCAGATCACTGAGCGCGGTCTGGGTAACGGGATTTCGATTTTGATTTTCGCTGGTATTGTTGCTGGCTTGCCTGGTGCGCTGGCTGGCTTGCTTGACCTGGTTCGCACCAATGCAATGTCAGCGCTTTCTGCACTCTTTATCGTTGCACTGGTTGTGCTGGTGACAGGTTTCGTGGTGCTGGTTGAGCGCGGGCAACGCAAGATTACGGTGAATTACGCCAAGCGCCAGGTGGGTAACAAGGTCTACGGTGGTCAAACATCGCACCTTCCACTCAAGTTGAACATGGCTGGCGTGATTCCCCCGATTTTCGCTTCGTCGATCATTTTGTTCCCTGCCACGATCGCCAGTTGGTTTTCCAGTGCGGAAAATATGCGCTGGCTGGGCGATTTGTCGGCAGCACTTGCTCCGCGTCAGCCGCTCTACATTACGCTTTACGCTTCAGCCATTATTTTCTTCTGTTTTTTCTACACTGCGTTGGTTTTTAATAGCCGTGAAACAGCAGACAACCTGAAGAAGAGTGGCGCCTTTGTTCCCGGGATTCGTCCAGGTGAGCAGACCGCGCGCTTCATTGACAAGATTTTGATGCGCCTGACTCTTGGCGGTGCGATTTACATCACCTTGGTGTGTTTATTGCCTGAGTTCCTGGTCATGCGCTGGAATGTACCTTTTTACTTTGGCGGCACTTCATTGCTGATCATTGTTGTAGTTACGATGGACTTCATGGCGCAGGTTCAAGCCTACATGATGTCTCACCAGTACGATTCACTGCTCAAGAAGTCTAACTTCAAGAGCGCGAATCTGCCAATGAGATAAGCGAGAGCAATGTCAAAGGACGACGTCATCCAAATGCAAGGTGAGGTTCTTGAGAACCTTCCCAATGCAACATTCCGTGTCAAGCTAGAAAACGGCCATGTAGTACTTGGTCACATTTCGGGCAAGATGCGTATGCATTACATCCGGATTTTGCCGGGCGATAAGGTAACTGTAGAGCTCACGCCCTACGACCTGACGCGTGCCAGAATCGTATTCCGCTCTAAATAAGCGGCCGGGTTACGTAAATAACAGGAGTCAACCATGAAAGTAATGGCATCAGTTAAGCGGATCTGCCGCAACTGCAAGATTATTAAACGGCATGGAGTGGTGCGCGTTATCTGCACTGAACCGCGTCACAAGCAGCGTCAAGGCTAACCTCGGTTAGCAATAACGCAACGTATATATCAAGGAACAGTCATGGCCCGTATTGCTGGCATCAACATTCCGCCGCATCAGCACGCCGAGATCGGCCTGACCGCCATTTTTGGCATCGGTCGCACTCGTGCCCGCAAAATTTGCGAAGCTGCTGGTGTGCCCCTGTCGAAAAAGGTCAAGGATCTCAACGACGCAGAGCTCGAGCGTATTCGTGAACACGTAGGCGTGTTCTCGGTCGAAGGTGACCTGCGCCGCGAAGTTCAGCTTTCGATCAAGCGATTGATCGATCTGGGTACCTATCGTGGCATGCGCCACAAGCGCGGTCTGCCCGTACGCGGTCAACGCACTCGCACCAACGCCCGCACCCGCAAGGGACCGCGTCGCGCTGCTGCAAGCCTGAAGAAATAAAGAGGATTAGAAGATGGCCAAAGCTTCTGCCGGCGGCGCAAATCGCGTTCGCAAAAAAGTCAAAAAGAATGTATCGGACGGTATTGCACACGTTCACGCATCTTTTAACAACACTATCATCACCATCACCGATCGTCAGGGCAATGCCCTGTCGTGGGCGACGTCAGGTGGTGCCGGTTTCAAGGGTTCACGTAAGTCCACACCGTTCGCAGCGCAGGTTGCTGCCGAAACGGCTGGTCGCGTAGCGATTGAATACGGCATCAAGACGCTCGAAGTTCGTATCAAGGGCCCCGGTCCTGGTCGCGAATCTTCGGTGCGTGCATTGAATGCGCTGGGCATTAAGATTTCGAGCATTGCCGATATCACGCCCGTGCCGCACAATGGCTGCCGTCCACCCAAGCGTCGTCGTATTTAAGGGGAAGCCGCGTGGCACGATATACTGGACCCAAATGTAAACTCTCGCGCCGCGAGGGTATCGACCTGTTTCTCAAGAGCGCCCGTCGCTCGCTTGATTCAAAGTGCAAACTTGACTCCAAGCCTGGTCAACACGGCCGCACCTCTGGTGCGCGTACGTCTGACTACGGCCTGCAGTTGCGTGAAAAGCAAAAGATGAAGCGGATGTACGGCGTGATGGAAAAACAGTTTCGCAAGTATTTTGCTGAAGCCGAGCGTCGTAAAGGCAATACCGGCGAACAGCTGATTCAATTGCTGGAATCACGTCTGGACAACGTCGTGTATCGCATGGGCTTCGGCTCAACGCGTGCCGAGGCTCGCCAACTGGTTTCGCACCGCGCAATCGAGCTCAACGGCCACACGGCCGACATCCCGTCGATGTTGGTTAAAGCTGGTGATATCGTTGCAATTCGTGAAAAAGCCAAAGCCCAAGCTCGTATTCGCGAGTCAATGGATCTGGCTTCCGGCAACGGCATCCCGCAGTGGGTTGACGTTGATACGACCAAGCTGACTGGTACCTTCAAACAGGTTCCGGATCGTGCTGATGTCGCTCGTGATATTAACGAGTCGATGGTCGTCGAATTGTATTCGCGTTAATCACCTGGTCTGGGGCTTACGCCTCAGGTTGTGTTGCGATGCCCGCTTTACCCTTTTTGGGGTTGGCGGGTTTTGCAGCAATTGCGTATAGATTTTTTCGCCGGTTTACCGGTTTCCATCAGCCTTATCGGCGTAATGAGCCGAGGGTATTGAACAGGAATAGTCGTCATGTCACAAAGTTTTCTCAAGCCACGCTCCATTGAAGTCGAGCCCGTTGGTACGCACCATGCCAAGATCATCATGGAGCCGTTCGAACGCGGTTATGGCCACACGCTAGGCAACGCACTGCGTCGCATCCTGCTGTCGTCGATGACTGGCTATGCACCGACCGAAGTTCAGATTACCGGCGTGGTGCACGAGTACTCCACCATCACAGGTGTTCGTGAAGACGTGGTCGACATTCTGCTCAATCTCAAAGGCGTGGTGTTCAAGTTGCACAGCCGTGACGACGTGACCCTTGTCCTGCGTAAGTCAGGTGCTGGCCCAGTTCTGGCCTCAGACATTGAATTGCCGCACGATGTTGAAATCGTTAATCCTGGTCACGTCATTGCGACGCTGACTGAGTCAGGCAAGCTGGAAATGCAGATCAAGGTCGAAAAAGGCCGTGGTTATGTGCCCGGTAACGTCCGCGCGCTGATTGATGATCGCGCCCACACGATTGGTCGTATCGTGCTGGATGCGTCGTTTAGCCCTGTGCGCCGTGTGAGCTACGCTGTTGAAAATGCTCGCGTTGAGCAGCGTACTGACCTGGACAAGCTGGTGCTGGATGTCGAAACCAACGGTGTGATTTCTCCTGAGGAAGCTGTGCGCCAGTCGGCACGCATTCTGATGGATCAGATTTCCGTATTTGCCGCACTGGAAGGTGCCGGTGATTCGTACGAAGCGCCAAGCCGTGGCACGCCGCAGATCGATCCTGTTTTGTTGCGTCCTGTTGACGATCTGGAACTGACTGTGCGTTCGGCCAACTGCCTGAAAGCAGAAAATATTTACTACATCGGTGATCTGATTCAACGCACCGAGAATGAACTGCTCAAGACTCCGAACTTGGGTCGCAAGTCTCTCAACGAAATCAAGGAAGTTTTGGCTGCACGTGGCCTGACCCTTGGCATGAAGCTGGAAAACTGGCCGCCCATGGGTCTGGAACGCCCCTGAAGTTAAAATTTAGTGTGAGTACCCGCAACTGGCCCGCAGCCTAGCTGATAGAAGAGCCGGTCTAACCCGAGTGAAATCACTCATATAGATTCAAAGGAAATTATTATGCGTCACGGTCATGGTTTGCGTAAGCTTAACCGCACCAGCAGTCACCGCCTTGCCATGTTTCGCAACATGGCCGTTGCACTGCTGACACACGAAGCAATCAAGACAACGTTGCCCAAGGCAAAAGAATTACGCCGCATCGTTGAACCGCTCATCACAATGGGCAAGACGCCTTCGCTGGCCAACAAGCGCCTGGCATTTGCTCGTCTGCGTGACCGCGAACTCGTGGTCAAACTGTTCGCTGAAATTGGCCCGCGCTACGCTACGCGTAATGGTGGCTATACGCGTGTCCTGAAGATGGGACATCGCCAGGGCGACAATGCTCCGATGGCATACATGGAACTGGTTGACCGTCCGACGGCCGACGTACAAGCCGATGGCGCTGCTGAGTAATATCAGTCAGCCTTAAAGCTGTACTAATAAAAAAGCCCCGGTAACGGGGCTTTTGCTATTGAGGTGTTGATCGCAAGGCTTATTGTTATCTGGCCTGAACCGCGCCCATCACCAGATCAGGAAACCACGTCGCAATCCCCGGCACGAAGCACAGCACCACGACCGACAGCAGCATGATGACGACAAACGGCACGATTCCCCAGATGATGTCCGAAAGCGGGATGTCGGGCGCGATGTTCTTGATGACAAAGATATTGAGCCCGACCGGAGGGTGAATCAAACCTGTTTCCATCACAATCGTCATCACCACGCCAAACCAGACCAGGTCAAAACCGGCCGCACGCAGGGGTGGCAAAATGATTGGAGCCGTCATCAGGATGATCGATACGGGTGGCAAAAAGAACCCAAGCACGATGACCAGCAGCAAAATTGCGGCCAGTAGCGCCCAGCGGGCAAGGTGCAACTCGACGACCCACTGCGCGGCTGACTGACTCAAATTCAGATGGCTCATCACGTTGGAAAACAGCAGTGACATGCCAATGATGAACATCAGCATCGTCGACTCTTTGATCGTCGCCTCGAGCATGGGCATCATGTCTTTGACACGCCACATCCGGTAGATGACCGCAATCAAGGCGAACGCCAGGACAGCACCCAGTCCGGCCGTTTCCGAGGGTGTTGCGAGCCCGCCATATAGCGCGACCATCACGCCTGTCAGCAGCAACAGAAATGGCAAGACGCGCGGCAGGTAGCTCAGCTTTTCTCTTGCTGTGTAGCTTTCTGTGCTCAGGATTGGGGAAGCCGCCCCGCCCCCCTTCACGACCATCAACGCATCTTGATATTGCTTGCGAAATTGCCAAACCGTATAGATTGAAAACAGCGCGACCAAGAAGATGCCCGGTCCGATTCCGGCCAGAAATAGTCGTCCTAGCGACTGTTCAGACGCGACCGCATACAGGATCATCGTGATGGATGGTGGAAGCAAAATACCCAGTGTGCCCCCAGCTGCGATGATGCCGGCGGCAAATCCTGATGAATAGCCGCGTTTACGCATCTCTGGGATGCCAGCGCTGCCAATCGCCGAGCAGGTGGCGGGGCTCGACCCTGCCATGGCTGCAAAGAGCGCGCAGGCCAGCACATTCGCGACACCCAGTCCGCCAGGTACCTTGCCGAGCCAGACGTGCAAGGCTCCGTACAGATCTTGCCCGGCCCGCGATCGACCGATGGCGGCCCCTTTAAGGATAAATAGGGGGATCGACAGCAACGTGATGCTGGCCATCTCCTCATAGACGTTTTGCGTGACCGTATCCAGTGAGGATGACGGCATGAAATAAAACATGAAAATGAGTGCGACAGTGCCAAGCGAGAACGCAATCGGCATGCCAGAAAACATGATCAGCAGGGTCACAGCAATAAAAAGCAGTCCAATCGTCAGGATCGTCATGGTCAGGCCGCCTGAGTGCGCGCAAGCACATGTTCAAGAGTTTGCAGCAACAGTTGAATGCTTAACAGTGTCATTCCTGTGGCCATCAGCCCGTAGGGAATCGACAACGGGGGCCCCCACGACGACGAGGTGGTGTGACCCTCAAACCAGGCTTCATGCCAGAGTGTCCAGGATTTCCAGGCGAAAAAGGTACAGAAGACAAAGGGAATTGCATCGACAAGAAAGACACGTAACTTTTCAAGTGCCGCAGGCAGCATCCCCGAGAGGGCAGAAATGCCAATGTGATTGCGGCGTTCCTGTACGAACGAGGCACACAGGAACGTAACACCGACCAGGCAAAATACGGCCGCTTCATCTTGCCAGTCGGTGTTGGCTTTGAAGAGCGCCCGTGAAATCACGCTGTAGCTCAAGATCAATGAGGCGGCGACTAGCCCAAGAGACCCAATCATCACCATGAGCCGGTTAATGGCTGAAACCAGGCGTTGAACAATCAATAAACTATGCATTTTCGGAATTGCCAAAATGCCAGGTCACACGACAAGGCGTGCACCCAGCAGTCATCAGGGAAAGAGAATCGTCAGGTGAGTTGCTGGGCGGCTTTCATCAGGGCAGCACACGAGGCATTGCGATCCGCAAAATCCTTCCAGGCTGTAGCAGAGGCGATGTCGCGCCACTTACCGATGACCACATCGTCAAGTTCAAAGACCTTGGCGCCAGCCTTGGCATAAAGCGTCGCCGCTTCTTTGTCATCGATCCTGGCCTCTCTGGTGCCAAAGGCTTCCATTTCCGCACCGACAGTGACGAGCAGATCACGCTGATCCTTGGGCAGGCCATCAAAAATCTTTTTTGACATCATCAATGGCTCAAGCATGAACCAGTATGATTTTTGCTGCGCGCTGGTAAAACTCTTGGCTAATTCTTCGAGTTTGAACGAGATAAAACTGGTCGAAGAGGTGTAGGCCGCATCCATGGCGCCAGTTTGCATGGCAGCGTAGATTTCATTCGAGGGCAAGGAAATGACCGAGGCACCCGCTGCTTTCAGCATCAAGTCGAATTCGCGGCTACCCCCGCGGATCTTCATGCCTTTTGCATCGTCCGGATTGACCAGCGGCTTGTTGCGGCTTGCCGCACCACCGGCTTGCCAGATCCAGCTCAGGATCATCATGCCCTTGGCATCCAGAATCTGTGTGATCAGGCGTCCAACCTCGGCGTCTTTCCACTTTGCCGCTTGTTCGTAGCTCGTCACCAGGGCTGGCATGAGCCCGATATTGGTTTCGACAATCTCGCCGCCGGCGTAGGGTAGCGGCACCAGTCCGATGTCGAGTGCGCCCTTGCGCAAGGCGCCGACCTGGGCGTTGGTCTTCATGAGTGAAGAACCCGGATAGATGTCCATCTTGATCGCGCCACCAGAGCGCTGCTGAACTTCTGCCGCGAACTTGCGGCACAGGCGGTCACGGAAGTCGCCCTGATCAATGGTGCCGCCGGGAAACTGGTGTGAGATCTTCAGATTGGTGACACCAGCCTGTGCCCGGGA
Source organism: uncultured beta proteobacterium (assembly GCA_903821335.1). GTDB lineage: Bacteria > Pseudomonadota > Gammaproteobacteria > Burkholderiales > Burkholderiaceae_B > Zwartia. Next base: position 20,199 of record CAIJKV010000233.1, read on the forward strand.
ATAGCCGGCGTGACCGATCAGAGGCAAAGCGGCCGCGCCAAGCAGTAATTTACGGCGGGCGTTGTCAAAATTCATATTTTTGTTCATGGTCTCCCCTGCTATAGATCGATGGTCTGCATCAGACGCACCGAATTGGAATGATTGAATAGAACTCTTAAATCAGTCTCGCGACGGTGCGTGAACTAATCACCTCACCGTTGACGAAGTGTTCATGGTTTTCCTCAACGTCGGCGAGATCATAAAGGTAATTGACCATCAACCCGGCTGACTGGCGCAAGCCTTTCTTGGACAGATCCGCAGCCCAGTTAATCCGATTAAGCTTCGCACCGTTGCCCAGGTGAAACTTGGCAACGGCATTTCCTTCCCGCTGACTGGTGACGTGAATAAGATAAATAGCGCAAAGCGTCAACAAGGCATTACGCTCGACCTCCGTTGCGCTGGCCGGCGTCCACCCCGAAGACAGGCGTTCGGGCCACGAACGCTTCTTGAGGTCAAGCATGGTCAGTGCCACTTCAATTTTGGTGTGGATGGTCGGCTTAAGGTCTGTGCCGGCAATCTTGGCACCCGACGTGACCCAGTCCATAAAGCCCGGTAGGGGTGACAGGGTGACAAAGGTTTTTAGGGAGGGGAACTCTTCCTTAAGGTGTTGAGCCACACGCTTGATCAGGAAGTTACCCATCGACACGCCGCGCAGGCCCGGCTCACAGTTACTGATGGAATAGAACACCGCAACCTTCGGTGCGGGCAGATCCACGGGTGTGGATTTCTTGTCCACCAGCGGTCCGATGGCTTCGGGAATCTCTTGAAGGAGCGCCACCTCGACAAAAATAAGCGGCTCATCGGGCAACTGCGGATGGAAGAAAGCAAAACAGCGTCGATCGGGCTGAAGGCGGCGGCGCAAGTCGTCCCATCCATCGATTTCATGCACGGCTTCGTGATGAATGATTTTTTCAAGGATGAGCGCAGGAGAACGCCAGTCGACCTGATGCATTTTCAGAAAGCCGGGATTGAACCACGACGACAGCAAGTGACGCAGGTCAAAATCAATTGCCAGGAATTCCGGTTTTTTGGCCAGATGTTTGAGGAGATCGCGACGCATGCCGACCAGCGCCTTCGTGCCACCCTGCGCGCGGTTGATGCGCCTGAGCAACTCTTGCCTTGGCGCCTCGGACACGCTGGTCAGGGCAATCAGATTCTTTGCGTTGGGTTCTTTGGCATAAACCTGCGCTGCGTGCACGACTTCTGCAGGATCAGGATTGAAATTCGAGGCCAGCGCTTCGTAGAAGGCGATTTTCTGATCGTCTCCGAGTTGTTGATATTGCCTGATGACATCGTTCGCCATGCTTGCACTATTGGACTCACCGCGTTCGGAAAGCAGCTTTTTAGACGCAGTGATTGATTTTGACAGCGCGCGAGCCTGCGAAATTTTTTCTAGTAATGTCATGCAGGTGCTCCTGTTACAAACCCATGCACTGTATTTTGTATGTCAGTTGCCCAATACTGGTGTTTTCCCTTACCTGGCGAGGTAAAAATCACCTTATAAATCGAAGGGTTACTGCGTTTTCATGTGATGCAATGATCAGGCTTCTCTGTGTGCGCACGCGTTTTTTGTTAGTTTGATCATAAGCGGCGCACGCTGTTACCGATACAATAATCCAAACGCGGTGGTGCCGCCTCTGGGGAGGGCTGCTGCGGCTCTTCCTGACGGGAACACAACCATGCAGCAAGACGACGTGGTGCTCGTCCTAACCAACGCGCCAGACCTGCCGCTCGCCAAACGGATTGCCCATTTACTAGTCGGTGAAGGCTTGGCTGCGTGCGTCAGCCTGGGGGCTCCCATCCTGTCTGTCTATGCGTGGAAAGGCGAGGTCAAGGAAACGGAGGAAATCCCCATGACCATCAAGACGACGCGGGGACGCGGGGCGGAATTGATTGCCAGGCTGACGGCGCTGCATCCCTACGAGGTGCCTGAAGCTATTGTGGTACCTGTGGCGGGCGGCCATGGTCCTTACCTGGACTGGGTGCGCAGTTTGACGAGTACGCCCGCGCGCTGATGTGCGGGCGCTTTGAATTGGTTTCTAACATGTTGTTTCGAACGATTACCCACCTGTTTTGCATGATCGCCGTGACGTTGTGTGTGGCGACCCCTGCACGCGTCTTGGCGGCCGACGAGGTATTCTTGCCGCCAGAAAAAGCCTTCATCATGCGGGCGGACATGGCGGCACCTGACCTGGTTAATTTGCGTTTCAGGATAGAGCCTGGGTATTACATGTACCGCGAGCGCTTTTCCATTGCGGCCGATACGGACCAGGTCAAGGTTGGTGAGCCCAGGTTTCCTGTTGGCAAGATCAAGTTCGATCCCACGTTCAACAAAGAGATGGAGCTGTATTTCAGCGATATCGTGATCCAGCTGCCCCTGTCTGCGTGGCCGGCCGGGACCGCAGCGCGACCGATCACCCTGACGGTGACGGGCCAGGGCTGTGCGGTGGCCGGGCTCTGTTACCCACCGATGGATTTTGTTGTCAGGCTGGCTGTTTCGGCAGAGAGCCAGGGCTATACCGTGCAGGGCCAGAGTGCGCAAAGTCTGCTTGACCGGTTGAGTCAGGCGCAGTGGAGCGAGGTGCTGTTTGGCGCCGATGACGTCGGACTCGCCGGCTTGCTGTCCTCGACCGGGCTATTGGAAATCGCCGCGTTGTTCTTCGTGCTGGGTGTGTTGCTGGCGCTGACGCCTTGCGTGTTGCCGATGGTTCCTATCCTGTCGGTCCTGCTGGTGGGCGAACAACACCACGTCTCCCGTAGCCGCGGACTGGTGCTCTCGGCCGCCTATGTGGTTGGAATGTCGGTCGTCTATACCGCGCTTGGGATCGCCGCCGGGTTGAGCGGTGCCGGTCTCGCGGCCTGGCTGCAGACACCCTGGGTACTCGGCGCGTTCGGGTTGCTGCTGGGGACGCTGGCACTCGCGATGTTCGACGTATTTCAGTTCCAGTTGCCGGTCGGTATCCAGTCACGCCTGATGGCGGCCAACTCGTCCATCCTGGGTGGTCGTGCGGTCGCGGCGATGCTGATGGGGGCAATGTCCGCGCTGATTGTTGGCCCTTGTGTCGCCGCACCCCTGGCTGGCGCGCTGCTCTATATCTCGCAGACGGGTGATGTGGTGTTGGGTGGCATCGCACTTTTTGCAATGTCCTGGGGCATGGGCGTGCCGTTGCTGCTGATGGGGGCATCGGCAGGCAAGTTGATGCCGCGCACGGGTGCCTGGATGGAGGGTGTCAAAAAATTCTTTGGTGTATTGCTGCTTGGCACTGCCTGGTGGATGGTGATGCCGCTGTTACCGACCTGGCTGCAGATTATGGGCTGGGCGGTATTGGCCATGTTTTCCGCCGTGCTGTTACGCACGTTTGATACCCTGCCAGAAGGTACCGGTTTTGGTGGCTGGTTGCGCAAGACCGTTGGCTTGCTGTTGGCGCTATTGTGCGCGATCTGGATGGTCGGAGTGGCCAGTGGCGGAAGGTCGTTGCTGCAGCCTCTGTTGCACCTGGCGCGTGACACCGCCGCGGCGCCGGTCAGCATGGCTGCGGGCAATAGCCAGAACGCACAGGGTGCGCTGCCAGTCTCTGGTTCACCGCTGTCGCAAGATCCGGTGCCTGCTACGGGCAGTCCGAGTTCGGCCAGGCAGCAGTTGCTGGGCAATGCCGGCTCGGCGCCTGCTGCCGCGCACCTGCAATTCCAGCGTGTGCGGTCGGTCGCGGAACTTGATGCATGGATTGCTCAATCGACGCGTCCGGTGATGCTCGATTTCTATGCGGACTGGTGCGTGTCATGCAAGGAGATGGAGTCCTTCACGTTCCCCGATCCGAAGGTCGCACATCGCATGCGCCAGATGTTGTTGCTACAGGCCGATGTGACGGCGAATAATCCCGACGATCGCGCCTTGCTCAAGCGTTTCAAGTTGTTTGGACCTCCTGGAATTATTTTTTTCGCAGCAGGTGGTGCTGAAAGGCGCGATGTTCGCGCGGTTGGCTTTCAGGACGCAGTCAGGTTTGCAGCCACGCTTGATCGCGTAATCAAATAATGGGTAGCGTAACTGCCGCGCCCGGTAACGTGTCTACGACACCGGTCATTATTTTGCTCGCATTGGCGGCGTTCGCCAGCGCTAGTGCCTTCAGGATTTGCGATCCGTTATTGCCCGTGCTGGCAGCGGAATTTGGTGTGCGCACGGCTCAGGCATCGAGTGCCGTGACCTTTTTTTCAATTGCTTACGGTGTGATGCAGTTTTTCTATGGCCCGGTTGGTGACCGTTATGGAAAATTCCGCACGCTGTCCTGTGCCACGCTCGGTAGTGCCGGCGGTAGCCTGATCGTGGCCATGGCACCGACCCTGGACATGGTGTTGTTAGGTCGCTTTATAGCGGGCGCGACGGCTGCGGGTATTGTGCCGATGTCCATGGCCTGGATTGGCGACCACGTACCCTACGAACAACGTCAGGCAACGCTGGCAAGGTTCTTGATGGGATCGATCTCGGGGTTGGCAGCGGGTCAGCTGCTCGGAGGGATTTACGCCGACACGATAGGTTGGCGATGGGCTTTTGTATCGCTTGCGGTTGTTTATCTGGTGGTCGGCACGCTGCTGATTTCACGTCGTAAGTCGGTGCCAGAAAAGCCGTCTGAGTCTGGGGCAGGTTCCAAATTGCTAGCACCAATTAAGCAGGTTTTCTCCGTTCCCTGGGCGAGAGTGGTGCTGTTGACGGTATTTATTGAAGGGGCGCTGGTGTTTGGTGCGCTCGCCTTTGTGCCAGCTTTTTTGCATGAATATCGCGGACTGCCTGTGTCGTGGGCCGGTGCGATTGGTGGTCTGTTTGCACTGGGCGCAATGATTTATGCGGTGCGTGCGAATCAGTGGGTGGCGTTCCTGGGCGAACGTAACCTGGTGCTCGCCGGTGGCGCGATGCTGGTGCTGGCCTATGCCACGTTCTGGCTGACCTCTGGGATGGTTTGGGCTGTGTTGGCCAGCATGATGTGCGGTTTGGGGTATTACCTCATGCACGCTGTCATGCAAACTAATGCGACGCAAATGGCACCGGCTACGCGCGGGACTGCTGTGTCACTATTTGCATCGTTCTTGTTCCTGGGCCAGTCGCTGGGCGTGACCGGTGCCGCCTTCCTGGTCGATGTGGCCGGCCTGGCGGCGGTGTTCCCGGTCGCGATCGCGACGATCCCGTTACTGGCCGGTGCTTTTGCCTGGAGACTGCAACAGCGAAAGTCCCTCAAACTTGCCGGACTGGCTTGAAACAAAAAAGGCCCCTGTTCACAGACAGAGGCCCTGGTTCCTTGCGTGACAGGTCGCAGCGACTGCACGCCCCGTCAGGCCAAGCTTACATATTCTGCTTGAGCAACTTTGCCGCAGCAGGTGCGAAGTACGTTAGGATGCCGTCGGCGCCTGCACGCTTGAAGCCCAGCAGGGTTTCCATCATCACCTTGTCGTGGTCGAGCCAACCGTTGGCCGCGGCGGCCTTAAGCATGGCGTATTCGCCGCTGACCTGGTAGGCAAAGGTCGGTACACGGAAGGCGTCCTTGACCCGGCGCAGCACGTCGAGGTAAGGCATGCCGGGTTTGACCATGACCATGTCTGCGCCTTCGCGCAGATCTGCAGCCACCTCGCGCAAGGCCTCGTCGATGTTGCCCGGATCCATCTGGTAAACCAGCTTGTTCGACTTGCCCAAGTTTGCGGCCGAGCCTACTGCATCACGAAACGGGCCATAAAAGGCACTAGCGTACTTAGCCGAGTAGGCCATGATGCGAGTATGAATATGTTCGTTCGATTCCAGAATCTCGCGGATCGCACCGATGCGACCGTCCATCATGTCACTGGGTGCGACGATATCGACGCCGGCTTGCGCCTGTACTAGTGCTTGTTTAGCCAGGATGCGCAAAGTAATGTCGTTGATGACGTAGCCGTCCGCGTCGATTACGCCATCCTGACCGTGGCTGGTGTAGGGGTCGAGTGCAACGTCAGTCAGGACCCCAAGCTCTGGAAAACGCTTCTTGAGCGCTGCGACCACGCGCGGTACGAGGCCGTCGGGGTTCATGGCCTCGGCACCGTCAAGGGACTTGAGTGCGGGATCAATCACGGGGAACAGCGCCATGACAGGGATGCCGAGCGACACGCATTCTTCGGCGACTGGCAAGAGTGTGTCCAGGGAGTACCGTTCGACCCCTGGCATGGAAGCAATGGGCTGCCTGACACCCTGTCCCTCGGTAATAAACACTGGGTAAATCAAGTCATTCACTGATAGTGAGTGCTCGCGTACAAGTCGACGCGAAAAATCATCGCGACGCAGGCGACGGGGGCGGCTATTGGGATAATCAGCGAGTACGAGATGAGGTGTTGTCATGGTACGACCTGTGGTGAAATCCAGTTTTCGATTTGTGCGGTGGCCTCTTCCAGGCCAATGCGCGCGGTGGCGGAAAATGGGATGGCGTTGAGTGCTCCGATGTCGGCAAGCTCTTTTTTTACTGCAAAGACGGTGTTCTGACGCTGACCGTAGGCAAACTTGTCAGCCTTGGTCAGGAGCGCGAGTACTGGACGACCGGTGGGCGCGATCCAGTTGGCCAGCCGGCGATCGAGGTCCGTGACCCCGCGCCGGATGTCGATGAGCAGCACAATGCCCGCCAGTGATGGCCGGCTCTGCAGGTAACCGCCCAGGATATCGGCCCACTCTTCGCGGGCGCGATGCGCGACGGATGCATAGCCGTAACCCGGCAAGTCGACCAGGAATCCGATCTGGCTTTCGGGGTCGAGGGGGTCGGGCAAACCAAACATGTTGATGAGACGTGTGCGCCCGGGCGTTTTGCTGGAAAACGCGAGCCGACGCTGGTTCGTCAGCACGTTGATCGCCGTCGATTTGCCGGAATTGGACCGGCCAACAAAGCAGACCTCGGGGGCCCCGGGAAGGGGCAATTGGTCTAGTCTGGCGGCTGATGTGAAGAACGAAGCGTGCTGTAGAAGGGACACAGGAAAGCCGATGTGAAGGAAGCTGAACGCCTATTGTATAATCGATGGTTTGGAACCATGCATTTACATCAGGATTTTACGCCTGGGTCATGGCTGCCAAAAACATGGATGCTCAATCCGAGATTACGATCGTCGAGGTCTTTAATGAAGCGTGTGCTGTCCCGGGTAGTGTTTGCGAGTGGATTGATGCTCGGTGTCTTTGTCGTTTCCCCAAGCTTAGCTGCCGATGCAGCGGCAGGTCCGGCAAAGCCTGATATGGTCAAGGGCGCTCAGCTCTACGAGCAGGGTGATCTGGCGCGTGGCGTGGTCGCCTGTGTATCCTGTCACGGCACGGGTGGCAACAGCACGATTCCTGCCAACCCGAATCTTGCCGCCCAGTCGCACGAATATCTGTACAAGCAGCTGGTCAGTTTTCGGCCCCGGGAAGGCGGCGCTGCCCCGACTCGCAAGGCCGCAGAGGGTGGCCCTTCGGTGATGTCCGCCATGGCTGGACCCTTGACCGAGGCCGACATGCTGAACGTTGCAGGTTATCTGTCTCAGCAAAAACTGACACAGCCCGCCACGGCCTCCAATGAAAAGCTGGTCGAACGCGGTCAGAAAATCTGGCGTGCGGGCATCCCCGAACGCAACGTCCCGGCGTGCGCGGGCTGCCATTCGCCAAATGGTGCCGGCATCCCCGCGCAGTTCCCTCGTTTGGGTGGCCAGTGGTCTTCCTATATTGAAGATCAACTCAAGCTGTTTCGCGCTGGCCACCGTGCCAATGGCCCGATGATGGTTCAGATTGCTGACCGCATGTCCGACCCGGATATCAAGGCTGTGTCGGATTATGCGGCGGGCTTGCGTTAATGTTTACCGAATACTGACCCGGGCTTGTTCCTGTCGGATAGATCGGTAGGCGGTTCTGACATTCGTTTTGTAAAAAAGAGGGGGTCGACCAGACACCCCTTTTTTTTGGGCGATTAAGGCTGATGAAAGGCATAAGTCTGATGAACGGTTTACCTGGCCTACACGTTGATGGCGCGATGCGCCCATGAACACCAACGTGGCAGTGGCTCGTCCTTGGGTTGTCCTGGTTGCCACACTGGCCGTACAGGTGCTGGTGTCGATGGCGTTGCTGGCTTTGCCTGTGGTGGCGCCGGTGGTTGCCAAGGCCATCGACATTCCAACGACGTATCTCGGGGCTTATGTCGCCCTGGTGTACCTTGCCGCAATGGTTGCCAGCTTGCTTGGCAGTGCAGCAGTCAAACGCTGGGGTGCAATCCGGCTGAGCCAGGTCGGGCTATCCTGTTCGGGCCTTGGTTTGTGTCTGTGCGCCGTGCCGCATCCTGCTGTCATTGCGTTGGGCGCCGTGTTCATTGGGCTTGGATACGGGCCGATCACGCCAGCCAGTTCGCATCTGCTAATCAAGAGCACGCCCCCGCAGCAACTTTCGTTGGTGTTCTCGCTTAAACAGACCGGCGTGCCGCTGGGCGGCATGATCGCAGGCGCGCTGATCCCAACACTCGACTTGCTGGTTGGCTGGCAACTGGCATTCATACTTTCAGGTGTTGCCTGCGGGCTGTGCGCCTGGTCGGTTCAGCCACTGCGCGCCGGGCTGGACGATGATCGCAATCCCGCAGTCAAGCTGTCACTGGTTTCAAGCCTGGTGCAGCCTTTGCGTCTGGTCTTGCGACACAAGAACCTTAAGAATCTGGCGGCGGTGTCGTTCCTGTTTGCTGTGTGCCAGATGTCCCTGATGGCATACATGGTGACTTTTTTGTACGAGGACCTGGGCTGGAGCCTGATCGCCGCAGGTGCCGCGTTGACCGCCGCGCAGGCTGGTGGCGTGGTTGGGCGCATACTCTGGGGCTACATCTCGGACAAATGGCTGGGTGCTCTGCCCATGCTGATGGTGGTCACGATTCTGATGGCACTTGGTGCCGTGGGTTGCGCGTTGTTGCGCCCTGACAGCTCGCCGTGGCTGCTGTTCGCGGTGCTGATCGTATTTGGTGCGACGGCAGTCGGCTGGAATGGCGTGTATCTGGCAGAGGTCGCACGACAGGCTCCTTCTGGCCAGGCAAGCCTCGCCACTGGGGGGGCGTTGTGCATTACTTTCCTGGGTGTTGTGACGGGGCCTTCGCTCTTTGGCGTCCTGGCCGCAGCACTGCACAGCTACGGAACAAGCTACGGATTCCTGGTGGTTCCATCTGCCTTGATATTTTTGTTACTGTGGAGAGCACAGCGTTCAAAGGGAGCAGCATGAGATCAGTCACCCGGCAGCTTGGTGCAGTCCTGGCCTTGGCAACGGCCCTGTCGAGCGCGGCGTCCTGGGCGCAGACGGGCTCTTATCCTGATCACGCGATCAGGCTGATGGTGCCCTGGCCTGCGGGCGGCGCGACCGATGTCCTTGCGCGCATCATTGCCCATCAGCTCGGCGAACGTGTCAAGCAGACAGTGATTGTTGAAAACAAGGGCGGCGCGGGTGGCAACATCGGCACGACCGCCTTTGTCAAGGAAAAGGCCGACGGTTACAGCATCCTGATGGCGACCAGCTCTACCAACGCTGCGAACCCTTACCTGTACGCGCGACTGGGTTTTGATCCGATCAAGGACTTTACTCCCGTGGCCTACGTCGCGGCCATTCCAAACATTCTGGAAGTGCCGAAAAACTCGAGATTCACAACGGCGACCGCACTGCTCGAAGAGGCCAGGCAGAAACCCGGTACGCTCAATTTTGGTTCAGGTGGCGTGGGGGCTTCCCAGCATCTGGCAGGCTCGATGCTCAAGACCGTCGCAGAGGTCAACATTGTCCATGTCCCGTATAAGGGCAGTGGCCCGGCGATTGTGGACCTGGTCTCGGGTCAGCTGGACCTGGTGCTCGATACCGGTTCGCTGGCGCAGGTCAAGGCAGGTAATCTCAGGGCGCTGGCTGTTGCCTCAGAAAAACGTCTTCCTGCCCTTCCGGACGTTGCAACCTTTGCTGAGCTTGGCTACCCAAAAATGCTTGCCTCGGCCTGGTATGGGATTTTGGCTCCGGCTGGCCTGCCCGAGCCGCTGGTGGTGTTTCTCAACAGGGAAATCAATGCGATTCTTGCTGACCCAGAGGTACACCAGCGCATGGAAGACATGGGGGCGATCGTATCCGCTGGCGAAACGCCCGCATGGTTCGGGGCATTCATGCAAGCCGAATTGCTGCGTTACCAGGAAATTGTCAAGAATTCTGGCGCTAAGATGGAATAACGACGCAGGAAAGCGGATGGTTTTGGAATCAAGGCAAAAAAGATGCTTTTTAGAATAAAACAAGGGTTTACCCCTAGTTTTATTGTGTGTTGCGACGTGTAAAGTGTGCAAATTGGCCTGACCACTTGACAACTTGACGTCTAGAACCTCTGATGCTTATCAGCCCACCCGTTTTTGAACCTGTCAGCGTTCCCCGCTTGTACCGGGTCATCGCCAGCCAGATCAAGGCCAAGATCGAACGCGGTGAGTTTTCGCCGGGCACACGCCTGCCCTCAGAGCGCGACTTGGCAGATGTGCTGCAAGTCAGCCGTCCCACTTTGCGTGAAGCCCTGATCGCACTCGAAATAGAGGGCTACGTAGATGTACGCGTGGGGTCGGGTGTGTTCGTTGCCAACCCCAGAGAGGACGGCAACTGGCGCGGCGATGACGCGGCGGCACGCAGCAACCCATTTGGTGGCGCCGATGTTGGCCCGTTCGAATTGATCGAAGCACGACTCTTGATCGAACCCCAGATCGCGGCGCTAGCGGCTAAAAATGGAACAGACGAACAGGTGCTGGCGATCCAGGCGGCGGCCTACGCCATGGCAGGCGCCAAGGCGCCCAGCCAGAATGACCGGTCGTTTCATGAAGTGATCGCGCAGGCAAGCGGCAACGCGGCATTGATGGCCCTGGTTTCGCACCTGTGGGCGATCCACGATAACAGCCCAATATTTACCCGGCTCGACGAGCACATCGCGACCGAACCCGTCTGGCAACAGGCCGAGCTCGAGCACCTGGGGATTGTCGATGCAATCCTGAGCCGCAATCCTGGTCGTGCCCAGCAGGCCATGCATGCGCATCTGACGAGGATTCTCGATCGGTTACATCGGAACTTACCTGACGACGATGACGATGGCTGACCCAGCGGACCGGTCCGCCCGGGATTGGCAGGCACAGGCATAGTCTGGCGAGATACGGCAGTAAAAGAGGTTGAGGATACGGCAGTAAAAAAGGTTGAGGTTCAGGCGGTATGAGGGCAGAGCGCAAGTCGGCCGGTTCGCTCTGTACTGGTTGCAGGCATCCGGCAGTTGGCAGCTGAGTACCCCTCAGTTGTCGTGTCATCAAGAGGACAACTATGCATCATCAATTCCACACCACAATGCGACGCGTGGGTACCGTTGCGGCGCTTGCCGTGACACTGGCGCTTGGCAATATCGCGGTTGCGCAAACCCGTGGCGGCACCCTCAATGCCATCGTGCAACCAGAGCCCCCTATCCTGATGCTGGGCCTGAACCAGCAAGGTCCCACGCAATATGTGGCCGGCAAGATTTACCAGGGCTTGCTGACTTACGACGACAAGCTCAAGCCGCTGCCCTCACTGGCAAAGTCCTGGACGGTGTCCGAGGACGGCCTGACCTACAGCTTTGCGCTGCAACAAGGCGTGAAATGGCACGACGGCAAGCCCTTTAGCTCAGCCGATGTCGTGTTCAGCATTGACCAGTTCCTGCGCAAGATGCACCCGCGCGGACGCTTGGTGATCAACAAGTATGTTGACACGATCACCGCACCCGATGCCAATAACGTGGTGATCAAGTTAAAAGAGCCGTTCGCGCCCTTTCTGAGCATATTCGTGGTCGACAACATGCCCATGGTGCCCAAGCACATTTATGAAGGTACCGATTACGCGACCAACCCCGCCAACCAGACGCCAATCGGTACCGGTCCATTCAAGTTCAAGGAATGGAAAAAGGGTTCATATGTTGCCCTGACCCGCAACGATGACTACTGGAAACCCGGCTTGCCGTACCTCGACGAGATCGTGTTCAAGGTGGTTCCAGACGCAGCCTCACGCGCAGTGGCTTTTGAAAAAGGCGACGTGCAAGTGTTGCGTGGCGGCGATATTGATAACGTCGAGGTCAAGCGACTGAAGGCACTGCCTAACGTCGAGATGACGACCAAGGGCTGGGAAATGTATGCGCCGCTCGCGTTCATGGTGATGAACCAGCGCAGCGCGCCCTTTGACAACGTCAAGGTGCGCCAGGCAGTGATGCATGCCATCAACCGCAAGTTCGTTGTGGACAACATCTTCTTTGGCTTGGGCAAGGTTGCCATCAGCCCTCTGGCGTCGACCACATTGTTCTTTGAGCCCAAGGTCACGCAATATGACTACAACCTCAAGAAGGCCCGCGACCTGATCAAGGAGTCCGGGGTGGATGTGGGTGCCCGTCCGATCAAGATCCTGAGCTTTCCTTATGGGTCCGCCTGGGATCGGCTGGCCGAGTACACCAAGCAAAGTCTCGAGCAACTCGGCTTCAAGGTTGAGATTACCGCGGCGGATGCCGGTGGCTGGGCCAAGCGTACCGGCGACTTCGACTTTGACCTGACGTTTAACTTCACGTACCAGTATGGTGATCCGGCCATCGGTGTGGCACGTCACTATTTGTCGACCAATGCGGTCAAGGGCTCGCCATTTGTCAACAACCAGGGCTACAACAACCCCAAGGTCGACGACTTGTTGTCCAGGGCGGCGTCGAGTATTAACCCTCAAGAGCGTCAAAAGCTGTACTCCGAAGCCCAGAATATTCTGGTCAATGAGGTCGCCAACGGCTTTCTCTTTGAAATCGAGTACCCCACGTTTTATCGCAAGAATGTCAAGAATCTGGTCACGACCGCAATTGGTCTGAACGAGAGCTTCGACAATGTCTGGATCGAGAAGTAAACCCAGAGCCGGCCGCCCCCGACGGGGCGGCCTGTGTGGAGGAAACTTCGCGTCATGATGTATCCAAGGACTTTTATATCTTGAAATTCCTTTCCTTCCTTGTCTCGCGTTTGGGAAAGGCTGCGTTCGTCGTGCTGGGTGTGGTGGTCTTCAACTTTTTCCTGATCAGGTTGGCGCCGGGCGATCCTGCCAGCATCATGGCCGGCGAGGCCGCGTCTTCAGACCCTGCGTATGTTGAGCAGTTGCGCCAGCAGTTTGGCTTTGACTTGCCGATTTACCAGCAGCTGGGTTTGTATCTGAAAGGCATCCTGCAGTTGGACCTCGGCTACTCCTATCGCAACAGGCTGCCTGTGCTGGACCTGATTCTCGAGCGCTTGCCGGCCACGCTGTTGCTGATGGGTTGCGCCTTTGTTTTTTCAATTGCGCTGGGTGTGCTGCTGGGTGTCCTGGCTTCACGCAGTCGTTACACCAGTCGCCATCAGTGGCTCGATAGCGCCATCATGTCTGGCGCCTTGTTGCTCTACGCGACGCCGTTGTTCTGGTTGTCACTGCTGATGATCATTTTCTTTTCAGTCATGCTTGACTGGTTGCCTGCCTTTGGCATGGAATCGGTTGGCGCACACCTGACTGGCTGGGCCAGTGTGACCGATATCGCTGCGCACCTGGTACTACCCGTCATCTCGCTTGGTTGTTTCTTCATGGCGGTCTACGCGCGGCTCACGCGTGCGTCGATGCTGGAAGTCATGGGCATGGACTTTATCAAGACCGCGCGCGCCAAAGGTGTGCCGGCAGGACAGGTTATCCGTAAACACGTGTTGCGCAACGCATTGCTGCCTGTTGTCACCTTTGCCGGCATTCAGCTCGGTCAGATGGCTGGCGGCGCCGTGCTGACCGAGACCGTGTTTGCGTGGCCGGGGATCGGTCGCCTGATGTTTGACGCACTGCTTGCGCGTGACTATCAGTTGCTACTGGGTGTGTTTCTGGTGACGGCGACCATGGTGGTGATTTTCAACTTGTTGACCGACATGATCTACAGGTTTATCGATCCGCGTATCGAACTCGGGGCATGAGATGAAACAGTTCCTGAAACATTTCGTGACCAACCGCGGGGCCGTAATAGGTGCCAGCATTTTTTTGCTGGTGATTCTGATGGGACTCACTTGTTCAGTACTTTTCGAAGAGTCTCCCTGGATGATGGTGGCGCAACCCCTGCTGCTGCCATTCCAGGACAGCCAGTACTGGCTGGGTACCGATATGCTCGGTCGCGATATCGCAGCGGGTCTGGCCTATGGGGCGCGCGTTTCATTGCTGGTGGGTGTGGTCTCGACGCTGGTCGCGGTGCTGGTGGGTGTGCTGATCGGGGCTGCTGCGGGCTTTTATGGCGGCTGGGTGGATGACGTGTTAATGCGTTTCACTGAGTTCTTCCAGACCATTCCGCAGCTGGCCATGGCGGTGGTACTGGTTGCCATTCTGAGTCCCAATATCTATTCCATCGTAGGCGCCATCGCCGTGGTGTCCTGGCCCCCCGTTGCCCGCCTGGTTCGAGGTGAGTTCCTGTCGCTCAAGCAGCGTGAATTCGTACAGGCTGCGGTCGTGATCGGGCAGCGTCCGGCCAGGATTATTTTTACCCAGATTTTGCCCAACGCGATCTCCCCTATCATCGTGACGGCATCGCTGATGATTGCGACGGCCATCTTGACGGAGTCAGCGCTGGCGTTCCTGGGGCTCGGAGACCGCAACATGATGAGTTGGGGGTTCATGATCGGTGCTTCGCGCACGATGTTGCGCGAAGCACCCTGGATGAGTGTCATGCCGGGGGTCGCAATTTTGTTGACAGTGCTGGCCATCAATCTGATAGGCGAAGGCCTGAACGATGCGATGAATCCTCAGCTACGACGTCGGGGCGAATAGACGATGCGACCATCCACGCACAAGGAAGTGTTTACGCCCGAGCATTCATTGTTGTCAGTGCAAGGGCTGACGGTTGCCTTGCCGGCTGGCGGTGACCGGCCCTATGCTGTGCAGGAGGTTTCGTTTGAGCTGCGCAGCAACGAGATCCTCTGCATTGTGGGGGAATCTGGCTCGGGCAAGTCGATCAGCGCGAATGCCATCATGGGCTTGTTGCCGACTGAGCTCAGGCCTCAGGCGGGCCGGATTCTGTTTCGCAGACAGGACCTGTTGCAGCAAACTGAAGAAAAGTTGTTGCAATTGCGCGGCAAGGATATCGGGATGATTTTTCAGGAACCGATGTCGGCGTTGAACCCGCTGATGCGGGTGGGTGACCAGATTGCTGAGGTCATGGCAGTGCATCATGCCTACCCGGGTGCGGCGCGGCAGGCGCGTGTACTTGAGCTTCTGGACCTTGTGGGGCTGCCTGACCCCGCGTCGCTGCAGTCCGCGTATCCATTCCGACTGTCCGGTGGCCAGCGCCAGCGCGTGATGATCGCGATGGCGCTGGCGCTGGAACCGGCCATCCTGATTGCGGATGAGCCGACCACGGCGCTGGACGTCACCACACAGGCGCAGATACTCGCGCTGATCAAGCGCATACAGCGGTCGATGCATATGGCGGTGATGTTCATCACACACGATTTCGGTGTGGTGGCCGATATTGCCGATCGCGTGATGGTGATGGAAAAAGGCGTGGTGGTCGAACAGGGCACAGCAAGCAAGGTCCTGAACGCCCCCACGCATGCCTACACGCAACGCCTGATTGCGGCGGTACCGCATGGCACGCAGCGCAAAGACATGCTAAAGGTCGATACGCACGTGCCGGTGCTTGAGGTCAAGCACTTGAATAAGACCTACGTGACAGCACGCGGCCTGTTTGTAAGAAAGCGGATTGTGCATGCCGTCAACGATGTCAGTTTTAGTGTCCGACGGGGCCAGACGCTGGGGATCGTTGGTGAATCCGGTTCCGGTAAATCTACAATCGGCCGCTGCCTGCTTAAGCTCATGGAGATAGATGGCGGGCAGTTGTTATTTAACGGCAAGGACATTGCGCCGCTATCCGCCGCGCAGTTTCGTCCACTGCGAAAGAAAATCCAGATGATCTTCCAGGATCCGTTCGCTTGCCTGAACCCACGGCATACGGTCGGTCGCATCATCACCGACGGACCGGTTGCCAACGGCGTGCCCTACGCCCAGGCCGAGCAACGTGCACGTGAATTGTTGCGTCTGGTCGAGCTCGACGAGTCTGCCTTTGACCGCTACCCCAATGCCTTCTCGGGCGGGCAGCGCCAGCGTATCGGCATTGCACGCGCGCTGGCACTTGACCCGGAGTTGCTGGTGGCGGACGAATCGGTTTCAGCGCTTGACGTTTCTGTTCAGGCACAGGTGCTCGAGCTTTTACAAGAAATACAACGGCGACTGAACGTGGCGATGATTTTCATTACGCACGACTTGCGTGTCGCCGCGCAGGTCTGTCATCAGATCGTGGTCATGCACAAAGGTTGCATTGTCGAACAGGGCACGCCCGTCGAGGTGTTTGACCATCCGCAGCACACCTACACAAAAGCATTGATCAGTGCGATTCCCGGCCAGCAATGGAAG
>CAIJKV010000234.1 GCA_903821335.1 uncultured beta proteobacterium
ACCAGTGTATGCACTGCCCTTATACACATTGCCCGTGAGGCTCGCAGTTTCTGTCACCGCCAGATCCGCTTTGTTTACGGTCGCAGTATTGGTGGTGGTCGTACTTGGCGTGGCGTTATATGCTGGAGTAATCGCATAGTTACTTAAATTCGCTGTGCCTCCACCGCTCACGAGTGAGACAACATAATTGCTGCCATTGGCAGATACATTGGCACTATTTAAGATGGCACTGCTCAGAGAGGTGATGGTCTCAGCGTTCACCAGACCACTGGTTGTAAACGCAGTCGGTGCAATCGTGGTGCTGCCACTATAGGTACCGGCCACCGTGATGCCTAACGCTGCAGGCGAAATCACCCCTGAAACAGCGCTTGCACTTGGCAGAACATAATTCGTTGCCAAACCTGTAGTGCCCGTCGTACCGTTGGCAAGAGCTAAGCCACCTAATGTACTGAAGGCATAAGTACCGGCATTGACATTCGCGCCAACTGCAGCAACTACCCCACTATTACTGACCGATAGTGTTTCATCGTTTACACCTGCCACTGTAAATGTACCGGCCCCGAAGGAGCTTGCACTATCGTATTGCTTGCTTGCCGACAAAGAAGCTGTGGCAGGAGTGATCGTGTAGGTATGAGTTGTCCCCGTTACCGTCACAGCACTACCGGTATTGGACAGAATTTTTCCTGTACTTAAACCTGTAGCAGATTGAACGTTATTTGAATTGCCTGTACCACCAATACTGCTTGCGAACGTAAGACTAGAGAGCGCATTTGCCTGGGATAAGTTTCCACCAAAGCCAAAGCCAGTGCCGGTCACCGTGACCGTACTATCGGAAGCGCTTCTGAGCCAATTTAATGCCGTAGTGGAGTCATAAGCCACCCCATAGGTCTGTGAGTAATTGTTTAGCAACGCGACTGAAATAGCGATAGCGCTGTTTTGCCGATAGTTAACATAGCCGTAACCCGAGCCAGAAATATAGTTGGTAGGCTTAACATAACTGCCCCCCACCTGGTTATAAGTTACGTTTGTGGCAAGGTACGCGTTAGAAGTTGTTAAACCAATTTCATACTCGGGAGATCCTACCGATCCTGCGGGTGCATTACCAGTGGTTGGTGATCCCATCGAAATGGCGACATCTCCACCAGTATTGGTCACCGTACCCAAATCCAAGATGGTTCCCCCGCTGGTTGTGCCAACAGCGATTCCATAACCACCCGTTACTTTAATCCCCAAGCTTCCGCTGTTGGTCACACCGGCTAAGAGCACATTGCCAACGGCTTGCACAACAATGCCAGTGCCCGTTGTGCCGGTGTTTTTAATCAGACCCGATAAGGAGATACCATTTGCAGTACCAGCGCTATTGATCGTGATGCCAGCGCTAGATTTAATATCTAGGCCAGTCACTTTACCCGCCGTTACGGTTAAGCCGCCAATCGGCTGGGTTGCACCCACTGAGTTTGAAAAAGCAACCGCCCCAGCACTGGAAGTAGTGCCGGTATTAATTGTTAATCCATTGGTACTAGCGGCGTCGACTGTGCCATTAAAGGTAACAGAGCCATTTGAAGTCGTGCTAAGCGAGGTATTGGCGCCTAAGATCACAGCCCCGGTATACGACTGATTCCCCGTGGTGTTAATTGCAGAAGGCGTTGTGGTAGAACTTGCGCTAACGGTTAAGGCACTTAAGGCGTTGACACCACCCACAGCCCCGTTAAATACTAGCTGACCACCCGTGCTAATCGACAAAGAGTTCGCAGCGCTAGTAGCGGAATTAACCGTACCATTAAAGGTGATACCCGTTGCACCTGGAAGGGCTACCGTAACAGACCCGTTATAGCCCGGTATGCCGACTCCCGAACTGATCGTTCCCCAAGAGTAAGTGGTATCGATGACATTGGTTAAGGCAACGCTTTGACCAGAGGCAACGGCATAGCCATTAGAACCTCGATTACCGCCCTGCCCAATGTACTCACCAGAGCCATTTAAGGACAGGATAGGGGCATTACAAAAAATACAACCAAGCAAGGATAGCAACTGGGTAGTAGAAGGCGTGTAGTAACTCTGAATGGTGGATGGGGGCGTCAAACCGCCCAATAAGCCACCACCACCACCACCACCACCGCCGCCATCAGCACTACCACCGGATGTTGTGTGAGGCTTTCCACCAATCGCGCCAGTCGATGAGGAAGCTTGATACTGACCCGCATCTAAACCGGGTGAAGTGCCGCCCAGTCCTGCCGCAGTCGGTTGCAGCGTATTATTTCCACCACCACCACCACCCGCACCAGCGCCATAAAAGGTCGCCAGGACCGTGCCGGAACTGTTCTTTAGCTGCACCACCGAAGCCGCACCACCACCACCACCACCACCGGAATTGCCATTATCGCCAGTCGCACCACCCGTTCCGCCAGATGCAATGACCAAGCCATTGGTGCCAGCACCACCACCGCCCGTACTTGTCACCCGATTGCCACCACCACCACCACCACCGCCCGGAGCGATCGTCAGGATTTCACCAGGAATCACGGACATGGTGAAGGTATAACTACCCGACACGCCCGTTTGATTACCAGCGCGTGTATCGAGACCACCGTAACCACCCGAACCACCAATCAAAGTTATTTGAATAGAGGTCACGCCATTAGGAACGGTGTAGTTCGTCATTGTTGGCGCAACGCAAGCAGTTGTTCCACTCGTGCTGCAGGTCGATGTATAAATCGTCGAACCAGTAATTCCGGTGGCACTTAAGAGGGCAGCGCCGGACAACACCACATTGCCGTTATAGGTTTGAGAACCAACCGTTGCAATGTTGGCACTAATGTTGATCGTGCCGGCCGTAAGGGTCAACGATGCATTAGCGCTCGTGCCACTGATCGCATTTTGAACGTATATGGTGTTTGAACCTGCGGCACCTGTGGTGATGGCAACATTAGTGCCCGCATTCAGGGCTGAACTAACTGAAGCCGCCGTGATGTAGCTTAGCGTTGTAGGGGTATAAACATACGTTGCCCCACTTGCAGAAAATGCCGTCCCACTGACTGTTGTTCCGATGTAGACATCGTATGGATCAAGCAGCCACGTGCCAGCAAAGCCCCCATTGGAAATCGCACTAACGTTAATTCCGCTAGCGTCCAAATAATTTCCTGAGGTTTCTAGTAATCCCCCATTACCGCCCAACGAGCCGCCGTTAGCGCTCAAACTTCCATAAACCGCTAAAGCATCACCCCAGGTTAAAACGTTTCCGCCGTTTCCAAGAGCCCCTGCATTGGCACTTAAACTTGATTTCGCATCAATGACGGTTAGTTGTGAGGTAGGTAAGGCAACAATGCCACTTAATATCGGGAGCGTGGCATCTTGTGTAACGCTGCCTGAGCGAGGATTCGATTGAAAATCACGACCAGTGATGATGTTACCGCCACCTGATGCGCCCTCTGCTTCTAAGGTCGCGCCGCTTAAGATGGTGCTAATGAGTCCTGACTGGGCAATGGTGCCACCTAAACCTGCTCCACCATTGGTTTGGATATAGCCTGTGTTTTGATAGGTACCAGATGGGGAACTGAGGATGATCAGGCCACCGTTATCGGCATTGGCAGTAATCGTTGCTGCAATGTTCAAAGAGTGATCGCCAGCGATGTAAATTTGGCCGGCTTGAGTGTTGGTATTGCTGGTTACTGCGTTTGCAGTGATGCCAGTTTGGCTATCGAGAGAAGTGCTACCTGAAACAAAACTACTAATACCGCTAATGATGCTATTAATGGAGGCTGTGGTTGCAGGAGGGGCTGTTGCAGGCGGAGTCACAATTGAACCACTGCCATTAGTATTAATAATTCCAAGGCCAATTAATCCACCTTGACTTAAACCATCAGCAGCAATCAAACCGCCAACAAAATTAGTGCTATTCAATCCAGCCAAAACAGCTTGACCGCCCGAACCATTTAAGCCAAGCGCATCAATCACACCGTAATGATTCACATTGCCATTCGTGGAAACAATATTAATCGTACCGCCATTCATACCATTTGCAGAAATATAGGCGTTCGGATTGTTGCTACTGCCAATATTGATATCACCAGTAGCAACAATATTGATCAAGCCACCATCGCTGGTGTAAATATTACCGTCAGAAGTTAATGCGTCACTCAGACCATTTCTACGACGGATGGCCGCACTACCACCCCCAACACCATTAGAAGAGTTTGACTGGTTCGAAGAGTTTGACTGGCTTGAACCATTAGAGCCAATCGATCCCAAAATATTAATCGCAGCGCCTGCCAAATACACCAGGCCATTAGAACCACCAGCACTATTGACTGAGCCATACACATTAATAGATTGAGCTACGGCAATCACTTGGCCAGCAGTCACATTGCTATTGATATTGATGGTGCCACCTACGGCATTTAAGCTAAGGCTAGTGAGTGCATTGGTTGAATAGACATCAGCCAAGAAATTAATGACGGGCAAGCTAGCGCTTGCGCAAGCACCAATAGCACCACAACTAGAAGCGGTGGCATCCAAAGTGACATTGGTGGTAGCGAGGGCTTTAGATAGAACAGAAGCTGCCACAGAGTCAATCGTAATTGAGAGTGGATCAGTAATCCAATGGCCCGTCTTGCCATGCGAAGCCGAAGTATCCACCACCAAGCTAGGCGCAAAGCTGACTTGACCTGCAGAACTCGTATCGATATTGCCGCCATTACCGCCAATGTGGCCACCCGTCGCCTTCAACGTACCAGCAACGTTGGTTGCGACTTGCGACAGAATACTGATCGATCCGCCATTACCATTTTGAGTTGCCGAAGCATCCACTTCAGCGCCTTGCGCAACGTTCACAACGCGGGCATTAATCTGGCTTTTCGCATTATTTTGGATGCTCTTACCGATGGTAATTTGACCACCCCCCGTAGCACCTGTTGCAGCAGTTTTAGAACCAGCGTTCAGATTAACTTGATTACCCGCAATCGTTACCTGGCCGCCATTGGATAGTTGCGAATTTGCGGCAACAGTATCATTTTGATTGACTGTATCAGCAGTTAAAAATATCTTTCCGCCGCTACTAGAAATTGAGCTTGCTGAAATCACGCCCGAATTATTAATCACGGAGGATCTTAAATCCGATGCTGAATTTGCCGCGATAATCACCTGGCCGCCATCGGTTTGAATCAAACGCTTATTGACAATTAAGGAACGAATCACCGAAGCGTCTACGCTAATGCTGATTAACTGATTACCATTAAAAGATAAGGTAACTTGTTTTCCACTCACCAAGGCGATGGCATTATTACCAGATAATGCGGCAGTTAATACTCCTTCATTTTTTACTTCAGGAGCCATTAAAGCAATATATCCATCAATACTATTGACAGTGATCTTACCTTTATTAATGACTTTGCCCTTATCACCACCAGAATAGCTCACATTTCCTGACATATAGTCAGAGTCTTTGATATTCATGGTGGTAGCAGTAATGCCGCCCGTATTGATTTCCGCGCCTTTACCAAAGATCACGCCATTTGGATTAACAAAAATTACCTCGCCATTAGCATTGACCGCGCCATTGATCATTGACTGCGTAGCGCCATTCACCCGATTTAGTGTTGAGGCATTGGCATTGGGCTGATTAAAGTTCACTGTGCTGTTAGCGCCAACGTCAAAGCCATTCCAGTTAATCACTGCTCTTTGCGAGCTTTGATTGATGTTCATGACATTACCACTTTGGGTAATGTTTGCCTGACCGACCGCCACTTGCCCACCAGTTGGCAGTGCATTGGCAGCAGGGCCTGCAGCAAAGGCGTGGGCGTGGGCTTGGGCTTGGGCTTGGGCTTGGGCATGGGCGTGAGCGTGGGCTTGGGCATGGGCTTGACTAAACCCAAATACGGCAAAAGTAGCCAAGGCTAACGCACTGATTTTGATGGTTTTTGAAGATACTAAGACCCCACGCGCTGAATCGACAGAGCGGCCCAAAAAACCTGGCAGAGGGGTTAATTTAAGTATTTTCAAACGGAGTATCTAGAACGCATAGGAAGCTCTAATCCAACCCTGGACGGTTTTGTACGCATTATCAGTATTGAGTTGTTGACCACTAGAGTTGTACAGGGGGTTTTCACCAACCCGCAGCGCCAAGGCCGCATTGACTAGCCAACGATCATAGGTGTATTTCAGTGTCAGACCCGCAGCAGCCATCTGATAGTTATTACTCGCATTCGTTAGCCCTTGCCAGCCGGGATAAGTTTGGACGAATTGCTGAACCCAGCCCACATCGACAAAGCCACCCAGTTGCCAATTCTCATCCAAGCGGTGTTGCAATTCGGTACTAACGATCGTGCCTTGTGAACCACCGCCTTGGGCCACAGGGTAGGCCCTGAGTGCATAAGGACCGCCCATATAGATTTGCTCTGAACTATTCAGGTTCTTATTGGCAAACTGACCATAAGCCGATAGCAACCACGTTGTGTTGGGCAAAAAACTCAGCTCTTGGTTACGGCTGACATTAAAGCTGAGCTTTAGATAGTCCCCTGCGGTACCAGGACCTGAAAAATCTTGCCCTGCTTGAGTTAGGTTATTGATATTTAAATTGCCAGCGACCCCTGTCAAACCATAATTAACGACTGAGTTCGCCGTGTCAAAGAAATTGCCATTCACGCCTACAGAAAAGGCCGTGATTTGGTATTGACTGATGTTGCTACCCTGCTGGTTATTGCTGTAGTTGCGATCGTCGATGCCCACGCGCAAGTTCATCATATTGCCCTGCTCGCGGATCAAGGCGTACGTTGCATTAGCGCCAATCGTGTTGGCGGTGCCCTGGGTTTGATCCGAGTTCCAACTCGCCAATGTTTGATAAGTCAGGTAACTTCCCTGTACACCTACCCGCAGACCATCATGGCCCACTGGCAAGGAGTAGCCCAATTGGCCATAAGTAGAACCCAGCGATTGAATGACATCTAAAATGGCTTGATCACCAAACCCAGAAGGGTCATTTAAACTTAAACCAGCGATCACTTGTCCGGCCCCAGTACTGGCTGCGCCGTAATTACTTAAAGCGACTTGCCCACTCAATACGGGCCCGTCGGTGAGCTTGACATGAAAGTCGCTTTCCTCCAATTTAGCGCCAGGCTCAAACACACCCGCAGCCGTTATACCTGGCAAGTCATTAAGCAGGAGCACAGCACGCTCTAGTGACTTGGTGTCAATAAATTGCGTGCCATCAGGCTTGGTAATGAAATACAGTCTGGCAATTTCGGGAGAGGCCCGCAAACTGGCAACGGGGTTCGCAGGCTCCACGATGACCGAACCTAACTTGCCTTCATGCACAGCAATTAAGACAATGCCATCTTTAACCTCTTGCGGAGGGACATTGGCTGAGGCAATCCGATTTTGTTTGGCGTAGTAATCCTGGATTGCTGTGGTGACGTCTTTGAGGTCACCAAAAGTGATCTCGGTATTGATCCAGGGTTTGACCAAATTTTGCAACTGCGCATCGCTGACTAAGGTATTACCCTTAAATTGGAACTTTTTTACAAAAATCTTTTGATCCAATGGATTGGCTATTTTAGGCTCAGCTGGTTTAACCCGCTCAAGCTCGGGAGCAGGAGTTGATTTTTGAAGCTGGAGCTGTAATTCACGTTGCAAAGCACCCGCATCTTGAGCTTGGGCTGCCGAAACCACTACGCTTGACACGAACAGGATTAACGTTAATTTTAAAAATTCATTCACTGGGCGCCAACAGAAGAAACTAATTTTTTGAAAAGGCTATTGCCAATCCAAGGGCTGCATTTTTGTATAAAAAAATAATGTATTTTCACAACCCATCGACCAAAAGTACCAGCACCATTAACTCGATAGTGAGTGACCTCAATGGTGTAAGTATTTACGCTCTTTCAGTTAGTTCAAATTAAATCTGTACACCAGGCTGACGGGTCTGAGTTGGCTGGTCAAGTCGCAGACCAAACACGATTGCTGGCTAATCCAAGGATGCCAGTCACGCAAACAAGTAATAGTCGAATAAATGATGAAGCCATGCCACTCATTAAGTTAAACTATGTTCCAGACATTAAGTTAAACTATGCTCCAAACCCTGATGCTGTGGCATTAGCAAGAGACCAAAGGAGAAAATCGAACGTGTGTTGGGTTAAGTCTAAATAAATACGCAGTTGTCTATCTTGATTTAAATCACGAAACTATAATTTACGTTGTCACTTGTTTTCTCCTAGAGTGGCTTGGAGCGAATGACTTCTGTGTATCCGCGTCATGAAGCACAGGGTTGCAGTCAGTCTGGAGGTACCCAGAATCGTGTACCAATGGGCGTAGCGGGCCCGTGGTCGGCCTGGCGATTACCTACCGGCTGGGTTGACTCGTACACCATGCTCACAATCAACGCTGACCAGCACCCGCTATTCAAGCTCTTGCACCAACCCTAGGACAAGGAGCGCATGGTCGTGATTCTGCATCTTGATAGCTTTCAGACTTGGTTGACTGGGGCTGAGGGCGATGTGATGCCGTTGATCAGGCAATGCCCGCTGATGTAGTGAAGGCGACTGGACTGGGGTTCGCCTAAAGGCCAACAGCCGGGAACAGGCTGTAGTCCAAGTCTGCACAGTCGATTTCAACGGCGAGTGCGGGAATAAGAAGATACGAAGAAAGCGCATCAAGCACGCCCTAAAACGGCCTTTGGATGGGTTGTTTAGCCCCTTGTAAACGCCTCAATTGCTTGGATATTCTTTGCCGAATTTCCAAACTCTATTAATAGTTCTTCGCGCTTCCCAATTTCAAAATCATTAAATTCAAAGCCCGGCCCCACTGCGCAACTTACAAGACAGAAGGAGGCATCATGAATTGGCCTGGCAGCAAACCAGGTGTTGGCAGGAATAGTAATTTGTAAATTATTTGAATCTAAACCCAACTGTACAATTTGCAGCAAATTTTTACTATCGAAATAATAAATCAACAATTCACATCCAAGATGAAAAAACCATGTTTCATCTGATTGAATTCGATGCCATGACGAAAAATCTTGCCCTGAAAGAAGATAATGAATTGTAGTGTACGCGCTCTTTTCTCTAGTTTTACCTGTGGCATTAACGATTATTTTTGATCGATGTATTTCTTTGTAGAAACCACCTTCTGGGTGTGGAAGCAAGTTATAGGCCTCGATAATAGAATTAAAATCTTGCATACGTATCCTTTATCGGAAGGCTGTGAATCCAGAGCCATCCATTCTTTCGGTGTTAGCTTCGAAGCAGTCATGCAATCTACAAATCAGTAAAGGGTCGGTTGTGACCATCTCACGGCTTGCCGCAACGATCCGGCATCAGGCGCTGAGCAGACACTCGTTGCTACGTCGAGAATTTCTGAAACTGGTTGCATTCAGATAACCTCTGTCAGCTTGTTTTTACCTTTGCATGTCGATGACAAGTCACCAAGTGGTCGTTTACCATTCCGGACGCCTGCATCAATGCATAACAAATTGTGGATCCAACAAACTTAAACCCTGCTTTAAGCAACGCTTTGCTCATTGCATCAGATATAGAAGTTTTTGCTGGAATTTGACTTAATGCGCAGCGATTATTCTGGATGGGGTTGTTATCGACGAATTGCCAGAGAAATTCACTAAACGGGTGCCCTTCCTTCATTAATGCCAGATATGCTTTCGCATTGGTGATGGTGGCGGCAATTTTTAACTTATTTCTGATGATTCCAGGATTGCTTAAAAGTTCAGCTACTTTTTTATCGTCGTACCCAGCAATGCAATGCGGATCAAAATGATCGAAGGCCAACCGATAGTGTTCACGTTTTTTGAGTACGGTTGACCAGGAAAGTCCAGCTTGAGCGCCTTCTAAAATAAGAAGCTCAAATAAGGCCTGATCATTCCGAAGTGGTACACCCCATTCGGTATCGTGATATTGACGGTAAAGCTCAAAACCTTCACACCAGGGGCAACGTTCCATCGACTCTCCTTTTAAGGCCAGATTCTAAAAGAGCAAAGAGCACGCCACCCCAAACTGAACGGTCAGACCCCCTCGACAATGCGAATATCTCTTTCCACCGCATGGGTACCCAGTGCTGCCAGAGCTGCCTGGTAACCCTCGCTTTTATAGGCAGCCAAGGCAGCCTCAACACTGTCAAACTCGATCAGCACGCTACGTTGCTGGAGTCCTGCCTCTTTTATGGCAGCAGGCTCACCGCGCGCCAAAAACTTGCCACCCCCTGCGGATATCGCTGGCCCGGCCAGCTTGGCATACGCCGCCAGCGCCTCAGGGTTAGAAATCGAACGATAGGAACTGATCCAATATGCTTTTGCCAAGATCGCCTCACGAAAAATGAATGAAAATCATTATGGGATACCAATGCTAGCCCAATCCTCTTCTGATCGGTGATTAGAATAGAATTGACATTTGGTGCTACCGTGCCTGTGTAGTGGCTGCATAGTTGAATAAATACATTGTCAACACTTCGTATGCGTGCATAGAATGAAAAAGCCAATGCGCCCGGACTGACTACTACACCTTGCGTACATGTGTGATTTTTGATCGTCGTATCAACTTTTTTGAAAGTGATCCGCTTCATTATTTTTCATATCCAGGAGATCGCCATGCAAACAGTCGGTCAGTTCTTAGCACGTACGCGTCGCACCCTTTGGTCAATCGGTCCTGACAGCACTGTTAGAGATGCTTTGGTCTTGATGGCTGACAAAAACATTGGTGCTGTGGTGGTGACCAACCAGGATCGGCTCGTTGGAATATTCTCTGAGCGAGACTACGCTCGGAAAGTTGCACTATATGGTCGCAGTAGCGACGAAACCCTCCTGAACGAAGTCATGACGCACGATCTGATCACCGTGACGGATGACATCGGAATTGATGCCTGTATGCAGTTGATGACAGACCATCACATTCGGCACTTGCCGATTATGAAGGGTGACAAATTGCTTGGAATTATTTCAATTGGCGATGTTGTCAGTGAAATGATTGTGGAACAAAAAGATATGATTGAGCAGTTGCAACGCTATATTGCGGGCTAGCACCGTCACACGGCTCGGGACTCAAAGATCCAGGCCAAGGAATATTGCGCCATCAATGGGATTGAAGACGTATGGCTCAATGGCCTGGAAACCCAGTACGCCATACAGTCGGAGCGCAGGTCGCATCGTCGCCAGCGTGTCCAGGCAAATCCGCTGGTAGCCTGCGTCACGAGCCTGCTGGCAGATCTTTTCCGCAAGGCGCCGCCCCAGCTGCTGCGCACGTGCCTGTGGCTGTATGTATAGGCGTTTCATTTCGCATGTGTCGCGATCAATTCTTCGCAACGCGACGCAGCCAACTGCACGGTCACCATCCCAGGCCAGCAGCAGTTGTCCGTGCGGCTCTGCGTATTTTCCAGGCAGGTTAGCAAGTTCGGTGTCGAAATCCTGAAAACACAAGTCGATGTCCAGGCTGTCGGCGTACTCGCGGAAAAGTCGCCGAACAATCGACAGGTCAGCAGGAAACCGGGCGGGACAAATCTCGATCATGATGCAAGCATTTTATGCGTAAAAATTCGACAAATAGCGCGTTTGACCCGTCGACAGATTTTCGCAAAGGCGAGTGCAAACCCGTATTGATGAAGTCCATGATTCGGCTTACATATTGGTTATAGACCAAAACAACTTGGAGAAGACAATGAAGTTGCGTACCTTGGCTGTTGTCATGACGATCGCTGGCATGGGTGCTGTCGCCCAACCGGCAAGGGCAGTGATTTCCGACGATGTGATCAGGATTGGCTTTACGTCTGACATGTCAGGTGTGTATGCCGACCTCGATGGCCCGCGCGGCATCGAGGCCATTCGCATGGCGATTGCCGATTCTGGCGGTGAAATCAATGGCAAGAAAGTTGAGCTTCTGACGCTCGATCATCAAAACAAACCTGACATTGCTGCCACCAAAGCGCGTGAATGGTTTGACCAGCAAAAAATCGATATGCTGATTGGAGGCTCGAATTCCGCCGTTGCACTGGCGTTGGCAAACGTTGCAAACGAAAAGAAAAAACCATTTATTGCAATTGGAGCAGGTACTTCTGAACTCACGAATGGCCAGTGCACACCGTACACCGTTCACTACGCGTACGACACGATCGCCCTGGCGCGCGGAACCGGTTCCGCAGTGGTCAAGAACGGTGGAAAATCCTGGTTCTTTATCACGGCTGATTATGCCTTTGGCCATGCGCTTGAGCATGACGCTGCCGCGGTCGTCAAGGCCAATGGCGGCGAAGTAAAGGGCGCTGTGCGCGTGCCACTGTCGGCCTCCGACTTCTCGTCATACATGCTGCAGGCACAAGCCTCCGGGGCGCAGATTCTGGGACTGGCCAATGCGGGTGGCGACACCGTGAACTCAATTAAGGCAGCCAATGAATTTGGCGTGACGCCCAAGGTCAAGCTAGCGGGACTGCTCGTCTATATCAACGATATTCATGCGCTTGGCTTACAAGCTACGCAAGGCATGTACCTGACTGACTTCTGGTACTGGGATGCCTCTGACGAAAATCGCGCCTGGTCCAAACGATTCGAGGTTAAATACCCCGGTCAGAAACCTTCCATGAATCAGGTAGCCGACTACTCTGCCGTGATGTTCTATTTGCGTGGTGTCAAGGAAACCAATTCCGACGACACAGACATCATCATGAAGTGGATGAAGTCCGCCAAGGTCAATGACTTGTTCGCCAAGGGTGGCTATGTCCGTGAAGACGGCGCCATGATTCACGACATGAAGCTGATGCAGGTCAAAACTCCGGCCGAGTCCAAGTACCCCTGGGACTATTACAACGTCATTGCTAACCTGAAAGGCGAAGATATTTTCAATACTCTCGCTGAAAGCACCTGCAAGCTGGTCAAGAAGTAATCGCTCATTGTGTCTAGGTCTGACGATGAATGGCTAAGTCACCTTGGGTAAGGTGACCTGTAGCGTATGACACGCTTTTGGTGACGCGTTGCTTGCCTAGATCGGGGCCACATATACATGGGAATTTGGCACCGTTGAATACTGCGACTGGTCGCACGTGGCTGGATGCTAGTGGCTGACAGTTACATTTGTCGGCGACTACTTTTCCCTCACTTAGTCAGACTCGCATTGATCAGCATTGCAATCGGCACCATCTTGCTAATGGCCTGATCAATGAAGTCTTTAGATGCTTGGCGAATAGCTGAAACGTTCTCTGGTCGCGGTAGCGTCGCCAATCCACTCTGCAAATGACAGCTGGCGTTGTCTGCCAACGTGACAGCCGACTCGACCATTTTTGAGATGCTGCCGTCCGCGGCGAGCGGTGCCAATTGCGCATAGCTCAGCGCGAGAAATCCTGGCCAATGCGCAAGGTGACGATACATGCTGGCGACGATTCTTCCTTGATGCCGATCGGCAAGCATATTGATCTTCAAGATCAGATCGGCAGTGTCCAGTGTCACCTCATCCAGTGCAAGGAGCTTAGGCAACGTCCCCATCATGTCAGGTTCTGATGATGAAACGGCAGCGACGCTCGACCCAGAGGCAGAAAATGGCATGCCGTCAATATGGCGCACGAGTGTCGTTAGCGCCACTAGATTTAAAGGATTCGATTGGTTGTAAGAGGCCAAAATTCTTCGGATAATCACTTCGGACGCTGCATCAACCTGAACGCAACGTAGCACCGCGGTTGGCCAGACTGACAGTGCTGGTTTAACCAATTCAGTTTTCAGGCGTTTGGCCTGAAGACCGGCTGCGCCCGAAGCGTAGATGGGTCGAAGCGTTGCCCAGGTCCAGGCGAGAGCCCCTGGAAACGTTGCAATATGTCGCCAAACCAGATTGACGACATTGACGCCTAGCGTGTTGCGAATGTCCGCAAATATTTCTGCTACCTCGCCTGCGGCGTCTGCTTCGGTAATTGCCGGAACCGGGTCATACGACATGAGTTTCATTCCTTTGAATGTGGGTGGTGTCTACCGCCTACTGCTGCCAGCACCGCGCGCGGCACCATGCTCAGCGTCGCCAATCCTTTGAATGCGGGGTCGCCGTCGCGCCCGAGCTTTTCACGCAAGGTGAGTAGTATTTCACCAGCCGTGGTTTCAAACCAGAACCAGTCTTGTAGCGTGGACGAAGTGTGTTGTCCGGGTTGCATGGATTTGGCTTCAAAGTAGTAGGCTTTGAGTTCATCTGTTGCAAACTTTAGAGCGACCGCGGGTTCGAGTAAAGGGTCATGCAGTACTTTTTTCGGTTCTTCGGTCAGCCAGGAGGCGACAAAGGCACCAAGCTGGCTGGGCGAGCAACGGGTTAAGCCAAGTGTCGTGCGACCGCGCATACGCACTGACAGGGAGTGCCATGCATACAATTGACCAATTTCGTCATTGATTCGCGATGCAATCGATCCAGTGCGTGTCAGACTTGGAAAACTGACGGGGCATACCGCTTGCTCGAGTGTCTGATTCAAATTGTCCGGTGGCGCTTGGTCTGGAAAATCCTCCAGCACGGGACCGTCGCTACGTGTCAATAACTGCAAGGCACTGACCAATACCCGGCGCTGAAAAGCACTGTCGCCCGGGGCGCCAAACGGGCGACCAAGCATGAACGGGACCCAGAGTGCCCTGGGCGCGTTAAGCGCTGCAGTGTGCTCGCGCACCAGACTGATTTGTACTGTTGCGATTCCGGCCTGTTCCAGATAATGCCCGACGGCGCTCACGGCGCACGTACAAAGCGGTCATACCGGTGACAGGACCACAGCGTCGACGTGATCCTGCTTGAGCAGCCCCGCCAATTCGCGTACCTTGGACTCAAACTTGGTAATCGGCCACGCGGCGCCCATGAACGAATAGTGAAAGCGCGCAACAGAACCGATTATTTTTTCGGACACGAGTTCCTTTAGCCGATCCAAAGGGAACACCACGTTCCAGTCAGACTGAAATCCGGATCGGTCGAAATTGACCGAGACATGACTCATCACCAGATCGCCAGCCTCGGCATCACCTGGAATGACCTTGTAATCCATACCTGAAGCGGCACCCTCATAGGGTTGATCCTGGCGCACATGCAAACCAGCGGTTGTAATGATGGCGACGCGTCGCCGATTTAACGGCCCACCCTCAACCAGCGTTGGAACTTCAAAATGAGGCAGCATCTGCAGACGATCAATATGATGCGCACGCTCTGCGTCTGGCAAGTCGGAAAGTCGAACCATGGCGGACTCCTGTGTGTGTGTAGCCAACGGGTCACGAATGCCCGTTTTGGTCAATAACTTCTAGAACCTTGGAAAGCGTTGACCCGGTGAAAGTTGGTTTGGGCCCAATGGTTTCATAAGGAAGTCCTGCCCGATTGATCCATAAGGTATTGAACCCATACCAGGTTCCGCCCAACGCGTCCCAACAATTACTGGATACA
This sequence comes from uncultured beta proteobacterium, assembly GCA_903821335.1. Taxonomy (GTDB): domain Bacteria; phylum Pseudomonadota; class Gammaproteobacteria; order Burkholderiales; family Burkholderiaceae_B; genus Zwartia. The sequence goes on from CAIJKV010000234.1 coordinate 15,366, forward strand.
AATAGCACTTCGTTTGGGCGCACAGAAATATTTTTCTCAACGAGTGCGTAGCTTTCAGGCGATGTTTTGAAGAGTTTGATGGTATCCACGGAAATGACATGGTCCAGATACGCAGTCATCCCTGCGCTGGCAACTGCTGACTGCAGCATGTCGGGACTGCCGTTAGACAGGATGGCCGTGGTGATTCCACTCGCCTTGAGTTTTTGCAAGACACCAAGATTTTCCGGAAACGGTGTCAACTTGGCATACTGGTCCATGAGTGACTCGACGACCGGCGTCCCGCGATCAAGCTTGAGCCTGTCAAGGGTGTACTCAAGGGCGAGCCGCGTCAGTTCCCAAAAGGGCTGATAGTGCTTGCTGCCGACAGAGTTGTGAGGGTCTGACATCGTGATCAGGCGCGTATATTCGATCTGCTTGTCGCGCCACATCGTTGAGATGGCTAACCCTTGCCCCGGGTACAACTGCTCGGCCAGTGCGCCAATGGAATACACATCGAATAATGTGCCGTACGCATCGAACACCACGGCTTTGATATGCGTTGTTGGTAGGGATTGACTCATCATTGCATTATTGCTTCCTGGTGTTGTGGCAAATAATTTTGTTTGATTCTAACGACTTGTCATTGGGATGGCCATCCAAGTGACCGCAACGCCCAAGCTGCCGGGCAGCGCTTGCTTGAAAACTATGCAGGCCTGGCAGAACGCAAGGAACATTTGCTGGGTAGCCTGTTAGATGGTCAGTTACCCAGGCAGTGGAGCCACTACCCCGAAGACGATGCTATCGACGAAGGGCTGGGGTATCAATGGTTTTATCATTCACATTCCCCTGCTGATCGCATCGGCAGCACCGAACACGGACATTTTCACCTCTTTGCCCGGCGCAAACTCTGGTCCAGGCACCTGCAGTCAAAGAGCGAGCGCCAGTTCGCCAGCATGACAGGTGATCCGGACCAGCGCACGAACACCCGCCACTTGATCGCCATCAGCTTGAACGCCGCTGGCATCCCGATCAGCATTTTTACCGTCAACAGCTGGGTGACTGGCGATCTGATGCTTGCGGCCGGGAATACAGATCGCTTGCTGTCACACATGACGCTTGACACGGGGCATCCGGAAATCGATGCGGTACTCAAATGTGTCGTCGCGCTATCCAGAGATGAAATACTCGACGTTTTGATGGCACGCGATAATGTCCTGTCCGCTTACCGGAAGCCGGGGCTGCTTCGGGATGAAAGCCTGGAAATATTATCGGAAGTGCCAATTAATCTGGATCAACGACTGGCCGCCCTGGGTCTGTTTTAGGCAAGTGCCTTCAGTCCGTTCAGACACAACATTAAACTATGGCCAACGGCCGCCAATTGGGCTGCCCGCGAGAAACCAGCCCATCCTTGAGTTCGATCATGAAACATCGATAACCGCTCATTCGGTCACCTGCGGTTGCACCCGAAGCTGCAAGTTCATCACCCGCAAGTGACGCAAGGGAGCTTTCGCACTAGCCTGTTTTTCGAACCGCAATTTTCGCGCCATGACTATCACCATGATCGATGCTATGAACGCGACGCCTATGTCACTCACGAATGAAGTCAACCCAACGACTTCGTGTGAAAACGTAATGATCTGAAGCGTAGTCGTAATCGACAACGCGGTCAGAATCCACTTGAGTTCCGAGCATCGCATGGCAATCACTGCTATGGGAAAGATATACAGTACGTGCAAATGGATGGCATCTCCCGAAATAATGTCCAACGCAAATATTCCTGTAGCGCCAATCAAGCAGGCAATCAGGATCTGAGGCTCTTTCATCCTCCGGGACCTGCGCTCAAACCGAGATAGCCATGGCACCGATTTCGTAAAGCTGTGCGGCCCACGACGCGAATGTCCCTGGTCAAACTTCTTCTCCGCCTCACTGAGATGATTCGTCAACACATGCGACATGACATTGACGCCGAGTCCTGCAAAGACGGCTGGGACCAAATATAAAGTCAACGAAAGTTGACCCCAGAATGCCTTGTTATCCGATAGTGATGCGGCAACACGTGCTTGCTCAGAGATTGATTGAAGCAAGATCACATCAATGCCGGCTACGCCGACTAGCAACATTGCGAATGCCACGACCGTCCATCGCGAGATAGAAATTTTGCTATATAAAAATCCATAGATGCCCGCAGGGATGATGACCGACAAGATCACGAGAAGAATGAGTTCAGTCTCATAGTAGATATTTTGATTCATGACTCGTTGCCATCTTCTGATTTTGGAAATTGAAGATAGGTATCAGGATTTATTTTTGCGGAGTAGTCGAAATGAAAGCGCTTTGTACTCAGCATTTCAACCAGGAATATCGCGAGCGAAAACGTCGCAAGCGAAATACTGGCAATGATCATGAAGGCAACCATCCCCGTGTCTTCAAATATTGTGGAAATTAGCTGAATGTAGTGTGGTGATTCAATTCCATGCATGAGTTTGATCATTTTTTACCCTCTGCAAGTGCATCGGTGTTTAAATTAATTTTGAGCTCAACCCCGTCATCGTTGATGAGTTGGAGTAAAGGCTCGAGCGAAGCTTAGTGTCCAACTTGTCACGAAATGGTTACTAATTTTTGTGACATATTTCAATGTGTTACGACTTCAGTCAATCCTACGCCTCGTGGGATGCATGGTCGCACCGCTCAACGCTCAGGCTGCGCGGGCTTACTATCCCATTTGGAAACCTCCAATAACTTGAGCACCGAACATTGAGCAATTCACCGTCGAACACTGCAACCACCTGGTTCAATGTTCAATCACTGATGGGCCTCACGGACTACGGGACGTGGGAACGCGGTGTTGCGCTCTACTGGAACAGCAAAGTCCTGAGTCTCATGATCGAACCGTCAGGACAGGACTGGCAGCTGAGCGGCTCAGTTCAGGGAACGCTGCGCAGTCCTTATCAGTTGACCGTTGGTACCAGAATGTCAGACGATGGCAGGATTCGGTCCTGGGTCAGTCGCTGCACATGCCCGGTTCATTACCAGTGCAAACATGGCATTGCACTGATGGTCAATGCAGCCTACCAAGGCAGGCAATTGCTCGGTCTGGAAAACGCAGACGGCTCGCCCATTCTAAAAACAGCCGAGCAACTTGAGGCGGAGCGACTCGTGTTGCTTGCCAAAAAAAGAGATTCTGAACGTATTGCCGCTGAAAGCCAGTTGCTACTGTGGCTGCAGCGCATAGACCGCGCGAGCAACCAGACCAACACCATTGCAGATGCAGACGCAGGAGCAGCGTTGCCAGGCGGCGCCGGCCACGCCAAACCCAGGTACTGCCTCTACCTACTTAGCGTCCTGGGTCATCAAACTCCCTTCGCACAGCTCAGGATCGATGCCGTGACATCGCAAATAAAGGTGAACGGCGAGTGGGCAAAGCCCCAGGTGCTACGCAGCTTTCCAGTCACCAGTTCCACCGAATTCCGTGACCTGACACCGCTCGATGAGGATGTCCTGCGACTGATCGCTGCCATGCCAACCGTAGTGGATGACTATCACGCTGCGCTCACGCTCTCAGGTATACCGGAAGGTCGAACGGGCACGTTGGCGTTAGAACTCGCCGCCAGCACAGGTCGGCTATTCCTGAACGACGGTTTCAATGCACCGGGTCGGCCCTTGAAATGGGGACCCCCACAAACTTTGACGTGGAACTGGAAAGAATCCATCACCACGCACGACACCGATACATTGTGGACACTACATGGCAGCCTACCGACTCCCGGCGTCACACTTTGCGTCAACAAGCCACCCCTTTATCTAGACAGCCGACTAGGCCTGTGCGGTCCGGTCGAAGCCGAGAACTTGTCTGCCGGGCAACTGGATGTGCTGCTCAAAGCACCAGCCTTTAAATCCTCGATACTGAGAAATCAGCAAAATCGCTTGATTCAATACCTGGACCGAATCCCGCTGCCGCCCGTCCTACCGCCGCTCGAGTTTCTCAAGGACATCACGCCCATTCCCTGTCTGCACATACAACGTGCACCACAGGCTACGACTGCCTTGCGTAAGGGGATTCAGGCGCAACTTCAGTTCGATTACAGTGGTCATAAGGGGTGGTGGGGATCTCAGCCCACGGTGGTCACTCTTGCGTCAACCGATGCGAGGCAACTCCTGCACCGCGATGTGAAAGCTGAACGCGAGGCAAAAAGCCAACTGCAGAAATTGGATTTACGTATCGATCCAAAAGGTGTCTGCACGATTCCTGCGGATCGCTCTCAGGTGCTCTGGGCACTCTGGGCAGACGTCGGCTATGCGCCGTTTCTGGAAGCAGGCTTTGAAGTCACAATCGATGAGGACTTGAACGGCTGGCTCCAGCACGCCGAAGAACTGATCGTCGAGTTGCAGGCCGACGATCCAGAGGCAGAAACCACTTCGCCGTGGTTTGATCTCTCGTTGGGAGTTGAAATCAACGGCGAGCGCCACAACATTTTGCCATGGTTGCCCACACTGCTTGACCAGATCGGTACAGGTTCTGGGGACATCGATACGGGCCTCGCGACCATCAGACCCTTTATCTACCTACCAAATGCGAAAGGCGACGGGTATCTTCGCGTCTCGACTGAAGCAATCAAGCCCTGGCTTTCCGCCTTGATGGAACTACTCGCTGAGACTAGTGTGGATTTTTCCAGCGATCAGATCAGGCTGACGCCTCTCGAAGCCCTGCGCGCCAGCGCGACGATTGGTGCCGGTGTTGTCTGGCGGGGCGCGCAGTCGCTGCGAAATATTGCACAGCAGCTCAATGGGACGGCTGAAATCCCTGAGGTCAGCCTGCCGGATTCGGTCAAGGCCAGCCTGCGTCCGTATCAACAACAAGGATTGAACTGGCTGCAATTCCTGGGCCAGCACGGACTTGGCGGCATCTTGGCTGACGATATGGGTTTGGGCAAGACGCTGCAAACCCTTGCACACATCCAGGTTGAGAAAGATGCTGGGCGCCTCACGCACCCTGCCCTCATCATCGTACCGGTCAGTCTGCTCGGAAACTGGCAACGAGAAGCCAACCGATTCTGTCCGCAACTGCGCACCCTGATCATCCATGGCAAAGACCGGCATGCGGTTGCCGCTGATATGAGCAATCAGGACATTGTGATTGCACCGTATTCTCTACTGCAACGTGACAAAAACCGGTGGCTTCAAGCCACCTGGCACCTGGTGGTGCTCGACGAAGCACAGCACATCAAGAATGCCACAACACAGGCCGCACAGGTGGCCAGCCAACTCAAGGCGCGCCAGCGTCTATGCCTGTCTGGCACACCGATTGAGAATCACCTGGGTGAGATCTGGAGCCTGTTTCATTTCCTGATGCCAGGATTCCTCGGCAGTCAGAAGCGTTTTGGCGAACTGTTTCGCACCCCCATTGAGAAGCAGAGCAATGCCACCCGCCTGGAGCAACTGCGCCGACGTATCACCCCGTTCATGCTGCGCAGGACAAAAGCACGGGTCGCCACCGAGCTACCGCCCAAGGTCGAGACAACGATGCGCGTCGAACTCTCTGGCAAGCAAGCCGACCTGTATGAAACCATCCGGGTGACTACGGAAAAAACTGTTCGCGACGCCCTCACCGCCAACGGACTTGCCAGATCACACATCACCATTCTGGATGCACTGCTCAAGCTGCGCCAGGTCTGCTGCGACCCCAGGCTGGTTCCATTGTCTGCTGCACAAAGCACGCAACAATCTGCCAAACTCAGCCACCTGATGGAGATACTGCCAGAAATGCTGGCCGAAGGCCGACGCATCCTGCTGTTTTCGCAGTTCACCAGCATGCTGAGCCTGATCGAAGCCGAGCTGGCTGCGCGCAATTTACGGTGGGTCAAACTGACGGGTGCCAGCCAGAAGCGCGACGAAATCATTCAGCGCTTCACTAGTGGAGAAGTACCCCTGTTTCTGATCAGCCTTAAAGCAGGGGGTGTTGGACTCAACTTGCCGCAAGCAGATACTGTTATCCATTACGATCCCTGGTGGAACCCAGCTGCCGAAAATCAAGCCACGGACCGTGCGCACCGCATTGGTCAGACGCAGAGCGTGTGGGTCATCAAACTAGTGGCGCTTGGCACCATCGAAGAACGCATCTTGGCCCTGCAAGAGCGCAAGGCGCAACTGGCCGACAGCCTCTACAGTGGTGCGGCGTCCCGGGCACTACCCATGTTCACTGAAGCCGATCTGACTAGTTTGCTTCGCCCCCTTTCGTTGGAATAGACAATGCGCGACGCATTTTGTCACGCCATGGGCACGTTGACGTAAAAGTTATTTTGGCTGATGAACACAAGTTAGCCAGCGTTTTGATGCCTGAATCAAGATGAACACGTACGGTGTATCTGCGACCCGCGCGTGGGAATAAAATCATTGGTCACGCTATATTGATACTTACCCAAGGCAAGGAAATAATCTAAAGCATTCGAACGGAAGGTCGCGATTTGTACGACAGCATCCACTGCGTAGCGTAGTCTAAACGCTGGTTTTATCAGGTGACGATTTGATTTCAACTTCTGCTGTGCCACCAATGAACGTGCGTCCTTCCATTGCGCTGGAATTAATCAGCTCTAGTGCAAGTGTGCTCTTTGCCAACGGTCATACCACGCATCGGATGATCCAAGACATTCGGTCACTCGGAAGCGCGCTTGGCTACAAGGTGAATACTCACACCGCCTGGAGCCAGGTGACGATCCGGGCGGAGCCTATCGAATCGGTCGCCGCGACCGGGGGTGCTCTGCAATCAATGGTGGAGATCGTTGAGGTCATGCCTGCAGGTGTGGACATGAACAAAGTGTCGCGGACATTGAAACTCATCGATCAGGTACGCGAAGGGGTGCTCGCCCCTGAAACCGCAGTACAAGAACTCAAGACCATTGCGGCAATGACCTCCGTATCGAACAGCCGTTTCATCATCATGGCGGGTCTGGGTGCTGCGGCCCTGGCCATCATATTTGGTGCCACCGACGCGTTGACGCTGCTGCTGACGCTTCTGGTGGCCTGCCTTGGCGCAGGCCTCAGGCGGCTCCTCGCAAAACATGCCCGTAATGTATTTAGCCAGCCGCTCGCGGCTGCTTTCGTTGCAGGCGGGATGGGTGCGATCATTCAGAAATATCAACTCTGCTCATCCGTGCAATATATAGAGATTTGCCCGTGCATGATTTTGGTACCCGGTGCCCATATCATCAGTGGTTCGATTGACGTGGCGCGTGGCAGGATAGAGCTGGGTGTCGCCAGACTGGGCTATTCTGGCCTGACTATTCTCATGATCTGTCTGGGGTTGATCGCCGGTCTGACGATAGGCGGTGAATCACTTGCGCCGATGGTCAGCGTCAACAAAGTTCCGCTGGGGGTAGACGTGATCGCAGCTGGCGTTGCCGTCGCGGCATTCGGCACATTCTTCGCGTTACCGTGGACAGCAATATGGATTCCCGTGTTGATCGGCATGTCAGCACACGCAATCAGGTGGGGGGTGATGGATGCAGGCAATGGCGTGGTCATGGGCGCCGCGATCGCCTGCTGTTTCACCGGCTTGGTGGCCACACCATTGGCGCATAAATTTAAACTCCCGTTTGCTGCGCTTGCCTTTGCGTCCGTTGTTTCCATGATGCCAGGCGTATTCTTATTCAAGATTTCAAGCGCCCTGTACACGATCTACGAACAAGGCGAAAAAAGCGGGGCCCTATTACTGGCAAGCGTTGCAGCCAACCTGATGACGTCAACGCTGATCTGCCTGGCAATCGCATTCGGTCTAATCGTTCCGAAGCTGACGATAGACCGATATTTTTACAAAGAACTTTAAATAGAGATCTAACCGGCAATGTCCCGTGCGTCCTGATCCAAAGGCCGCACGGGGATATCCGTCATTCGCCTGTGAATACGGCCGGTCGTTTCTCGAGAAAGGATTGAACGCCCTCAATGTAATCCTTGCTTTCGTACACCATACGGCGCATGTCTTGCAAGCGTTCAAACACTTGGGCGGCAATCGGCTGGTAATCGGCCAACACACGCAATTGCTCTTTGGCCACGGCAATGGCGAGCGGAGCCTTCAGGGTGATCTTTTTCGCAAAGGCCATCGTAAATTCCACCAGCTCGGCGCTTGCAACCAGATGGTTCACAATCCCCCAACGCAAGGCATCCTCACCTTTGATCGGGGCTGCGGTGAAGAACATTTCCTTGACCAGGTTGACTGGCAAGCGTCCAAGAAAATGGATCAAACCCGTCGTGTTGTAGGGCAATCCAAGGTTTGCAGGCGTGATAGCAAAGCTGCAGGTTTCATCCGCGATGATCATGTCGCAACTCGCGACCAGGTCAAAAGCACCACCCCACACCGAACCATGAACCATCGCGATCACGGGAGCGGGAAAGCTCCGGATCGCCCTGAGCGCGCGCTCGAGCGGGTCGGAATACCCCAGTGGGTCTTCACTGCCTTGGGGCAACTGCTTGATGTCGTGGCCGGCAGACCAGACTGTGGCGCCCTCAAAGGCACGCAACACGACCACCCGTGCGCCCTTGGTTTTAAAATCCGCCAAGGCTGCAATGACCTGGTCCAGCAATTCCTCGCTCAGCGCATTACGCCGTGTGGCGTTGTTTAAAGTGATGATGCCAACACGGTCGGTCAGGTCAGTGCTCACCAGTGGTTCGACTACGTTCGCTTGTGTGGGATCGCTCATTTGCTGACTCCCATGAATTCAGCCAGGATGGCGGCACGATCGGCATCCAGTTCGGGAGACGGGCGCAGGGCGACCTCATCACTGGCACCCACAACCTTGACCGGATTGCCGGCGGTTTTGACCTTGCCAATCACGGGATCATCGACCTCGATGATCATGTTGCGTGCATTGACCTGCGGATCAGCGATCACGTGCGGAATGTCATTGATCGGGCCGCATGGGACGCCTTTGTCATTGAGTGCCTCCAGCCACTCTGCAACCGTTTTAGTACCAAGCGTTGTTTCCATGTCCTTCTGAAGCAGGTCGACATTTTCGTGACGCAGCTCATTGGTTTTGAAGCGCGCGTCAGTAGCCAAGTCGGCTCGGTCCAATGCTTCAGTCATCAGGTTAAACAGATGATCGTTGCCGGCGGCAATGATGATGCTTGCGTCTTTGGCCTTGAATGACTGGAAAGGTGCGATGGACGGGTGCCGGGTGCCCAGGGGGCCGGGGATTTCACCAGTTTTGTCATAGGCCGGAATCGCATCTTCCAGAATCGCAATCTGACAATCGAGCATCGCAATATCAATTTTCGAACCGACTTTTGTCACGGTCCGGTTGTACAAGGCCGCATTCAGGCCAATCGTCAGGTACAAGCCCGCAGTAATGTCACCAATCGAGATGCCCACGCGCGCAGGCGGTTGGCCTGGATACCCTGTCATGCTCAACACGCCGCCCATGCCCTGCACCACCATGTCGTAGGCGGCACGCTTGGAATAAGGACCGCTGTCGCCAAAACCCGACGCTGCGCCATAAATCAGGTGAGGAAACTTGGCGTGCAGGGTTTCCCATCCGTAACCCAGCTTTTCCATGGTGCCGGGGCGATAGTTTTCGACCAGAACATCGGCTTTTTCAAGTAATTTTTCGAAAACAATCCGGTCGTCTGCATTCTTCAGGTTCAGCGCAATGCTCTCTTTATTGCAATTGATCGATGCAAAGTACAGCGATTTACCATTGTGAAATGGACCAAATGCACGAGAATCGTCACCCGTTCCGGGAATTTCAACTTTGATGACGCGCGCACCCAAGTTGGCGAGCGTCATGGTGGCGAAAGGACCGGCAAGAACCCTGGACAGGTCGACAACAGTAACGCCTGAAAGCAATGAAGATTTTGACATGTATGGTATCCAATAGTTATTTCAGGAAAATTTGTGAGTTCAAAAGCATGCGTGAGTATTTCAGACGTCAACGGACTCAATAAGTTTCCGATTAGTAACCGTTCACTGCACACGAGTACTGTCGCCAACGTCAGAAATGTATCAATCTTTTACAATTGACGCCAGCGTAATGATTTCACGTGCCCCAGGCCCGAAACGCACTGTCACGTGCAAGCAAACGCCGTGCAGTGTGATAATCGGGGCCCTGCGGGGGTGGCGATGCTGTCGTTTCCCCTCGACGAACGGCTTCGAAGCAGGACACCAACTTTTGTGCGTCTTCGACTTGGGCGTCTGAAGGGGTCAAGGCCGCGTGAATCTCGGCCACTTGCTCCGGGTACACCGCACACTTGGCCCTTAACCCGATACGTCTTGCCCAGACCAGGTCTGCGGCCTGTGCTTGCGGGTCGCGGTAGTTGAACGGGCAGTCTATCGGGATGCGCCGGGCCGCACGACACTCAACTAGAAAACGGCTGCGCAAATGGTTGAGCTCAAGGCTGTCGGGGCCACGCTCGGCCCCAAGGTCTGCCGTGAGGTCTTCGGCTGCAAGCAGGCAAGCCGTGATCCGCTCGCTCGCCGTCAGGATGCTTTGGATCCGGACAAAACCAAGCGCAGACTCGATTGTCGGGACTATTTCTGTCGTGCCGACAGGAAGATTCAGTTCAACCTCCAACCCCGTGATGGCCTGCGCAAGGGCAAAAATTTCCTCGGCACTTTCCACATACGGAAGAAATATGACGTCTGGGCTTGCGGGCATGACACCACGCAGATCCTCAACGCCATCATCGGCAAGACGATTGACACGCACGGCACCCACGACACCCTGAGCCCGGCAGCGCTGCATCAGCATCGCGATGCGTGGTCGGGCAGCAGGACGATCGGCCGGCGCGGTGAACTCTTCAAGGTCTGCAACCACGACATCGGGTCTGCTGGCGAGTGCTGCTTCCTGTGCCTCAAGGTCCAGTCCGGCGGTGAACAGCCAACTGCGGCGCAGAGGCACGGGTCGGCGCAGCGCTGCAAGGGTACTCATTGAACCCGCCTGGGCAAAAACATGACCAGATCGGGGACGAACGTCACGAGCAAGAGCACCCCGACCATCGCCAGCATCATCCACGTCAGCGGGCGCCAGGTTTGCATCATCGTGATCCCGCCCACCCTGCAGGCGGCCATGAGATCGACGCCAACCGGTGGTGAGACTGCGCCTATCGCCATATTGATCGTCAGCAAAATGCCGAAGTGCACGGGATCGATGTTGTAAATGGCGAGCACCGGCATGACGACGGGCGCGACGATGATGATGATGGGGATGGCTTCCATGAACGTGCCGAGCAACAGCAGCACGACCGTCAGCAGCACCAGCACGGCATTTCGGCTGTCAGTCCAGTTCGCCAGCAGCGAGGCCAGAGCCTGTGGCACTTGCTCGGCGACGAGTATCCAGGCAAAAAAGCCCGAGGCACCGATCATGAGCAAAATCGAGGCGCTGCCTTCCCCTGCACCTTTTAGGCTCTGCCAGATCAAGCGCAGTGAAAGCGTGCGATACCAGAAGATACCAATGAGCAGCGAGTAGACGATGGCGCTGGAGGCCGCCTCGGAGGCGGTAAATATGCCAAAGCGTATCCCGCCGATGATGATCACCGGCACCATCAGTGCAGGCACTGCATCGACGAGGGCGGCGCGCAATTCGGCCCATTCGAAAGGACGCCCGCCACTCCAGTTGTGCTTGCGTGACAGCCATATCGCGATTCCGATGAGTGCGGCACTCAGGAGGACTGCTGGAACGATGCCGGCCATGAACAATTTGCCAACCGAGGTATTGGTGGTGGTGCCGTAGATGATGAGCACAATGCTGGGCGGCACAATGGTGGCAGTCGTACCGGAGCATCCGACAAGCGCGCAGGTAAAGCCCTTGTCATACCCCGCGCGGGTCATGGCCGGGATCAGCAAGCTGCCAATGGCCACCACATCCGCCACGCCGGAACCGGACAACGCCCCAAACAACAGGCATGACATGACGGCAACAACGGCAAGCCCGCCTTTAATATCCCCCACGATCGCCGCACACAGGCGGACAATCCGCTGCGTAAGCCCCGCGCCATTCATCAACTGTGCGGCGAGGATGAACAGTGGGATCGCCAGCAACGTAAAACTGTCCATGCCAGCGACGTACTGTTGCGCGGCCACTGCGACAGGCGCCGCGTCAAAGACGGCCAGGTAGAGAAGCCCGGACAGCATCATTCCATAGACGATGGGCAGGTCGATCAGCATGGTGAGCATGAAGATGCTCATTAGAAAAATGGCGCCAATCGACATGCCTTACTCCAGGGTAAATGGTTCGGCTGGAGCCGGTGGCCAGGGTTCGAAAAACTGGGCCACATGGACGACCGCTGTCACGGCGCAAGCGACCGGTAAGGCTAGGTAAACCACACCGGCTGACACGCTGGTGGCAGGAAGCAACTGCCCCATGGTCAGCTGCGCGAGTTGCCAGCCGCCCCAGCCCAGCGCGACAAGCCCGGCAAAAATCAGGACACTATTAAGCCGGTCAATCGCGGCGAATACGCGCGGGCTCTTGACGATAAACGGCAACAGTCCTGCGATCAGGTGACTGCGGTCACGACTGCAGGCTACCCCACCGATGAAGGCCGACCACACCAGCACCAGGCGTGGGAGTTCCTCGGCCCAGCGTGGTGTGTCATGGGTAATGAAACGCTGAAACACCACGATCGAGACGAGAATCGCCAGCAATGCGCAGGCAAGCGCCGCGAACACTTTGCTCAAGGTGGACAAAGCATAGGAAAGGCGCGTAAGCACTATTGGGGCGCCCTGTACTTGCGCACCAGTGCCATCAACTCAGGTCCGAAAGTTACCTCGTAGGTTGCCCAGACGGGTGCCACAGCCGCCGCGAACGGCGCTTTGTCAACCTCATTGATCTGCATGCCTTTTGCCTGCAGTTGCGCCAGGTAGTCTTTGTCGCTTTCGCTGATCATTCGACGTTGTTCGTCGCGCCAGTGGTCGGCTGCGGCCTTGATCACCTTCTGGTCATCTGGCGAAATCCGGTTCCAGGCTGCCTTGGAAATCACCAGGCTCGCCGGGCTCCAGACGTGGCCCGTCAGGGACAAGTACTTTTGCACTTCAAAGAAAGACGAGGTGTAGATGATCGAGAGCGGATTCTCTTGTGCGTCGAACACTTTTTGCTGCAACGCGGAATACAGTTCACCAAAGGCCAGCGGCGCGGGATTGGCGCCCAGCACCGTGAAGGTGTCCAGACGCATCTTGTCAGGTGTGACGCGGGTCTTCAGGCCTTTCAGGTCCGCTACAGTATTGATGGGGCCACGGTTGTTCGTCATGTGGCGGTAGCCGTTTTCCCACCATGACAGCAGCACCAGGCCCTTGGCGTCGGCGATTTTTTCAAGTGCGGCACCTAACTCGCCGTCGTAGGCTTTGTAAGCCTGGGCTGCAGTATTCCAGGTGTAAGGCAATTCAACCACGCCAAAACGGGCATCGACGGGCTGCAGCGAGCCCGAGCCAATGATCGCAGCGCCCTGACTGCCGATTTGTATCCCTTCTAGCATTGTTTTCTCGTTGCCGAGCTGCCCACTCGGGAACAGGATGAAATTGACACGGCCTGCCGTCTTGTCCTTGACCTCTGCGGCAAAACCCTCGGCCGCCTTGTGCCAGCTATGGCTCGCCGCGAGCACATGACCCAGCTTGATATCGGCAGCTTGTGCAGCAGGCAGCGCGCCCAGAGATAACCCGATGACAGCAAAAAATGACGCAATCGTGCGTGACGCATATAGCATGGCGGGTACCTTATTGTCGACGGGTTGAACGATAACTTGAACTTATCACGAATATGC